>DASPNP010000015.1:0-92409 GCA_035626475.1 Azospirillaceae bacterium
GCGCCCCGCTGCCGCAGCAGCCGGCGCCCCAGCCCCTGCCGCCGCCGCCGGTGCTGCAGCCCCCGCCCGCCCCGCCCCCGCCCAACACGGCGGAGACGGCGGCGGTGCTGCGCACCCAGCCGCTGGGCGACGCGCTGCGCACGGTGGCGCAGGGCGGGGTGAACAACCAGACGCGGCAGGCCGCGCTGGAGCAGGTGCCGGTCGCCGAGCTGCTGCAGGGCATCCGGCGCTCCAACGACCCGGCCGCCCGCGCCGCGGCACCCGGCCTGCAGGCGCTGGCCCGCGGCGAGGAGGTGCCCTTCGGCCAGTTCCGCGCCGAGCTGGCCCGCAACGGCGTCGACGGCCAACTGATGCTGGCCTATCTCGGCCTGTTCCAGCGGGTGCAGAAGGAGATGCGCACCAGCCTCTACGCCGAGGCGCTGGAGGAGATCGCGGGCAATCCCGACGCCGCCGGCATCTTCGCCCTGCCCGGCGCCGCCGACGCCGAGCCGCCGCGCCTGACCGCCGTGAAGTCCGCCGGCATCGGCGCCGACGGCCGCGTGCTGGTGCAGGGCACGGTCCTGGACCGCTCGCGCTTCCTGCAGGCGCGCGTCCAGGGCCGCTGGGTCTTCATCGACGAGACCGGCAGGTTCGAAGCGCGCGTGCCCCTGCGGGCCGGCCGCAACGAGGTGAGGGTCGAGATCACGGACGAGGACGGCAACCGCGCCGACCAGGTGCTGGTGGTGGACTCCCCGCGCGCCAGCCCCGCGCAGCCGGAGCCGGAGGGCCGCCGGGTGGCGCTGATCTTCGCCAACAGCGCCTATGCCGACCCGCGCATCCCCGACCTGACCACCCCCGGCGCGGATGCCGACGCGGTGGGCGCGGTGCTGTCGCAACGCTTCGGGTTCGAGGTCAGGGTCGTGCGCGACGCCGGCAAGGCCGGGATCGTGGACGCGCTGCGCGAACTGGGCCGCGGCCTGACCGAGGCCGACCGGGTGCTGGTCTACTATGCCGGCCACGGCTTCTCCCTCCCGCGCACCGGCCAGGGCTACTGGCTGCCGGCCGACGCCGGGGTGACCAGCGCCAAGGAGTGGATCTCCAACGCCGACATCTCCCGCCTGCTGCACCGCATGCCGGCGCGGCAGATGATGCTGGTGGCCGACAGCTGCTATTCCGGCGCCTTCGCCTCGGGCGGCGACGTGGCCGGCGCGGGCGATCCCGGGACCGTGGCGGCGCTGCGGGCCGTGATGGCGCTGTCATCAGGCGGCGACGAGCCGGTGCTGGACGGCCAGGCCAACTCGCCCTTCGCCAAGGCGCTGCTCGCCGGGCTGGAGCGGCTGGACCGCGCCGACGTGGGCTACGCCCTGTTCCGCCGGGTCCACGAGATGGTGACCGCCACCACGCCGCAGACCCCGGCCTACGGCATCGTCAGCTTCGCCGGCTACGACCCCGGCGCCGACTATGTCCTGCGCCCGGCGCCGGGCATCAACTAGATCATTACGGGAAGGAAACGATCATGAAGATCCTTGCGATCACCGCCCTTCTGGCCCTGGCGCCCCTGGCGGCGCAGGCCGCCGAGCTGGTGGTGGTGGACGCGCGCGGCGTCGAGCTGAAGGTCGGCCAGACGCTGGACGGGGCGGCGCCGGTCACTCTGCCTGAGGGCGCCCGGCTCAGCCTGGTCTCGTCGGACGGCACCACCATCACGCTGAAGGGCCCCTTCACCGGCGCGCCGGCGGGCGGCGGTCCGGCCGGCGGCAACAAGGTCGTGGAATCGCTGGCGACGCTGGTGGCAGCGCGGGCGCCCGACGCCACCGCCGTCGGCGCCGCGCGGGCGGTGCAGCCCGGCATGGCCGACGCCTGGCAACTGGACGCCACGGCGGCCGGCAACGCCTGCGTGCGCCAGGGCCAGCCGGTGACGGTGACCCGGCCCGTGGCCGTCACCGACGCCGAGCTGGTGGTCGCCGCCACCGACCGGTCCTGGAACCGCCGGGTGATCTGGCCGACGGCCCAGACCGAGCTGACCCTGCCCGGCGACCTGCCGCTGGCCGACCGGCAGACGGTGACGCTGGCGCTGGACGGACGCCCGTCGGTGCCGGTCACGGTGCATCTGCTGCCGGCCAGCCTGACGACCGACGCGATGCGCAGCGCCTTCCTGGCGGCGCGGGGCTGCGACCGGCAGCTGCGGGCTCTGGCGGCGCCGGCCAGGCCCTGAGGCGGCGCACGCCGGACCATCTGCTGCCGGCTGTCCTGCGCAACCGGCACTTGTCAGCCGCGCCGCCGCGTCATAGCTCCATGCACCCCTGCCGCCCCCGGCGGCGGGGCGTTCGGGTGCATCGGAGAGTGTGATGAAGGTTCTGAAGTACGCGGCCCTGGCGCTGTTCCTGGTTCCTGCGGCGGCGCAGGCGCAGCGGCCGGCCGAGCGCACCGGCGACTGGCAGGTGTCGCTGGGCGCCGCCGCCATCGTCGGCCCTGAGTATCCGGGCGCGAAGGATTACAGGGTGCTGCCGGTGCCGTCGCTGGAGGTCACCTGGCGCGACCGCGTGTTCCTGAACGCCCGCGACGGGCTGGGCGTCAATCTGCTGACGGGCGGGGACGGCCTGCGCGCCGGCGCCGCGCTCCATGCCCGCTTCGGCCGCGACGACGGCGACGACCGGGTGCGGCTGCGCGGCATGGGCGACATCGACGCCGCGCCGCAGCTGCGCCTCTTCGCCGAGCAGAGGATCGACCAGATCAGCCTGTCGGCCACGCTGGCCCGCGATTTCGGCGGCGGCGACGGCACGACGCTGGAGCTGGGCGCCCGCTGGTTCCAGCCGCTGGGCGGCGGCACCGCGCTCACCCTGGGCCCGACCCTGGCGCTGGGCGACGGCAAGTTCGCCCGGACCTGGTTCGGCGTGTCGGAGCGGCAGGCGCGGGTGGGCGAGCGCGCCCGCTACGACGCCGATGCCGGCATCCACTCGGTCGGCTTCGGCGGCGGCGTGATCCACCCGCTGTCGGAGCGCTGGACCCTGGCGCTGTTCGGCGGCTACGACCGGCTGGTGGGCGACGCCGCCGACAGCCCCGTGGTGGCGCGCGAGGGGGCCTTCACCGGCGCCCTTTCGCTCAGCTACGGCTTCTGACGCCCCGCGCGGCCGGGCGGCGAAAGTAACCCGGCCGCAAATTCCGGTTTCCGCCCGGTAACACTGCGCGCGCTGCCGCGCGGGCCGTCCCATGATGGGCGGCACTGGTGGTCGCGAGGGGCATTATGGCGAAGCGGTTTCTGGCGAAGGCGATTATGGCGGGCCTGCTGGCCCTGCCGGTGGGCGCGGTCCTCCACTCCCAGCGGGCGGAGGCGGTGGCGGCGCGCAAGGACGCACCGGACAGCCGCCCCATCGACGCGCGCGAGGCCGGGGAGGTGGTGGCCGATCTGGCCCGCCTGCTCGAAGCGTCCTACGTCCATGCGGAGACCGGCGCCGCCTATGCCCGGGCGTTGCGCGAGGCGCAGGCCGCCGGGCACTACGCCGGCATCGGCGACACCGACGGCCTAGCCCGCCGCCTGACCGAGGATCTGGACGCGGTCAGCCCGGACCGGCATCTGCGGGTCCTGCCGCCCCGGGGCACCAGCCTGAAATCATTGCTGTCCTTCTTCTCCGGCGGATCGCGCGAGTCGGTGGCGAGGACGGCCTGGCTGGCGCCGGGCGTCGCCTATATCGAGATCAAGGAGTTCGGCTACGGCCGCGCCACCAATGCGGCGGTGGAGCGGTTCCTGGCGGAGTTCGCCGGGGCGCAGACGGTCGTCATCGACGTGCGGGAATGCCGGGGCGGCACGCCCATCATCATGGACCTGCTGTTCCCGCATTTGTTCGCCGAGCCGCGATCGCTGCTGACCATCGAGACCCGCGCCGCCGTGACGGAGGCGGGCGACGATCCGATCGAGCGGGTCGAGAGCTTCCGCCGCGTCGCCGGCCCGCCCGGCATCGTCAGGCGCGAGCACCGGGTCGAGCCGGCCGCAAAGCCGGCGGGCATCCGCGACGCCAGGATCTTCTATCTCACCTCGGCCCGCACGGCCTCGGCCGCCGAGCATTTCGCCCTGGTGCTGAAGCGCACCGGGCGCGGCACCATCGTGGGCGAGACCACCGCCGGCGCCAACCATTACGGCAGCCGCCGGTCCCTGCCGCACGGCTTCGCCGTCTTCGTGCCGGTCGGCCGCACCTACAATCCGGACGACGGCCGCGACTGGGAAGGCGTCGGCATCGCCCCGGACGTCCCCGCCGCCTCGGGCGAGGCGCTGGACACGGCGCTGCGCCTGGCCCGCCCGGGCTGAGGCCGCCCCCGCCGGAACGGGGGCGGCGGTCAGGCTCAGTGATGCTTGCGGCGGCAGCGCTTGGCGGGCTGGCCCTTGCCGACATGGTGGTAATGGTGGTGCTCGACCACCTTCTCCTTCTTGTCGCTGCCGGACAGGCCGTAGCCGAGCAGGCCGCCGATGACGGCGCCGCCGACGGTGGTGCCGGCGTCGCCGTTGGAGATCACCGCGCCGCCCAGCGCGCCGATGCCGGCGCCCAGCGCCGCGCCCTTGGAGCCGCTGCCCGCCTCGGCCGGCGCCGCCATGCCGAGGACCAGGCCGGTCATCACCACAAACGCACTCTTCTTCATGGAACCCTTCCCAATGATGCTCTCGGGCTATGCTCTCGAGGGCGTCGCCGCACCCCGATCGATAGGGACCATAGCGGCTGGGTGCGGGCATTTTCGGGGCATTCGTCCCGGGCGCCGTGACATTCCTGGGAGCGCCGCAGGGTGGCGCGGGCCCTAGGCGGCGGGGCTGACCACGACCGGCCCGGGCAGCACGGCGCGGTCGCGGCCCCGGCGCTTGGCCTCGTACATGCGGGCGTCGGCCAGCTCCACCAGCCGCGGCCAGTCCTCCACCCCGTCGGCCAGGCGCTCGGCCACGCCGATGGAGGCGGTCAGCGGCCGGCCGTCGGGGCGCTGGCCCAACCCCTGGGCGCGCAGACGGGAGACGACGGTGCGGGCCCCCTCGACGTCGGTGTTGGCCAGGATCGCCAGGAACTCCTCCCCGCCCCAGCGCACCAGCACGTCGCCGCCGCGCAGCGCGCCCCGCAGGCATTCGGCCACCCGCCTCAGCGCCTTGTCGCCCTCGTCATGGCCGAAGCCGTCGTTGATCCCCTTGAAATGGTCGATGTCGACGAAGGCCACGGCCAGCGGCGTGCCCTGCTGGGCCGACAGGCGGAAGAACAGATCCAGCGTCTCGGCGCCGGAGCGGCGGGTGTGCACGCCGGTCAGCGGGTCGGTCATGGCCCGGTTCACCAGCGCCGCCATGTAGTGCAGCTGGCTCATGCCGGAGAACATCGCCGC
Organism: Azospirillaceae bacterium; assembly: GCA_035626475.1. Classification (GTDB taxonomy): domain Bacteria; phylum Pseudomonadota; class Alphaproteobacteria; order Azospirillales; family Azospirillaceae; genus DASPKT01. The sequence continues at coordinate 5,326 of DASPNP010000015.1, forward strand.
GCCCATCACCAGCCCCATCAGCCAGAAGGTGGGGCCGTGCGCCGCCATCGACGGCGTGCCGCCCTGCAGCACGATGCCGGCCAGCGTGATGAGGAAGGCCGGGGCGGCGAACAGCAGCACCTCCAGCGCCGTCAGCGGGAAGATGGCGAGGCCGGCCAGCACCACGTTGGGCATCAGCGCGTAGAGATGCGCGACCAGCGCGGCGCGCCCGCCATCGGCCGCGCCCGCCAGCGCCGGGGCCAGCACCGGGATCGACAGCAGGTAGAAGAGCGGCGGCACCAGCAGCAGCGCCAGCAGCAGCAGGTCGGCCTGGGCGCGCGAGCCGCTCCACCGCCAGGGCCAGGCGAGCGCCAGGAACACTGCCCCCGAGGCCAGCCGCATCAGCGTCATCAGCCCCGATTGCGGCCAGGGGAAGACCAGCAGGTCGGCCACCGACCAGAGCGGCACCATCACCGCGAACAGCGCCGCCACCAGCTGCACCCGCGATATGATGACGGTGGCGGAGTGGCGCCGGATGTGGGGGGCATGGCCGAAGGGGACCAGCAGCTCGCGGATCTGGTCGGCGCCGATGCGCACCGGCGCGAAGAGATGGTCGGTGAAGCGCGCGGCCCGGGCTCCCGCTGCGGGCGATGCGGAGGAATGGGCTGCGGACATGGCGACGGCTCCTGCTGGTGGCGGCCCCGCCACCCTGCATCCCTTCCGCGCCGCCGGCCTTGAGCTAGGTCAAGCGCCCGGCGGGAAGAACTCCAGCGCCGTCAGCTCGTAAAGCGTGTCGTAGGGCGGCCGGGCGCGGGAGCGCAGGAAGATGGGCGTGCCAGCCAGGCACCACATGTCCTGGAAGGGCTGCAGGCTGCCTGTCGCGTCCGGCAGGTGCAGCTCGACATGGTCGGCCCTGAGCGGCCCCAGCGGCGTCGCCACCAGCCCGCCGTCGGTGATCCGCACCCCCACCTCGCGGGCCACGAACTCCGGCCCGGTGCGGCCGTAGGGGTCGGCCGAGGAGAGATGCACCAGGGTCCGTACGACCTCCCCCGGCCGCGCCCGGTCCGCCGCCCGCGCCACGAACATGTCGGTCGCCACGGCATGGGTGACGAAGGCCGCCACCGGCCGTTGCAGGGGGAAGCGCCCCGCCCCGCGGCGGCCGTCCACGCCCCACCCCTCCATCTCCACCGCGCCGTCGGTGAAGCGGTACTGCGCCCACCAGTCCGGCCGGCCGTCGTTGGTCATCAGCACGAAGGCGGCCAGCGGCCGGTGGTCGGGCGCCAGCAGATAGGTGGTGTCGCGCACCACGCGCGGGTCCCGGCTCTCGCTGCGGGCCGACAGGGTGAGCGTGCCGTTCGCGTTCACCGTGCAGGTGGCGCGCTCCCGCCCACGCTCGACCCCGCCGCGGGTGAAGCGGATCGCCATCTCCAGCCGGGCGCCCGGCGCCGTCAGCGTCGCTTGGTCCGCCGGGGCCGGCGCGGTCGGGGCCGCCGAGACGGTGCCGGCCGCCAGCGCGCCCAGGCCGCCGCCGATGATGAGGTCGCGCCGTCCCGTCCGCATGCCACCCTCCCCCGCTGCCGCCGGCAGGGTAGCACGGACCCGTCAGCGCCGCGCGCCCGGCGGCGGCGCCACCTCGACCGTCAGCCGCATCTCCGGATGGATGCCGCAATAGGCGCCGTAGCGGCCGGGCTCGGGGAAGCGGATATGGACCGTCTCGCCGGGGCGCTGGATGCCGGTGTTGACCTCCAGGTTCGGCTCGCTGACCCGGACGTTGTGGCGCCGCGTGTCGTCGTTCAGCACCTCCAGGCTGCCGCCGGCCGACAGGCGGATCAGGGCCGGCGCGAAGGCGCGGTCCTTCTGCGAGACGGTTACCAGCGCCGGGGCCGAGCCCGCCGCCGGCGGCGGCACCGGCGCGGTCGCCGCCACGGCGGGCGGGGCGGCCGTGGCCGGCGCGTCGCCGGTCAGGCTCTCCAGGAAGGCCAGCAGGTCGGCCTTGTCGCGCGCGCCCAGGTCCAGCCGCCGGGGCAGATCCTCCGACAGGCCGGGCCGCCCGACGATGCCGGTGGCGTAGTGCTCGATAACGGCGGCGAGGTCGGGCAGCGAGCCGTCATGCATGTAGGGCGCACGCCGCGCCGCGTCGCGCAGCGAGGGCGTCTTGAAGGCATGGTCCGCCGCCGTGTCGCCCAGCACCGCCCCCCGCCCCCGGTCGGTGGAGGGCAGGCCGATGTCGTGGAAGGCGTCGTCGGTGAAGCGCCAGCCTGCGTGGCAGTTGGCGCAGCCAGCGGCCCCGGTGAACAGGGCGAAGCCGCGCTTCGCCTCTTCGGTCACAGCGGCTTGGTCGCCGGCGGCCCAGCGGTCGAAGGGGCTCTCCGCCGTGCGCACGGTGCGCTGGAAGGTGGCGAGCGCGCGGGCGGCGTCCTGGACCGTGATGCGCCCGCCGGACTCGGGGAAAGCGGCGCGGAACAGGGCGGGATAGTCGGGATCGGCCGCCAGCTCGGCCGGCAGAGAGGCCAGATCCTGCGCCATCTCCACCGGCGAGGCGATGGGGCCCAGCGCCTGCTCCTCCAGGCTGGCGGCGCGACCATCCCAGAAGAACAGCCGGCCCCAGGCCAAGTCGGGGATGGCGGGGGTGCGGCGGGTGAGCACCGTGCCCGGCTCGCCCCGGCCCAGCGGCACCCCGTCCGACCAGCCCCTGGCCGGATCGTGGCAGGCGGCGCAGGCCATGCCGTCGCCGCCGGACAGGCGGGGATCGAAGAAGAGCCGCTCGCCCAGCGCCGCCTTCTCCGGGCTGTAGGGGTTGTCCGCCGGGAAGGGCACGGCGGCCGGGCGGATGAAAGCGGCCGGGACGGCGGCGGGCGCGTCCGCGCCGATGGCGGGCGCCACGGGGCCGGAGGCGGCGCCCGTGGGCAGCGCCGCCCACAGCCCCAATCCCAGCAGGAACCCCGCCAGCACCCCGCCGGCGCTCAAGGAGCGCATGTCAGGAGAAGCGCCCCGCGCGCAGCTCGATCCGGGAGACGGCGGCGGCCACGTCGGCGGCGGGCACGATGGGCGCCGTCGGCGGCAGGGCGCCCGGCCAAGCCTTCTGCAGATCGTTGAAGGTCGCCAGGATCTGGGAATAGGCGTCGGCGTCCTTGGCCCGGAAGGCGTCGGCCCGCGCCTCGACCAGCGCGCGCGCCTGCCAGACGAAGCCCCGGCTGTCCTGGTACTCGACGGCCAGTTTGAAGCGGCCGTCCTCGATGGCGGCGGCGTATTCCTCGGCGGCGGTACGCAGCAGGCCGATCGCCACCGTCAGCGTGAAGCCGGCGCTGGCGCCCTCGGCCGCCGGCACGGTCGCCAGGGCGCGGTCGATGGCGGCGGTGACGCGGGCCCTGGCGGCGGCGACATCCTTGACCGGGGCGCGCTTCTCCACCAGGGCCGCTAGCGCCTCCAGCTCGGCCTGGAAGGCCGGGACCTTGCGCGCCGCGAGCTCGTCCGCGATGCCGCCGTAGATCTCTTCGGCCGGGTGCAGGAAATGGAAGACAGCGTCCTCCGGCCGCTTCTGGTCCAGCAGCTCCTGGCCGACCCGCAGGTGCCCCAGCATCAGGTGCAGCTGCGCCGCGAAGGCGGCCTGCGGCGGCAGCCCCGCCAACGCCCCGGCCTCGCCGCCCTCGCCGCCCTCACCACCTTCTCCGCCCTCGCCGGGCTTGGCCTGGCCGTGGGCGCCATGTCCGTGCGCGCCCGGCGCGGCCTGGGCGGTGGTGCCGGAGGCGGCGACGCCCGGCTTCGCCGGCTGCGGGTCCGCCAGCACGGGCGCCGCCGCCCCGCCGGCCAGCAGCGAGGCCCCGATTCCGACCCAGAGCTTCAGACGGAAATCACCCATGACGCGTCCCCAGGATTGCGTGGCGTTCCCGCATACCTATTGCGAATCACTTGCACGGGCAAGCGCCGCCCGCGCGGCGGTTCCGCGCACGGGTGTCAGATGCGGCCATGGATGGGAAATAGCTGCTGTGGATGAGCAGATCGGCATTTCCGGGCCAAGATCGGCGGCCAGCCTGATGTCCATACAACACTATCTTTATGAGGTGCGCAGACGAGCGGCCCTCAAGGGGTCGAGAAGCCAATCAAGGAAGCTGCGGCGGTCGACGATGATATCGGCGCTGAGCGTCATTCCGGGCATCAGGTCCCGGCGCTTGCCGTAAGCCTCCACGGTGCCGCGGTCAAGCGCGACGACGACACGGTAGACCGGCTCACTGAACGGCACAGGCGCCAACAGCTCGCCTGGCCTGTATGCCGTACGGGAGACCTGCGCCACCCGCCCCTCAACGAAGCCGAACCGCTGGTAGGGAAAGGCATCGACGCGCAGCCGCACCGTCTGGCCCGGCGTCACCAGGCCCGCCGAGCGTGAGGGGACCAGCAGGTGAGCCTCGACGGCACCGGTCCCCGCCTCACCATCCGGTACGATGGCAACCAGCGACAGGGCCGGTGCCGCCGCTTGCCCCTCGGTCGCCTGCAGGGCGGCGATGCGGCCGGAGATCGGGGCTGTCAGCACATATCCCGCCGAGAGCTCCAGTTCCGTGAGCGCCTTGGCGAGGTCCGCCCGGACGGCGCGCAGCTGGGACAGCCGCTCTTCCAGCTGCAGCGGCAGGGCGGCGAGCGTGTTCTCCGCGTCGCGGCGGTCCGTCTCGCGGGCGGCGCGCTGGCGCTCCAGCTCGGCGACGACATTGGCCTGTCCCAGAGCCTGCTGGCGGCGGCGGGCATGGTCCGTGCGGGTGGCGTTGCCGGCGGCGGCGAGGGCGGCCCAGCGGCGCTCCTCCTCGTCCGCCATGCGCTGCAGCTCGCGTTCACCGGCCAGCCGCTCGTCCAGGCGCGCCAGTTCCGCGCCGATGCCGGCAAGACGGTCCTCGATGCGCCGGCGATCCTGCGCCTGCCGCTCCCCGGCCGTCCTCTCCTGGAGATCGAGTTCCGCAAGCCGTCCCTCCATCTCCTGACGCAAACGGGCCGGGATGGAGCCACCGGCGCCGCTGACGTCGAGCGAGATCCGGAGCAGCGGTTGCCCGGCGGCGACGCGCTCGCCTTCGCGGACCAGCACACGCTCCACCGTGCCGCCGCGCGCGGCATGGACCTGGGCCATGCCCGCGGCGGGGACGACAAAGCCGGGAGAGGACTGGGTCCAGGAAAACGTGCCGGCCGCCATCCACGCCAGCGCGACGGCGATCGTTCCGCCCAGGAACAGGGTCAGCAGCCCATGCCTGACCGGCTGCGACAGCACCACCTCTCCGAAGAGCCGCCGACGGCGATGATCGATGGACTCCTGGCGAAAGAGCATGAGCATGGCGAAGCGAGCCTTTGGTGTGTTCGCGGTTGCTTTGGTGGCGCTCCCCGTCGGGAAACGGCCGGTGTTCCGATGCGGCGGGGCCGTCGGGAGGACTCCCCGCCCCTCCGCCGAACGGACCGGGCGGAGCGATTGCGGTTGCTATTGCAGGTTCAGCGCGGCACCGCATCCATCCTGCCGGGCGGCCGAACAGCGCAGGGCCTTCGTTATCGCCGCCGAGATCAGGTCGAGACCGCCATCATCGAGTATGGAGTGGCCGGCCCGCGGTATCTTCGAATATTCGGTGTCGATCTTCAGCGCGCGCAGCTTCTCGACCACCCGCTCCGTTTCGGCCGCCACGGTGATCCTGTCCGCTTCTCCCTGGAAGATGCTGATCACGTCGGCCGATATCCTGCGATCGAGGCGCAGCTCGGCCAGTTCGCCGCGGCCATCATCGAGCGAGAAGGCTTCCCGCAGGTTCACGGTCGGCGCCCCGGCCGCGTCGTAAGCCGCGACCACCGACGCCACGTTGAACAAGGGCGACAGCAGGAAGGCGTGGCCGACGTCCATCTCCTCGTTTTGCATCACCGACATCGCGATGAACGCGCCGGCACTGTCCGCCACCAGCGCGACCCGGTCGCGATCGAATACCCCGCTCCGCTCGGCCCAGCGCGCCGCATCGACAATGTCGGTCTCCTTCCGGTTGCCGACACCCCAACCCTTGCCGGCCAGCCGGTAGGCCGACCCGTACCCCTCGGAGCCACGGTAGTTGACCAAGAGGACCTTCGAGCCTTCGCGGGCCAGCCTCATGGCGAGCGGATTCGCGCCCGTCCAGTAACGGTCGTTCGGGCCGCCATGGATGAAGATCACCTGCCCACCCGTCCCGGCCACCGCCTCATCCGTAGGCTCAAGGAGATAGGCGAACACGGAACCGCCGTCCCTGGCCGGCACCCGGTGCGCTGATATGCGGACCCTGCCGCCCTCATCGCACCGGGCCAGGCGCGTCGCCTCGCGGCCATGATCCCGGTACAGCAGGATGTCGCGGCGGCCCAGGGCCGTGGTCACGTCGACCATGATCTCGCGGCCGTCGTTCCGGTTAGCCGCGACGGTGAGCTTCGCGATGCCTTCGGGATAGGCGGCGCGCAGCCCCTCCTCGATCCGTTCCAGCACGGCGTCGGGGCGGATGAACCGATGCTCGTCGGCCTCCAGGATGCCGCCATGCACCCTGCCGCTCTGCGGATCGATGACATAGCGGACGGTATCGATGCGCTCATCCCGGATCATCCGGGAAAGTCGCCCATCCGACGGATCGACCTTATCCATACCGGTCGTCTCGGTCTGCAGCCGGTTCACCAGATAATAGTCCGAGCCGTGGCGCCCGAGCTGGAAAGTGGCGAGTTCGTCGTCCCGGAACAGGATCTTGCCGTCCTTGCCTGGTGCCGCGGCCTCCACCGTGCGGACGGACGAGTAACCGGCGCCGGCGGGCGTGAATCGCTGCCGGAACAGCGGCCGGCCGGCATCGTCGACGACCCACCGCTGGATGACGCCCTCCGCCCGCGACAGCCGCGTGATGTCGGCGGAGACCAGGTCGAGGGCGTACAGGGTGGTGGCCCCTTCGTCGGCGACGCTGAAGTACAGTTTGCCGCCGGTCGGCAGCTGGAAAGGGTGGACATTGAACAGGACCCTCCCCGGGCCGCCATGCACATCCCGCAGCCGGCGGGATTCGACCCGGTTCCGGCCGTCATGGTCCGCCAGGACCCAGAGTCCCTTGTCTAGGGCCGCCACGTGCCCGCCCTCCAGGGGGAACAGCGCGGCCTGATGATCGAAGACGGTCGGGCGTTCCGTCATGCCGGCGAGCTCGATCGCCTGCCATGTCCGCTGCACCGCCGGGTCGGCGTTGTAGAGAACGGTCCGGCCGTCATCGGAGATGCGGGCCTGCCTGTAGTCGCACAGGGGCCCGGCGGCGGCGCCCTGTCCGAGCCCGCCGAGGAGAACCGTGACGGAGAGCATCCGCAACGTCCTGATCACAACCGGAAACCGCATGCCCCTCTCCCGGGAAAGAGGAGCGCCAGCAACGCCGGCGCTCCCCATCACCTGAATTCAGTCAAAGCACCACTCAAGCGGATCGCCTGAGAGCTTCCCCGAGGCCTGGACTCCGCCGATGGGCGTCTCGCGACCGACAGACGCCGTGACTTCCCACTCCAGCTCGATGCAATAGGGATCCGAGGCGACGGTGATCTCGGGCGCGGCGATATGCAGGGCGGTTTCGCCACCGCCGCCGTCCGCGAAAGCCGCCACGATCACCGCGACGCTGCCGTCGTTGTAGTGCCTGGTGGAGATATCGAAGCCGCCATCCTGCACCCGCCGCTCCGCGGAGATGACGATCTCCTCGATGCCGCCGCTGATGAGGCCGATCTCGGCATCGGAAAGGCTGCGAATGTTGATCTGATTCAGCATGATGTTACACTGCTCCCGTTTGTTGGTTTCGACAAACACGCGCTCCGCCGCCATAGCATTCCCGTGCGACCTGGTGGTGGAGCGCCCCTTCCCAGCCTGTGCTCGACGCCGGGGAGTTCCTGTGGCCGAAGCGGCCGCTCATCATCAGCAAGGGAGTCCCCGTGCTGCCTGAAGCAGGCTTTGCGGTGGATCTCCCTTGTGCCGGCGAGCGTGAGTGCCGTTCGGCGAGACTAAATCCTCACAACCTGCCCAGCCCGAAGAAGTCGGGCAGAGCAGCTCTCTTGTGATAGATCAAGCTATTTCACAAATGAAATTTGCGCGGCCTGGGAGGATAGCCAAGCCCTGGTGCAGAAGCGGGCCGGACCAATTCCTGAGGAGGCTGGAGGAAGCAAGGATATCGCCATGAAACCATTCCCAAAGCCTGAGAAGCATTTCTTCACCAGATACCAGAGGTAGACTACAGCATCGGTGATTTCGAAGCACGAGTTTAGTCAAAAAATTCAAAAACCCTCAAGCATACCGCTAGCGTAACAAGTAGGTTAACTGTTAAAATGTACATGTTCTCGTGCTTCTTGATACCCGCAACCCTCACGATTGCGCTCGTCGCTTTGGAGAAGCAATACAGTACGGCCGCAAAAATTACTGTTGTTACCAGGTAATCAGGCATCGCCATAGGCGCCAGAAACATTGTTGAAATGCCGGATATCAAAGGCACCCAATAAAACCAACCCATAGTCTACCTCTGCGCGTGAGATTGGACACAGCATTGGAAACGACGAGCGCTGCAAACGCCACTTCACCATCGAAACGCTGACGGTGATGTTCGATGGACTCGCAGCGGACGAGATTGCCCCCACCCGATCAGCCGACGTTCATTGAACAGCTTCTAAAGCTTAGAACCGAAAATTCGAGCAACAAAACTACCCACGATCACCTCTCAAATAGGACATTTTTTACATTAAATCTTCTTAGCAACTCCTCAGCATTGTACGACCATGTAAAACTTCTTAAATCCGCGCCGAGCGATTTGCGCCGTTCGCCTTCACTTACCGCCCATTGTGGAGCCGAGTACAATATTTCGGTGCTCACACCCATTTTCGTGAGAAAGTCGTCACTAAGCTTTCTTATGGAATTTATTTTTTCTGCCCTTGCAGGATCACTTATCCCATAATCCTCTGCTGTTCCTGGTCCACCATGCCATCCAATTTTCGAATCTTTGAGGACGATCTTCAGTGACGCTGCGATGAACAAATAGTTTGCGCATGACGACAGGCACCGTCCTCTAACCACCAACGTAATCTTTTGGCTAGCGATCTTCTCAGCAATTTGAATTGCGATCGCTACGTCACCACCGCCGCTGTCAACAATCACAGTATCAACTGCGGTCCATTCAACATTCTCTATATCCACCAGCATCTTGGTGCCGATTTCACCATTGATGCACAAGACGTCATCAAAGGACCAGGAGTCCAACGAACCCCTCTCGGAGCACCGAGTAGCCAATGACTTGAATACATCAATGTCGTCTCTTTCCTGCCTGGCGCTGGTGATATTGGGAATTATCAGATGTACGACTGCGCTGAGAAGTAAAACAGCAGAAATCGCTAGGATTTTATAATTATGCAGATTTCTTATCATATCCAACTATGCACCCCAGGAAATGGAGCCGAACACAATCTACTCCGAGCTGACAGCTTTCTTCTGGATTCAACACGAGAATGTCATCTAGCCAATTCAAGTGGAGAGCTTCGCAAATGGATTCACCGGATCGGCTTATATATCAAGGTCCATTATCAGCAACGAAGCCCCCGGTGCCAGGGGCTTCATTGCAATCACGATTACTCCGAACTAGTCGCAGGCAATAGCACCAGCAAGCACGGTCGCTGCTCCAAAACCAGCGCCAACGACCGTCGGAGCCAACACGGTCATCAGTCCTGCTCCCGCACCATAAATCGCACCACATACGGCGGGTGACATCAACGGCGCCGGTTCTTGTACCGGTGCGGGTGCGGAGGGTTCGTGGGTGAAGCAGACGATCGAGTCGTTGGCCGTTTCGCTACATATCGTAATTGACCCGTCACGATTGTTTGAGATCGTTGTGCCACCGTTATTGAACTGGTCGCCACTTCCCCAAATCAAGTCATCCATGCTCAGCCCGCCATTAACTGACTGAATCTCACCGGTGGTCAGCTCGCGGGTCCCAATGTGCGTCACTTTGTGCATGTAGGTCATTCCCTTTTGTCGGTTTCAGCAAACACGCGCTCCGCCGCCTTGGCATTCCCGTGCGACCCGGTGGTGGAGCGCCCCCTTCCCAGCCGGTGTTACAGGCTGGAGAGTTCCTCCGGCCGGGGCCGCAGCGGCCGCCAGCGATGGGAGTGGCGCCGATCCTGCGCCGTCTCATTCGGCCCCTCGAAGGGCATGGTGTCGGTGGACGGGTCGGGCATCGAGCTTCCGGCCTGGTCGCCGACGCGCTGGTCGACGCCCCCCATCCAGATGACGTCATCAATCTCCTGGGCGCGGGAGAGCAGATCGTCCTGCACCACCGGCACCATCTCCAATCCCCCATGCCCGCCCGATACCCGCTCGATCTCGTCGATACCGAGCGGCCTCACCATCTTCGCCATGTCACCCTCCCCATTGAACCGACGGCACCGCCTGCCGGTGAATTCCGATGTCGCCAAGGGTGGCCGCGCCGCCCGAAACTGTCGAGCCTGCAAAAAATAGGGGACAGTCCCCTCAAAGATTGTTGTGCGCTGCAGCAGGCTACCGGAAGCACGTCGCGGCTATGGGTGTGCGGGCAAAACCCGCACTGTTTCAATGGTTTCAGCCGCGAAAATGAACGGTTGTTCAGGTAAATACTCGCCGTCGCGTTAACCAGCAGTGAACAGGTTCCACGTTGACTCCCGCAGAGTGCGCGGCTACCGAATCGGCGATCTGTTGGCCTTTCTGGCGCATCGACAAGAAACCAATGATTGTATTAACACGGGCGGGAGTATGAAATGCCTAGGAAAGCCAGGAGTGCACGCGCCGGGGCACTTTACCATATCAGCCATACTTGCATTCAGGGCACGAACGCTTTCCGCACGCCGAACGATTACAAGGAGTTCCAACTCCTTCTCCGGGACAAGCAGAAGGAGCATGCGGTCACGGTTCCGGGCCTGTGTCTGCTGCCCGACGGCTTCCACCTGCTGGCGCGGCCAGAGGACGCGGGCGGGTTGGGCCGCATGATGCGGGATCTGCTGACGACGCAGGTGCAGCGCTACCGGTCGCGCTATGGCCATCAAGGGGCTCTCTGGCACGGCCGCTACCGGTCGGTCGAGGTCGAGCAGGGTCCCGCCGCGGACCAGGTGCTTGCCCTGCTTCGAACCTTGCCGGTCCGCCGCGGCTTGGTCACCGGCGAGGAACGCTGGCCCTGGCTGCGGACGGAGCCATCGCACAGCCCCGCCCCCAACACGGAGCGCTTCGTCGAACTCTGCCTACGGATGCCGGTTCCGGCCGGACGTCCGGACTGGATGCTGCGGGCCGCGGCCGACCGTCTGGGCAGCCGTCCCCGCGGCCGGCCGCGCCGGGAGGCGGTCGCGGCGAATTAGCGGAGGCCACCCGGATGGAACCGCTGAATTTCTCCTTCGGCCGCAGCCTTCCGCTCATCCTGCAGGGCGAGGCGGCGGAATGCGGGTTGGCGTGCCTGTCCATGGTCGCGGCCTGGCACGGCCACCGCACCACCCTGCCGGAGCTGCGCCGCCGCTTCTCCATCTCGCTGAAGGGCACCACCCTCAAAACGCTGCTTGAGATCGCCTCCGTGCTGGGGCTTTCGGCCCGTCCGCTACGGGCCGAGCTGGACGCGCTCAGGCAGGTTGCGGTTCCAGCGGTGCTGCATTGGGATCTGGCGCATTACGTGGTGCTGAAGCGGGCGACCGCTCGCGGAATCGAAATCCACGACCCGGCCTTCGGTCTCAAGCGCCTGACCTGGGCCGAGGCCTCCAAGCATTTCACCGGCGTGGTGCTCGAGCTGGCGCCGGCGGAGGGGTTCAAGCGCCGGGAGACGGTCGAGCGGGTGCGCCTCTCCGACCTTTGGTCCAGCGCACGGGGCTTCGGCGGCAGCATCGGCCAGCTGCTGGTCCTGTCGTTGTTCCTTCAGCTATTCGCGCTGCTGTCCCCGATGATGAACCAGATGGTCATCGACGGCGCCATCGCGTCCGGCGACCTCGACCTGCTCGGCGCGCTGGCGGTGGGCATGGTGCTGATGATGCTGGTCCAGATGGGGACGTCGCTGCTGCGATCGTTCGTCTCCATGCATTTCGGCACTCGCCTCAGCTTCCAGATGCGAAGCAACCTGCTGCGGCACCTGCTGCGGCTACCGGTGCCCTGGTTTGAGAAGCGCCAGCTGGGCGACATCATTTCGCGCTTCGGCGCGCTGGGACCGGTGCAGGGGCTGTTCACCGGCGGTGTCATCGCGGTGCTGCTGGACGGCGTCATGGCGGTGGTGACGCTGGCGGTGATGCTGATGTACGCGCCTGTCCTGACGGGCGTGGTGCTGGCCGGCCTGGTCACGTTCATCGTGGTGCGCGCGGCGTCCTACCCGACCATGCGTCGGCTCGCGGACGAGGCGATCCAGCTCTCGGCCCGGGAGAACTCCACCTTCCTTGAGACGATCCGCGGTGCCCGCACCTTCAAGCTGTTCGGACGCGAGGTGGAGCGGCACGCGCTCTGGCAGAACGCCTACGCCGACACGATCAATCAGGGGCTTCGCGCACAGCGGCTGGGCATGGTGGGCGGGACGGCCAACGCCCTGCTGTCGGGAGCGGAGAACCTGGCGGTGCTCTATCTCGGCGCCCGGGCGGTGATCGACGGGCAGATGACGCTGGGCATGCTGATGGCGTTCCAGTCATACCGCGGCCAGTTTTCCGGCAGCGCCATCGCGCTGGTGAACCAGTTCTTCGCCTTCCGCATGCTGGGACTGCATCTCGAGCGGCTGGCCGACGTGGTCCACCAGGAGGTGGAGGAGCCGCCCGACGCTCCCCTTGCCTCTGGCGGGCGCGAGGTGCGGGGCGCCCTGTCACTGCGCAACCTGTCCTTCCGTTATGCCGACCACGAGCCGTGGGTGCTGAAGGGCGTCGATCTCACGATCCAGCCAGGAGAGTTCGTTGCCTTCGTCGGCCCCTCCGGTGGCGGGAAGTCGACGTTGCTGAAAGTGCTGATGGGGCTCTACCCACCCACCGAGGGAGAGCTTCTTGTGGACGGCGTGCCGATGCGCGCCCTCGGTCTGTCGACCTACCGGTCGCGCATCGGCGTGGTGATGCAGGATGACCAGCTCTTCGCCGGCACGCTGGCCGACAACATCGCCTTCTTCGATCCGGAGCTTGACCAGGCGCGGGTCGAGGAGGTGGCGCGGATCGCCCAGGTGCATGAGGACATCCTGCGGATGCCGATGGGTTACATGACGCTGGTCGGCGATCTCGGCTCCACCCTCTCCGGCGGCCAGCGGCAGCGCGTGCTGCTGGCCCGGGCTCTCTACCGCAGACCGGCGGTGCTCTTCCTGGACGAGGGCACCGCCAACCTTGATGTCGCCAACGAGCGGCGGGTGATGGCGGAGCTGGCGCGGCTGGAGATCACCCGCATCGTGGTGGCCCATCGCCCGATCGCGCTCGAGGGAGCGTCACGGGTGTGGGTGGTGCAGAACGGCCGGGTCGAGGCGGTACAGCCGTCGGTGGCGGAGCAGGTCCGTTCCGCCTCTCTGGCTCCACTGTCGGCGGAGTAGGCCAAATCCCTTGCGGCCGGCGCGCCCTGGCCGGACCGCATGTAGCGGCGGGTCCACTCCCACTCGGACCCGCCGCTACTTCTTTCTACCTGAGCCGCTCGGATGCGGCGGCGTCGGTGCCGTTCCGGGGCAACGCGGCTGGCACCGTCAGGGCAGACGTCCCCCATCGTTCGGCGAGGGATGCAGGTCGGTATCGCGGTGCGTGCGCTGGAAGAGGTCGACGCCGGTCGTGCGGATGCGCCCGATCCAGGCGCCCGCCGCCTCGCGCGAGACGCCGTGGCAGCGAACGGCGGCTTCCCAGGCGAGGTGATGCTCGGTCAGGATCGTCGTCGGCATGATCGCGGGATCGTCCGTGTTCAGGCAGACCGCGACCGGTCCGGTGCGCAGCCCGAAGCGGTTGAAGCGGGCGCCGGGTGCCAGAAGCGCGGGATCCGGCGGGGCCCAGCGGAACAGGGGATGCTCCTCGTACCCGTCCAGCCGCGCGATGTAGAGATTGGACGTCGGGCAGGCCTCGATGACGATGCCCCTCGCGTCGAACCGCGTCAGCAGGTGGTCCTGGACGGCCGCCACGAGGTCCAGCTCGTCCGGGCAGACATGATCGACGAAGCGGCCCTGCATCCGGCCGCTCTCGCCGGCACGCCCCTGCCGGACCTGCACCGGCGGCGATGCCCGGCGGCGGGCGGCGTCGGTCGCTGCGGTTGAGACGTAGCGGACATACTCCCCGAACTCCGGGCGGCTGGCGATGTCGGGGTCCGCCACCAGATCGGGCGCCCAGTAGCGCGTATCCGCATGCCAGCGGTCCACCGGATCGCGCAGCATGCGGGTAGGGCAGTTCCGGCGCAGGCGCCAGGCGCGGTGGAGCACCTCCGGATCCGGTGCGGAGCCCCCGTGGAGCTCGTGGAGGAAGAAGTCGAGCCGCCGCCGCAGGAGCGGCAGGACGCGCCCGGCCACCTCCACCCGGTTCGCCAGGGCGGTGGCGTGGTGCCAGAGCCAGACCAGATTGTCGACATGGGCCTGCAGCGGCACGATGGCCAGCCCCTGGCGCGCCGCCCAGGCGTGCGGGTCCAGCCCCAGCGCCAGCCCGTGCCCGATCCGGTCGTCCACCCCCAGCCCGCAGAACTCGACGGTCTCTTCCGTATGGCGCAGGCCGGAGACGATGTCGCTGAAATCCTCGCCGGCATGGATGCTGAAGGCGCGGCGCGCGCTGGCCCGGGCCCGGCCGTGGAGCACCTGGACCAGCGGCTTGTCGCGCAGCCAGCGGAGCGCGGGCGCGAAGACCTCGACCGGGACCTTGGTCTCGTCGCCGGCGACGTCGAAGCTGCGGATCCAGCTGGTCAGGTTCTGGCGGACCCGGGGGCCGCCGGCCGGACCGGCGCCGGGCGCTGGCCCCTCGCTCGACTCCACCCAGGCCACCTTGCGCAGCATGATGCGCAGCTCGCGGGCCCTGATCTCGGCGAGGCGCCGTTCGCGGGAGAAGCCGATCCGCCCCGGCCGCCCGGCGGCGTCCCGGATGAAGTGATAGGAGAGGTGATAGCGCCGCCAGCCGTGGCGGGCAGGCCGGAGCGGATCGCCCAGCCCGTCCGCGGCCCGCGCGGCCATCCTGGCAAGGTCGCGGAACCTGTCGATGTCGGTCGTGGCGATCTTGGCGTCGACCATGTCGCCGCCATTGCCGATGAGAAGGCGCCAGCGGTCGCCCTCCTGGTAGCGCCAGCCCTCGAAGCGCATGTCGCTGTTGTAGTATTTGACGAAGTTCGTCAGCCCCTTGCCCGACACGATGATGGCGGAGCGCAGCAGGTGCGTGGCATGGACCAGGGCCAGCACGGACAGGCGCAGGCGGTGCGCCGCCGGTTCGGCCGTCTCGTGCAGGTAGAGCGCCAGGGTCGCCAGCATCTGCAGAGCGCCCGCCGTGTCGTCCCGTCCCAGGCGGCGGGCCATGGCGCGGGCGAGCGCCCGCGGCACGTCAAGGCGCGAGACGCCGGCCGGGCCGATCAGCCTCTCCTCGATCAGGGTGCCGGAGATCCGCTTCTCTTTCTCCGCCAGGATCCGCCGCTGGTCGGCCACCACCCCATCCCTCTCCCCGCCGCAGGCGGCCTGGAGGATGTACCAGACCGACGCGTTCAGCAGGCGGGCCAGGTCGCGGCAGCCGAAGCCGCCTCCCAGCTCCAGGGCGGGATTGAGCGGCACGTCGGGCTCGCGGTGGAGCCGCCCCTCCCCGAAGGCCAGGGCGGCGAGCGGCTGTGAGGCAACGCCCACGCCGTTCAGATGGACATGGTTGTCGGCATGCGGCCGGTCGGGGTCGCCCGGCGGCAGCGCCAGCGGACACTGCCGCTCCAGCCCGGCCTCCAGCGCCTCCACGTCGATCTCACCGGCCCGCAGGTGCTCGACATGCCAGACCGCGACGAGGAAGGCCGGGTGCACGTCGCGGATGAGCCGGCAATAGTCCAGCAGGCATTGCGGCTTCACCTCGTAGCGGCCACCGGCGTGGAACAAATGGTCCCGCGCCAGATCGGAGAGGATGCCGGGCTCGTGCAGCGCACCGAAGCCGTAGAGACCCTCCCCTGTCCCGGCGTCGTTCCACAGGGCGGTCACGGCCGCCACGGCATCGTCCTGCCGCAGCAGATGCGCCTGCGGATTGAAGGCGCTGGCGAACAGCGCCCCGCGCACCTCGTCCGGACGAACCGGCCGCTCCGTCTCCGCCGCCAGCCGCTCCCGGAGCAGCCGCGCCAGCCTGGCCGAGCGGAGAAAGGCCAGGCGGGGCAGGAGTTCGAGGTCGGGGGTCATTGGCTGTACAAGAGCGTATAGAGCAGTCCAGGAAGCCTTCCTTCTCGCTCGAGGAATTCTCTTACGTGTTTTGCGTAGCCGTTACTCTTGTAGATGTGCGCGGCGAGTGTGACTGCCAAAGATCTATTTTCTCTCGCGTATTCGACAATCTTTGCCGTTAGCTGGAATGAAAGGTTTGATGCTTCGGCGCCACGCATCCTATCAAGCGCTTTCCCTTCAGCGTCAGTGAAACTCCGCAACACCCTCGAAAGTCGCGCTTTCGCTGACATATCAAGCATGGGAGCCGCTTCTTCCAAGATGCTTACCACAGACGTCATGCTTGTACTGGGAGAGTTAATGCTAGAGGGGGCGGTCGCTGGTTGAATTTTCGGGGGTGCCGGGATTGTCGGGCGCGCCGATCTTCCCGTGATCTGAATTTTGTCCAGCCCCTCGATGTCAAAGAGCGGGTGCGTTGATATGGCTTTCGTAAAAGAGAACTGACCGCGCTCAATAAGCGGCGACACGTTGATGGACCACGAATTGTCTTTATAGATGTTGTCTAGCGCTCCCAAAGCAAAATTCTGGAGAACGACCCTGCCGTCATCCTTCTCGAAGCTGGCGAAAGCATTCATCAGGATGAGCTTAAGGCGTGTTAGCTCTGTTTCCAACGTGCGCTGGAGGTTCGATCTGCCATCTATAGGCTGCTTGTAAATATTGATTTGGTTAAAACATTTATTCAACACTTTGTATATCATCTGGGCGGATGGCGGCGTTTCCTTGAAGTTACCTTCATGCTTGGAATACCAGTCCTCAAGGCGCCCGCTCCAACCGTCGAGCACGTCCTCGCCAAGCATCGCCATGCTGCCATCGTCGGCTTCGTCGCCGCTGTCCAGATCACTGCCATCGATCGGCTTCGTCGGAAAATAATGGAAATTGGAAAGGTAGGGAGGATTGCGGATAATTTTCTCGATCGATGCAGAGTCGGTGCAACCAAGCATGCTTGAAATTACGATTTCGAACGCGCGTCCGAAGAATAGGTAACTAGCCCGCGATGAACCGGAACTGTAGTAAGAAGTATGAGTTAGCAAGTGCATACCGAACAGTTGGTCGTTGCTTTTAGCGGTCTTCCATTCATCCCTCACGATGATCATGTTCGGATGCGCCGACTCGTAGCTCGGCATCGGCATCATGGCCTTTAGCGGCCTCTCAGCCGGAGGCCGGTCGCGGCTATCGCGGTTCTGGCCCTGGGGCCGCGGGCGTACCGCTTCGATAGGGATCTGATACCTCGCGTCCTTGGCCGGATGCTTAACCGGGTCGAAGAAGGGGATTGCTGAAAGGCGCGGGGTCGGGCGCTCGTCCGAGCGCGGCGAGAGGATGGCCTGATCGGCGAGCGAGCGGTGATGGAGGGCCGCTTCCCGAAGGTTGCGCCAGTACTGGCCCATGGCGGACGCGAGTGCGAGTCTTTGCTCCCGGGACGTCCAGTTATCCCGGGGCTTTGTGTCATCCCAGGCAAGACCCTTCTGCGTCAGCTGCAGCAGCAGTTGGACCAGCTCGCGCGCCGTGTTCACCACCAGGGCGGGCCTGCTGTCCTCCACGCCGTTGACATTGTAGGCGAGCACCCGCGCCAGCTGGTCAAGCACCGTCGTCAGAGCCGGTTGCGTCTCGCCGAACTTGACCAGGATCTTCCGCTCGCCGGGCAGCAGCAGGTCAGGGATGAGCTTCAGTTGGACGCGCTGGTGCAGGGGCAGCACCTTCTTCAGATATTCGAGGGAGAGCATCTGCGCCCTGATGATCAGCCCTTTGTAGTCTCCCTCTTCGGCTTCGATCGCCTCGAGCGGCCGGCGCAGATCTTCAAGGGACAGTACCTTCATCTTGTCCTTGACGCCGAGCTCATCCGCGAAGTGGCTCGCGACAAGGATCTCATACAGCTTGATATCCCCGCTGACGACCGGGATGACCAGCGGGCAGGCCATGTAGCGGCGCACCACGTCGAGGACGTGGAAGCCCTTGGTCAGGGACATGTCGACATCGTCGATCAGCACGACGAGCGCCTTCACGCCCAGGATTTCGCAGGCGCTTTCGAAGAAGCTGTATAGGCGGATTTCCAACTCGCCATGGTCTCGGGCGGCGAGGATGCGCTCGGCACCGCGCACCTGCTGGTCGTTGAAATTGGCCCCCGCCTCCAGCGCTTCGCCGACCGCTTCGAAGTCGCGCCAGAAATCCTGCCGCTTCTTCTCGGTGCAGGCCTCCGCGACCTTGCGGTAAATGTGCGCCACGATGATGTTCAGGAAATTGTCGCCCGTCTCGAGCAGGGTCGGATCGACGGGCGCGAAGAAGTGCAAGGTCCCCGACCTGTCTCCCACCCTCTTGCCCCAGCACTGCTCCAGGCTGAGCATGAACGCGGTCTTGCCGACGCCCCGGTCGCCATCGACGAAGATGGCGTTGTGGATGCGCTGCAGCTCCCTGTTGGCGGAGGGCTGGATCGATGAGCGGCGGAATTCCTCCGCCTGTGCCAGGCAGGCTTCAAGGGTGCGCATCGTTTCCTCGTACGCGACCGTCTGTAGCCGGCTGTTCGCGTCAAAGGAGCGGGCGCGGTCGCCTTGGGCGACATCGATGATGATCGGATCCAATTTCCACCTGTGGGCTGAGACGGCGAGGCGCGCTCGCTCAACCGTAAGGTCTACCTCATTAGGGTGGGTTCCTGGCAACCGGAAATGGTAGATGCCGGGCAACGACGTGCCGTCGCCGATGCGGCTCAGGGGCGGGCGGCCGGTGGATGGGCGACCAGGCGTTCCAGCGTGGCGGCGATGGCGGCGGCGGGGGCGGGTTTCTGCAGCAGGGGGGCGCCGAGCGCATCGAACTCGGCCGCCTCCAGGCTGGTCAGCCACAGGAAGGGGATGCCGCGGCGCTTCAGGGCGGCGCCGACGCTGCCGCCGTCCCCATCGGCCAGGCGGTAGTCGAGGATGGCGGCGTCGCAGGTGGCGTGCTCCGCCAGCGTGCGCCCCAGGACGGCGTTCCTGGCGCTGGCGACGATGGTGATACGCCGGCATTGCAATGAACTCGCAAGCGCGTAGCTCAGCCCCGCATCATCCTCGATCAGCAGAATGTCCATGGCCGGCCTTCCGCCGCAGCTAACCGTCGATGCAGGCTAGCCGTTTGTCTTGGGGAGCACTATTCCTCGGAAGTGAGCAATGTCGCAGGCCTTTCGCCGATCTTTCGGGGGGGGGGCTTGCGACCCTCCCCTGCCCCGACGGCGTATTCCCCTGCCGCCCCTCAGGAGAAGAGGGCGGCCAGCGCGGCGATGAAGCCGCCCGACAGGGCGACCGTGAAGGCGGAGGCGGCCAGGGAGAGCACGGCGCCGATGGTGGTGGCGACGGCGTCCCGCTCCATCAGACCCAGCGCCAGCACCACGGCCGCGGCGCCGAGCGGGGCGTTGGTGAAGGGAATCGGCGGCAGGAGCAGCAGCGCCAGCAGCGTCACCAGCACGCCGGTGGCGATCTCCAGGATCCGGCCGCCCGGATCGTCCTCATGGGCGGCGTGGCGGAGGCCCAGCAGGCCGCGCGGGCGCAGCCAGCGCTCCAGCCGCTGCAGGACCGGCACCGCCCGCAGCAGCACCGCCCGCAGCGGCCCCGGCGGCAGCCGGCGATCGGCCAGGGCGCGGGGGAAGCTCGGATAGGGCTTGCCCCGGGCCATGCCGATTCCCAGCACGATCATGGGCGTGCCGAACAGGGCGCCGAAACCGGGCGGGCCGGGGATGACCAGGGCCAGGGCGAATATCAGAAGCAGCAGACCGTAGGCGACCCGTCCGAGGCTCTCGGAGAGCTCGCCGACGGTGGGTCCCGCCTCCGTCGCTTCCAGCTCCGCCGCGATGAGCCGCAGCCGTTCGGAGGTGCGGGGCGGCGGCTCGGCGGCGGTGGTGCCCATGGGTGTCGCTGTCATCCAGGAAAGATGGGGTCGCCCCCGTCCGGATACCAATGACATTCCGAAGACCGCCCGGAAAGGACCGTGGCGCGCCGGGTCACCCGCCGAGGTCGGCGATGCCGACGACGGTCAGCCCGTTCAGCACCGTGCCCAGGTCGCCGAAGGACGTGCCGGTCCGGTAGACCGCCGCGCCGGAGGCGTCGTTGCGGAAGACAAGGTCGCCCTTGCCCGACCCGTCGTTGCCGCCCGCGCGGTACAGCAAGTCATTCTCCGCACCCCCGGCGATGCTCTCATCGGCGGAGGACCCCTCGCGGGTGAGTAGCATCGTCCCCTCCCCCGCCGCGGCGGCGGACTGCGGCGTGAGGTCCACGGGCTTGGACATGGAGCGGATCCTTTCGCCGTGCGGGCGCAACGAGGACGCCGCCTGCCGGGCAGGCGGCCCACGCGGACGCACGTCCTAGCTACCCACGCCCATGCGCGGGGCCGGGTCCCGCTTCCGCCGGTTGCGGGCGGGAAGAGCCTTCGCCATATGGCCCGGATCGACGGCGTGCCGGGAAGCACACCAGCAACGGAACGACCCATGGCCGACATCTCCATCCTCGACCTCGTCCGCGTCACCCAGGCGACGGACGCGCGCGGCGCGCTGGACAATGCCCGCGACCTCGCCCGCCATGCCGAGGGCTGGGGGTTCAGGCGCTTCTGGGTGGCCGAGCACCACAACATGCCGGGCATCGCCAGCGCCGCGACCGCACTGGTGGTGCAGCACGTCGCCGCCGGGACCGAGCGCATCCGCGTCGGCGCCGGCGGCATCATGCTGCCGAACCACGCGCCGCTGGTCATCGCCGAGCAGTTCGGCACACTGGCGCGCCTCTTCCCCGGCCGCATCGATCTGGGGCTCGGCCGCGCGCCCGGCACCGACCAGCTGACGCTGCGCGCACTCCGCCGCACGCCGCAGGCCGCCGACCAGTTCCCTCAGGACGTGCTGGAACTGCAGGCCTATTTCGCGCCGGCGGAGCCCGGCCAGCGCATCCAGGCGGTGCCGGCCGCCGGGACGGAGGTGCCGCTGTGGATCCTGGGCTCCAGCACCTATGGTGCCATGCTGGCGGCGGAGCTGGGTCTTCCCTACGCCTTCGCCTCGCATTTCGCGCCGGACCAGCTGCTGAACGCGCTGGACATCTACCGCGCCCGCTTCAAGCCGTCGGAACAGCTGGCGAAATCCTACGCGATCGTCGGCGTCAACATCGTCGCGGCGGAGAACGACGCCGAGGCGCGGCGGCTGCACACCACCCAGCAGATGTCCTTCGCCGACCTGTTCCGCGGCGCCCGCGGCCTGGCCAAGCCGCCGATCGACGACATCGAGGCCTACTGGTCGCCGGAGGAGAAGCGGCAGGCCATGCACATGCTGGCCCGCTCCATCGTCGGCTCGGTCGCAACGGTGCGCAAGGGCATGCGGGCGCTGCTGGACGAGACGCATGCCGACGAGCTGATCATAGTCTCCGATGTCTTCGACCATGGGGCGCGGCTGCGCTCCTACGCGCTGATCGCCGAGGCGGCCGCAGGCCTTTGAGCCGCCGGGTCAGCTCCCCGGCGCGGCGCAGACCTCGCGGACGCACGCCCGCAGCCAGCGATGCGCCGGGTCGGCATCCATCCTGGGGTGCCAGATCAGGGAGATGGCGAGTTCCGGCACCGGGAAGGGCAGCTCGAAGCTGACCATCCCCGCCCGCAGCGGCCCCGTGTGCCGCTCCGGCACGGTGGCGACGAGGTCGCCACCCCGGGCGAGCGCCAGGGCCGCGGCGAAGCCGTCCACGCTCGCGGCGATCTCCCGTTGGAGGCCCAGCGCCGCCAGCGCCGCGTCGACCGGCCCGCCCTCGACGCCGCGCCGGGACACGAGCACATGCCGGCCCTCATCCGCGAAGCGCGCCGGCGTCATCTCTCCCCGCAGCAGCGGATGGCCCGGCCGCACGGCGCCGACGAACCGGTCGTGGAACAGCGCCTGGGCGCGCAGCTCCGGCCCCATCCCCTCCCCCACGACCCCCGTCTCCAGATCGGCGGTGCCGTCGCGCAGGCGGCCGCTGTCGCGGTCGGGCTTCAGCACGAAGCGCAGGCGCACGCCGGGCGCCTCCCGGCCCACCCGCGCCAGCAGGGCCGCGCCGAAGCTCTCGACGAAGCCGTCCCTGACCCACAGGGTGAAGGTCCGGTGCAACTCCCCGATGTCCGGCGCCTCGACCGGGCGCAGCACGGCCTCCGCCTCCCGCACCAGCTCGCCGACCCGGCCGCGCAGCGCCAGCGCCCGGGGGGTGGGCACCAGGCCGCGGCCCGCCTTCACCAGCAGCGGGTCGCCGGTCGCCTCGCGCAGCCGCGCCAGCGCCCGGCTCATGGCCGAGGGGCTGAGCCGCAGCCGGCGCGCGGCGCCGGCGACGCTGCCCTCGGACAGAAGTACGTCGAGCGTGACGAGAAGGTTCAAATCGGGGTGGGCCATGCCGCGATCATAGCGCGATACATGGCGCCAGACGCAACGGTCGAGTGCAATCCGTGCGTCTTCCGCCCCCTATGCCGCCGGCCTAGCCTGTGTGCGAAACGAGCCCCAGGGAAGGAAGACCGCCATGCCGCCAGCCGCATCCGACGCCGTCGAAGAAGCCGCCGTCCGCCGCACCCTCGCCGCCCTCGCCCTGCCGCTGCTCCTCGCCTCGCTCGGCACCAGCGGCGCCAATGTGGCGCTGCCGGCCATCGCGCGGGACTTGGCGGCCCCCTTCGGCCAGGTGCAATGGATCGTGCTGGCCTATCTCCTGGCGATGACGGCCCTGGTCGTCGGCGCCGGGCGGCTGGGCGATCTCTGGGGACGCCGGCGCCTGCTGCTGGCCGGTCTGGCGCTGTTCACGGCGGCCTCGGCCCTGTGCGGCATGGCCCCGTCCACAGGCTGGCTGGTGGCGGCGCGCGCGGCGCAGGGTCTGGGCGCCGCCGCCATGATGGCCCTGTCCACGGCGCTGGTCGGCGACGCCCTGCCCCGGGAGCGGACGGGCCGTGCCATGGGGCTGCTCGGCACCGTGTCCGCCCTGGGCACGGCCGCCGGCCCGCCGCTGGGCGGGGTGCTCCTGGAATGGCTGGACTGGCGGGCCCTGTTCCTCGCCATGGTGCCGCTGGGCGCCGCGGCCCTGGTGCTGGCCTGGCGGGGGCTGCCGGCCGACCGGGCCGTCGGGTCGGGAGGCACGGCGTCGCCCGGGGCTTGGCCGGCGCTGCTGCGCGATCCCGCCCTGGCCGCCGGCGTCGCCATGGGCATCCCGGCCGCCGCGTCGGTCATGGCGAGCCTGGTGGTCGGGCCCTTCCACCTCTCCGGCGGGCTGCGGCTGGATGCGGCCTCGGTCGGCGCCGTCATGGCGGCGGGCCCGGCCGCGGCGGCGCTGGGCGGGGTACCGGCGGGCCGGGCGGTGGACCGGTTCGGCGCGCCCCGGGTGCGCATGGCCGGGCTGGCGCTGATGATGGCGGGCGCGTCGCTGCTGGCCTGGGTGGCGAGCCGCTCCGGCGTGGCCGCCTATGTCGCCGCGCTGGTGACGCTGACCCTGGGCTATGCGCTGTTCCAGGCGGCCAACACCACGGCGGTGATGACGGCGGTGGCGGCCGACCGGCGGGGCGTCGCGTCCGGCCTGCTGGCGCTGTCGCGCAATCTTGGCCTGATCGCCGGGGCGTCGCTGATGGCGGCGCTGTTCGCGGCCGGGTCGGGCGCGGCCGATCCCGCGACGGCGGGCGCCGCGGCCATCGCCTCGGGCATGCGCGCCAGCTTCGGCGCGGCGGCGCTGGTCCTGGCGGCGACCCTCGTCCTGTCGGGGCTGGCGGGACGGATCAGCGCGCTCCGGCCACGGGCTCCAGTTCGGTGACGGCGACGCGGACAGGGACGGCGGTGCCGGCGCTGCCGATGACCTCGATGTCGCGGGCGCCGCAGATCGGACCGCCGCGCGCCGCGAAGCCGACCGTGTCCAGCGGCCCGAGATTGACCTGCGGCCGGGCGAGTGTCAGCCGGTAGCGGTCGGACGACCCGACCCGGATTTCGATGGTGCTCGCATCCACCACCCTGCTGTTGCGGATCTCGCCCAGGTCGAAGCAGCTCCGCTCCCCGGCCGCGGCACCGGCGGGGGCGGCGAGGATGGCGAGCAGAAGCGTCAGGGCGCGGACGGGCGGACTCATGGAACGGCTCCGGGGCGGTATGTGCCTGCCCATCATATGGCGACGCGCCGCCGCCGGGGAACGGGGGCCGCAGGGTTCGGCCGCGCCGCGCGTATAAGCTCTAGTGCCGTAATCGGGCTTCCGGCAGGCCTTCCTCGGCGCGCTGGCGGATGTCGACAATGCGCTCTCCGCCCGAGCCGAGCTGTCTGCCCAAGCCGGGCTGCAGGCCCGCGCGCTGGCCGCCGCCCGCGAGGTGGAGCGCATCCTCGAGGTGCGCTACCGGGCTGGCGCCGTCGCGCTGCGCCTCTGGCTGGACGCCCAGGAGCGCCGCCGCTCCGCCGAGATCGCGCTGGCCCAGACCAGGCTCGACCTGCTGGTCAACCAGGTCAGGCTGTACCAGGCGCTGGGCGGCGGGATGCGCTAGGCCGCCCTGCCGTGCGCCCTAGCCCGGACGGCTGAGCGGCGCCATATGTGCTGCGGTGCTACAAAGCCCGTCACCCCTCGACCGGGAACGATGTTGACCGCCTTGCCGCCTGACCTCCACCAGGAGCATCCCGCCGACGCCACCGCCTTTCCGGCCGACGCCGACCGGCAGCGGCTGCGCGCGGCCCTGCGCCACTCCAGGCTGCTCGTCTATAACTGCGACACCGAGCTCCGCTACACCTGGATCGCCAACCCGGCCAAGTTCTTCACGCCCGAGCGGCTGATCGGCCGGCGCGACGACGAGTTGACGGATCCCGCCAATGTCGCGGACCTCATCCGCCTCAAGCGCGAGGTGCTGGAGAGCGGGGTGCCGGCCGGGCGCGAGCTGCTGCTGGTGGTGGGCGGCGAGACGCGCTGGTACGAGGCCCATGCCGAGCCGCTGCTCGACGAGTCCGGGGCGGTGGTGGGGCTGACCGTCTCCGCCATGGACATCACCGACCGCCGCCGCGCCGAGGAGGAGCGCCAGCGCCTGCTGGCCGATCTGGAGGCAGAGCGCTCGCTGCTGCGCGCGGTCACCGAGCAGATGCCGGCCGGCCTGATCGTGGCCGAGGGGCCAAGCGGCCGGATCGTCACCTACAACCGCATGGCCGAGCTGATCCTGGGCCACCCCGCCATCCCCGGCGAGGGGATCGGCGACTATGGCGCCTTTGGCGGCCTGCATCCCGACGGCCGGCCCTTCGCGCCCGAGGAGTACCCCACCGCCCGGGCGCTGCTGCGGGGCGAGCCGGTGCACCAGCAGGAGTTCCAGTACCGCCGGGGCGACGGCACCCTCACCCACATCTCGGTCAGCGCCGCCCCGCTCTGGCGCCCCGACGACCCGCCGGACGGCCCGCCGGCCGCCGCCGTCTGCGCCTTCGTCGACGTCAGCGCCCGCCGCCGGGCGGAGGCGGAGCTGCGCGAGGCCGAGGCGCGGCTGCAGCTGGCGCAGGAGGTGGGCGGCATCGGCTCCTGGGAGTACGACACGGTCACAGGCCAGGGTCACTGGTCGCCCTCCACCTTCCGCCTCTACGGCCGCGATCCCGAGACCTGGCGCCCCTCCTTCGAGGGCTGGCAGTCCTGCATCCATCCGGAGGACCGCGAGCGGGCCCGGGCGGCCGTGAGCCGCATCGTCATGGAGAAGGTGCCGCTCGACCACGAGTTCCGCGTGGTGATGCCCGACGGATCGGTGCGCTGGGTGCTGAGTCGCAACCGGCCGGAGATGGATGCCCAGGGCAACCTGCTGCGCATCCGCGGCTCCGACATCGACATCACCGAGCGGCGCCAGACCGAGGCGGCGCTGCAGGAGAGCGAGGCGCGGTTCCGCGACATGGCGGACGGCGCGCCGGTCATGGTCTGGGTCACCGACGCGTCCGGCCACTGCACCTACCTGAACCGCGCCTGGTGCGAGTTCACCGGCCAGACCGAGGAGCAAGGCCACGGGCTGGGCTGGCTGGACGCCACGCATCCCGACGACAAGGAGATGGCGGAGCGCATCTTCCTGGACGCCAACGCCCGCCGCGCGCCCTTCCGGGTCGAGTACCGGCTGCGCCGCGCCGACGGGACCTACCGCTGGACCATCGACGCGGCGGCACCCCGCTTCGGGGCCGACGGCGAGTATCTGGGCTATGTCGGCTCGGTCATCGACATCACCGAGCACAAGGAGGCCGAGGCCGCGCTGCGCGAAGGCGAGGAGCGCTTCCGCACCATGGCGAACCTCATCCCCTCGCTGATCTGGCTGGGCGATCCCGAGGGCAACATCACCTACCTGAACGACCGCTGGTACGAGTATTCCGGCCAGACGCCGGAGACGGCGATGCCGTCCGGCTGGTTCGACACGGTGCATCCCGACGACCAGCCCGTCGTGACCGAGCGCTGGACCTCGGCGCTGCGATCGGGCGCGCCCTACTCCCTGGACATCCGCTTCCGCCGCCACGATGGCGTCTACCGCTGGTACGTGGCGCGCGCCCTGCCCTTGCGCGGCGCGGACGGGCGGATCACCGGCTGGTTCGGCATCGACACCGACATCCATGACCTGAAGGTCGCGCAGGAGGAGCTGACGCTGCTGAACGCCTCGCTGGAGGAGCGCGTCCGCGCGGAGGTGGAGGAGCGCCAGCGCGCCCAGGCGGCGCTGCTGCAGGCGCAGAAGGTGGAGGCGCTGGGCCAGCTGACCGGCGGCGTCGCGCACGACTTCAACAATCTGCTGCAGGCCATCTCCGGCTGCCTGCACCTGGTGGAGCGCCGCACCGCCGGCAACGCGCAGGTGAAGCCGCTGCTGGAGGCGGGCTACCAGGCGGTGGACCGCGGCTCCAAGCTGGTGCAGCAGCTCCTGACCTTCGCGCGGCGCCAGCAGCTTCACCCGGAACCCGTGGCGATCCGCGACCGGGTGCTGGCGATGAACGACCTGCTGACCCGGGCGTTGCGCGCCGACATCCATCTGGAACTGGATTTCGAGCCGGGCCTGTGGACGGCGGAGGTGGACGCGCTGCAGTTCGAGCTGGCGCTGATCAACCTGACCGTGAACGCCCGCGACGCCATGCCCGAGGGCGGCCGCCTGCGCATCAGCGCCGTCAACGAGAGGCTGCCGCCCGGCCATCCCTCGGGCCTGACCGGCGAGTTCGTGCGGATATCCGTGGCCGATACCGGCAGCGGCATGCCGCCGGCCGTGGCCGCCCGCGCCTTCGACCCCTTCTTCACCACCAAGGAGGTCGGCAAGGGCACGGGTCTGGGCCTGAGCCAGGTCTACGGCCTCGCCAGCCAGTCGGGCGGCACCGCCTGGATCGACACGGCGCCCGGCATGGGCACGACCGTTACCATGCTGCTGCGCCGGACCGAGGAGTCGGTGCGGGCCGACGCCGCCGGCAGCGCCGCCCTGTCCGGCACGGCGCGCAGCGGCCGGGTGATGCTGGTGGAGGACGACCCGATCGTCGCCGCCACCGTGTCGGCCTCGCTGGAGGAGGCCGGCTACACGGTGCTGCGCTGCCCCACCGCCGACGCGGCGCTGGAACGGCTGGCGACGGAGCCGGTCGACCTGGTCTTCAGCGACGTGGTCATGCCCGGCGAGATGAGCGGCGTCGACCTCGCCAACGCCGTCAAGCGCCGCTTCCCCACCCTGCCCGTCATCCTCAGCACCGGCTACAGCGAGGAGGTCGCCCGCACCCCCGGCGTCCAGGTCCTGGGCAAGCCCTACCAGCTGAGCGACCTGGTGCGCATGGTGGAGCGGGCGCTGGCGGTGAGGGTGTGAGGCAAATCCCTCTCCCCTTGAGGGAGAGGGATGGGACCCGGCGCGACAGCGACGGGAGGGTGAGGGGTCGGCAGCCGAAGGCTGACGTTCTCTACCGCTATCCCAGGATCATCCGTCGAGAACGCCCGGCTGGGCGGTCGACCCCTCATCCCCCCACGCCTTCGGCGCGGGCCCCACCCTTCTCCCTCAAGGGGAGAAGGATAAGCAGGCAGCCCCTCACACTCGGAACAGCGCGATCACCAGGCCGGTGGTCAGGGCCGACAGGGCGGTGGAGACGACGATGGCGCCGGCCACCGGGGCGGTGTGCAGGCCGTAGCGCTGGGCCAGCAGGAAGACGTTGAACCCGGCGGGCAGCGAGGCGCAGGTGACGGCCACGCCCAGCTGCAGCGGCGGCAGGTCGAAGACATACCGGCCGGACAGCCAGACCAGCAGCGGCAGCAGCACCAGCTTGGCCCCGACCATCAGCCCGGTCCGCCCCAGCGCGTGGCCGACCTTCAGCCCCACCAGGCTGGCCCCCAGCGCGAAGAGCGAGCAGGGCACGGCCGAGCTGCCGGCCAGTTCCAATAGCCGATCCACCGGCTTCGGCAGCGCCAGCCCCGTCGCGGCGAAGACCAGGCCGGCGGCGATGGATGTCACCACCGGGTTCCTCAGCAGCGCCAGCGCCGTGCCCCCGGCCAGCGCCGCCAGCCCCCGCCCCTGCCCCCGCGCCCGGCCGGCCTCGATGAGCACCGTGCCGCCGCCCAGCAGCACCAGCGCGTGGAAGGTGATGATCAGCAGCAGCTGCCGCAATCCCTCGGGACCGAAGGCGGCCAGCACCAGCGGCACGCCGACCAGCACCGTGTTGGAGAAGCTGGAGCCCAGCGTCAGCACCGTGGCGCCGGGCGTGTCCTCGCGGAACAGGGCGCGTGCGGCCGCGAAGGCCAGGGCGCAGGCGGCCAGCAATGCCGTGTAGTAGGCGCCCAGGATCGCCAGCTCGTCCGGTCCCGGCATGCCCTGGCGCGCCATGCTGCGGAACAGCAGGCAGGGCAGCGCCACGGTGAAGTTGAAGGTGCCCAGCGCCTCGGCGGCACCCGGCCCGAACAGGGGCGGCCGGCACAGGGCGAAGCCCGCCAGCACCAGCCCGAAGGCCGGCAGCACGATCTCGAGGAGGGGGGCCATCAGATCAGGGGATCGTTCTCACGGTTTCGGCCGCGGCACGATGGCGCCGCTGCCCGCCGGTCCCATTAGACCGTGGCGCGCCGCCCAATCCAGGAAAAGCTGCGGCCAGACTTGCAGCGGCGTGTCCTGGATGCCGCGCAGGCCGAAGCCGTGGCCGCCCTCCTCGAACAGATGCATGGCCGCCGGCACGCCGGCCTTGCGCAGCGCCGCGTATATCAGCAGCGCGTTCTCCACCGGCACCGGCTGGTCATCGGCGGCGTGCAGGATCCAGGTCGGCGGCACCCCGGCCGTGACGTTCATGTCGGGGGAGAATTCCGCCTCGCGCTCCGGCGTCGGGTCCGGCCCCAGCATGTTGGCGCGCGAGCCCGGATGCGAGATCCCGGCCTTCATCGAGATCACCGGATAGACCAGGCAGCCCAGGTCCGGCCGCGCCGGGAGCGCGTCGGCGCCGTCGACGGGCTCGTAGACCCTGCGCTCGAACCGGGTCAGCAGCGTCGCCGCCAGATGCCCGCCGGCGGAGAAGCCCTGCACCGCCACCCGCGCCGGGTCCAGCCCGTACTCCGCCGCCCGCGCCCGGATCAGCCGCAGCGCGCGCTGGGCGTCCTGCAACGGCGTGTCGGGCCCGGCGGCCCAACCCTGGTGCGGCAGGCGGTAGAGCAGGACGAAGGCGGTCACGCCCCGCGCCGCCAGCCAGCGCGCCGTCTCGAACCCCTCCTTGTCGACCACCGTGTGAGCGTAGCCGCCGCCGGGGATGACCAGGACCGAGGCGCCGTTGGGCCTGACAGGGCGGAAGACCGACAGGGTCGGGCGGGTCACGTAGCGGATGGCGCGGTCGCGCAGGTTCCACTGGTTCTGCCGCTCCCACACCTCCTGCACGACGGTCACCTTTTCCCCTCCCGGCGGCTTGCTGGGCCAGAGGCCGATCACCAGCGTGGGTTCGTCCGGCACCGGCCGTATCAGGTCGTCGGCGGCGAGCGGCAGGGAGAGCGCGGCGAGCGCGGTGGCGGAGCCGGTCAGCAGGGCGCGGCGGGAACGGATCATGGGAAGGCTCCGTCAGGTACGGGAGGAGGTGAGGTGCCGCTCCAGCACCGCCAGCGGCAGGGGGCCGGGGGCGAGGATCGCGTCGTGGAAGGACTTCAGGTCGAAGCGGGGGCCCGCCGCCCTGGCCGCCGCGTCGCGGAAGGCGACGTGCCGATCGTAGCCGACCATGGGCGCCGCGACGTGCCCGGGTAGGACGAAGGCGCGGGCGACCTCCTTCTCCACCACGTCGCGCGTCTCGGCGGTGAGCCCGACCATGTAGTCCACCGCCTTCTCCCGGCCCCAGCCCTTGGCATGGATGCCGGTATCGGCGACCAGCCGGGCGGTGCGGAACAGCAGGGATTGCAGATAGCCGACGCGGCCGAGCGGGTCGTCGGCATAAAGGCCCATCTCGTCGCCCAGCCGCTGGGCGTAGATCGACCAGCCCTCCAGCGACGCGCCGGGAGAGGCCAGCTGGGCGCGGAGCGGGTGCGGCGCCGCGCGGTCCTGCAGGGCCGATTGCAGCAGATGGCCCGGCACCGTCTCGTGGTCCACGACCGTGGGCAGGCTCCAGACCGGCCGGTCGCGGATGCGGGCGAGGTCGACATAGTAGGCGCCCGGCTTGGTGCCGTCGAAGGAGGGGTTCAGGCGCCACCCCTGCACGCCCTGCCGCTCCTCCTCGTCCGAAAGACGGCGGATGTCGATGGGGCCCTGCGGCAGCGGGCCGAAGAGGGCGGGCAGGCGCGGGCGGATGGCGCCCAGCCGTGCGTTCATGTCGGCCACCGCCCTGGCGCGGCCCTCGGCGGTATCGGCGTATAGGTGGCGGGGGTCGGTCGCCAGGGCGGCAAGCCGTTCCCCCACGCCGCCATCGCCGAGGCCGGCGACGCGCAGGGCCCGGTCGGTCTCCGCCGTCAGTTCCCCGGCCCAGCGCAGGCCGAGCGTGTGCGCCTCCTCGGGCGTGATGGGCGTGGTGCAGAGGGTGGCGAGCGCGGTGGCGTAATAGGCATCGCCGTCCCTCAGCCCGCCGACACCATTGCCGCCGCTGCTGGCACGCTGCGATGCCAGCAACTCGACCTGCCGTGCCAGGGCGGGGGCGATCTCGTCGGCCAGCAGGCGGCGGGCGCGGGCGGAGAGGGCCGCGCCGTCAAGCCCGGCCGCCGTGGCCGCGTCGCCGAAGCGGCCGGGCAGCGGGCTCCCCTCTCCCAGAGCGGTGCGCAAGGACGACAGCCGGTCGAGCGTGAGGTCGAGGATGAAGGCGGGCGGCACGCGCCCCTCTCCTGCCGCCTCGCGGGCCCGCACGGTCTCCTGGTCCAGGGTCGCGGCGAAGCCCCGGAGGCGTGCCAGCCAGGCTTCGGCCTCGGCGGCCGAGGCGATTGCGGCCTGCTTCTCCAGCTGCGCCGGGGCGGTCACATGAGCGCCCTGCAGATGGGTCAGCACATAGGGGGTGAAGCGCCCGCCGGTGACACCCCAGGGGAAGCGGGCCGCGGCCGTTGCCTCCCCCTCCAGCATGAACAGCACCGCCTGCCGATCCAGCGCCCGCACCGGCGACAGGCCCTCGGCGGGAAACTCCGCCAGCAGCCGGGCGTGGCGGGCGGCGGAGGACGGGTCGGCCTTCCGCTCGGCCTGTAACAGGTCGAACAGGGCGTGCAAGGCGGCATCGGCGCCGCTGGAGGCCTCCGCCGGCCAAGCGGCCAGCAGCCCGGCACCGGCGGCGGAGGCGCCGGCACGGGCCAGCAGGTCGCGGCGGGTCAGGCTCATGGCGCGGTCCCCTTCTCCAGGCTCACCTGGTTGTTGCGCCTGGTGATCTCCGGCCCGCCAGCATCCACCCGCACGGTGGCGGCGCGGGCGCCGGCTGGCAAGGGCAGCGTGACCGTGGTGGTCTTCGGCAGCAGGTCGTCGGGCGCCGCCAGTTCCGGCACCGGGGCCGAGGCCAGCACCTTTCCGGCCGCGTCCAGCGCCTGCACCGTGCCGCCGCGTACCGGGGCGGCGCCCAGGCTGTGGACGGTGACGGCCAGGCCATCCGGCCGCTGCGTCACGTCATAGGGGCCGATGCCCAGATCGGGCCGCTGCCAGGACGGGCCAGCCGGGCGATCGAGCGTGAATTCCAGCACCGTCGCCACCTTGGGCGGGAAGGTCAGGGCCAAGTCGCCGCCGCGCTCCAACTCCACCGTCCGGCTCTCCGGCGTGCCGTCGGCCTCATCGTCGCCGTCGCGGTCGATGCCCTGGGTGACGCGCCAGGTGCCGGCCTCCACGTCCCAGCCGGTCATGGTGGCGGCGACCGGCCTGTCCTCCAGGTTGAAGGCCACGACCTTGAACCCCCTGGGCGTGGCGGGGGAGACCAGCAGTGCCACGCTGTCGCCCCGGGCCGGCGCCTGGAAGCGCCAGCTCACCACATGGCCCGGCATGATCTGGTTGCGCCGCAGCGCCATGCCGCCGAGCCGCGCCCGCTGCAGCAGGTCGCTCGGCACATGCACCCGGTCGGACCAGAGATGACCCTCGGTCATCATGTACTCGCGCTGGGCGTTGATGCGGATCTCCTTGGCGTACAGCTCCTCCAGGAAGCGCTTGTCGCCGGTGGTCTGCCAGGCGACGTGCCGGGCGAAGGCGAGGTCGCTGCCCGGCCCGCCGGTGTTGGAGAGCGGGCTGTCCTCCGCCGGCGCGGCCCGGGCGAGGTCGGTCAGCGCCCGGCCCCACTCGCCGCGCTTGCCCAGGAGTTCGATCACGTCGCTGTTGAGCGTGGAGACGGCGCTCCAGCCCGGGCGGCCGGCATCGCTCAGCAGCGGGCGGAGGTACTTGTCGTCGCCGGTCCAGCGGTAGGCGGCCCAGAAGATCTGGTTGGCGCCCGACACGCCGGTGCCGCCGCGCTCCTGGTCGGTCGACCAGTTGATCTCGGCCGGAAAGGTCCAGCGCCCGTCCGGCCCCTGTTTGCCGTGCGCCAGATAGCCGTCGGCCAGTTCCAGCACCAGCTTCCGCACCGCGGGAGACCCGTTGTACTCGGCCAGCATCAGGCCCGGATGCAGCACCAGGTAGGAGAAGGGCTTGGACCATTCCCACACGCCCTCGCGGACGATGTCGTCGGCGCCGAAGAAGTTGCTGACGATGTGGCGGTGGCCCGCTTTGTTGACCTCGGTGATGCGCGGGAACTGCCGCGCCGTCTCCATCTGCCGCTCCACCGTGCGGGGGTCGCCCCAGTTCAGGTAGAGGGCCTGGGCGACGGTGTTGATGCCCTCCTCATAGATGTGCAGCTCGTCGGTGCGGATACTGTTCAGCCCGTCCTTCAGCATGCCGTTGGCATAGGTGGCCTCCAGCAGCGCCATCAGCGACGCGTTCAGCTTGTCGGGCTCCACCCCCATCAGGGCCAGCGGCGGCCATTGGTTCAGCAGGTCGGTATCGTCGGAGATGCCGCCGCCGAACTCGCCCGCCCCGGGCTTGCCCGGCTCGATCTGGCGCTGGTCGATCCACCAGGTGACGAAGCGCTGGACCGAGCGCAAATCCTCCACCTGCCGGAAGGCCCAGAGCGGCACGCCCGGCGGCGGGGTCGGCTGGGTGAAGGGCACGCCGGGCTGCTCGCCATTCTGCTCCGCCCAATAGGCGCGGCCCTGGACATGGGCGGGGTCGATGCGCAGCAGGTCCGACACGTCGCGCCAGTAGCGCTCATAGATCGGCAGCAGATGGTTGTTCGGCTGCTCCTCGACGAAGAAGCCGAGGTTGTCGCGCACCTGCTGGAAGCGGTCGGCGACATGCTCCGCCTTCGCCGCCTCGCGCGGCTTGAAGACCAGGCGGAGCTTGGCGCCGTCCAGGCTGTCGCCGCTGAAGTCCGGGGCGGCCGAGGCGATCTGCAGGTAGAGGCTGCGGTCGTTGGGCAGGAAGCGGTCGCGAATGTCCAGCCAGAGCGTGCGCGGCTCGCCCGGCCTGACCGAGACATTGACGTCCAGCAGATCGCGCTCGGGCCAGATCGGGTCCTTGACCCGGATGTTCAAGGGAACGAGGCCGCCATGGGTGGCCTGGACCTTCAGGGCCGGCAGCTCCAGCGCGATGCCGTCGAGGCCCGCCTCCATGTTCTGCCAGCCATAGGAGAAGCGGCCCACCGGCTGGCCCGGCGCCACGTCGCGGAAGTCAGCCGGGATCAGCACATGGACCAGCGGCAGGCCTGATGTGCCGGCCGCGCGCGGCGTGCTGGGGGCGCCTGCCGGCAGGGCCACCACCGTGGCGCGCTCCTCCGCCACGAAACGCCCGTCGATGAAGCGGCGCAGCTCGCCCAGGGTGGGGTAGTCGGGCGCGGCCGTCGCGCGGATCGTGTAGCTCAGCGCGGCGACGCCCGCCGGGACTGCGCCCTCGGTGACGTTGTAGGCGCCGATCTCCTGGATCGGCACCTCCTGCACCGCATTGTCGAAGCGCAAGCGTCCGCCGGTGCGGGGCGGGAGGTTGGTGGTGGTGCGCTCGGCACCGGCCGGGCGGTCGGCCAGCCGCGTCTCGGCGCCCTGCCCGTCCAGCGCCACCAGCGCGCCATGGGCGGCGCCCTGCAGCTCGATGCGGTTCCAGGGCTCGTCCGGCAGGTTGAAGGTGACGCTGCGGCCGCCCACCGAATAGGTGTTCCAGTCCGGCAGCTCGAAGTAGTCGTGCCGGCCGGCGAGGCGGGAGCGGTTGTAGACGCCCGGCCAGGTGGTCTCGCGGATGCCGTCGGTGCCGCGCCACATATGCTGCTTCACGTCGCGGGCATCCGTGAACTCGACCTTGCGGATGCGGGTGGATGCCGACGACAGGTAGGGCGGCGCCTCGCGCTCCCAGCCGAAGCGGGTCGCCCAGGCCTCGCGCCAGGGCGACTGGTCGGCGCGGCGGGGGCCGGCGGCGTCGAGCGTCGGCTCCTTGCCGCGCGCCAGTTCGGCCACGGCGCGGTCGTCCAGCATGCGGTCGTGGATGCGGATCTCGTCGATGTCGCCGCCGCGCATGAAGCTGTAGCGGCTCTGCACCTGGTAGGGCGCGATGATGCGGCTGTGCGGGCCGAAGGCGTAGAGGCCGGCATCGAGGACCGCCGGCTTGTCGAGGCTGGCGGCCGGCTTGCCGTCGACATACAGCCGCACGCCGCGCGTCTCGTCCCAGGAGAAGGCGATGTGGGTCCAGCGGTCGGGCGCCGGGACCCGGTCCAGCTTGTGCGAGACCCGGATTCGGGACAGGTTGGCGTCGGTGACGAAGCCGTCGAAGCCCTGGCCGTTCCAGTCCAGCCGCAGCCAGACCATGTCCCAGCTGCTGTGGTCGGCATAACCGACGCGGAACAGCGGAAACTGGTTGCGCCCCAGCGGCTCGCGCGCCCGCCAGAAGAAGGAGAGCGTGCCGCGCTGGGCGAAGATGTTGCCGGCGGCGGGCCAGGCCAGGATCTGGTCGTGGTCGGCCTGGATGGCGCCGCCCTTCGCCCCGTCGGGCACGATGCGGGCCATGTCCAGGAACAGCGGCACCGCCCCGCCCTTCGCCGTATCGGCGTCGAACCCCTTGTCGGCGGAGACGTGGAACAGCAGGCCGGGCGCCTCGGCGGCGGCATGGGCTGCGGGCGCCGGGACTACGGACGCGAGGAGAAGGCCGGAGGCGGCGAGCGCCCTCCGGGTGCGAGAGTGCGCCATGGTCCATCCCTGTGCTGGGGCGCGCGGGCGCCCGTTTTTCGTTGAGCCGTGCCGATTCCTATTCCCGTCATCCCGGCGCAAGCCGGGGCCCAGGAGTTGCAGCCATGGGCGGTGGATGAAGCGGGAGCCGGACGGTTTGGCAGCGATGGCGTGGTGCGTGCTTCGACAGGCTCAGCATGAGGAGGATTTAGCTGCTCCCGACCGGATCTGTCCGGGATAGGCCAGGATTGCCTGGAACCAACATCCCTCATCCTGAGCTTGTCGAAGGACGCACCACGTCCCAGCCTCTCCGCTTCATCGACCGCTCATGGCTGCAACCCCTGGGCCCCGGCTTAGGCGCTACGCGCCAGCTTCGCAAACGCCGGGGTGACGGTGGAGGAGAACCGGTTGGCGGTCGGCGGGTGGGAGCAGCGCGCCCCCACCCGTCACGGGATCAGAACTTGTACTGCACGCCGAGATTAAACTGCCGCCCGGTGTGGCTGTAGAAGACCACGCTGTCGCGGGTGCTGGACGTGTACTGGTCGTTGAACTCGTCCGTCAGGTTCAGGGCCTCGAAGGTCACCTTGATCCGGTCGGTGATGGCGTAGGAGGCCGAGGCGTCCAGCGTCAGGGTGGAGTTCGTGCCGTTGACGTCGTTGCCGACATTGTTGCTGGGCACCGCCGTCAGGTACTTGTCGCGGTAGGCGGCCGAGACACGGGCGCTGAACTTGTCGTCCTCGTAGTACAGCGTCGCGTTGTAGGCGTTCTTCGAAAGGCCGACCAGGTCGTTCTCCACCTGCGCCGTGCCGAGCGCGCTGACGAAGTAGCTGATCTCCGACGTCACGTAGGTGTAGTTCAGGATGGCGCCGAAGTTCTGGAACGGCTCGGGGAGGAAGGTGAAAGGCTGCTGGTAGTTGATCTCCACGCCCTTCAGCGGCCCGCCCTTGGTGTTGACCGGCCGGGTGAAGAGGAACAGGTCGGTCGGGACGGCGGTGGAGCCCTGCAGCAGCGCGTCCGACAGGCCCGAGGTGTTGAAGGGCCGGGTCTCCTGCAGGTTCTGGATGAAGGTCTTCACGTCCTTGTAGAAGAAGCCGACGCTGAGCAGGCTGTCCGGCGCGAAGTACCACTCGGCCGAGGCGTCGAAGGTGTTGGCGCGGATCGGCTCCAGCGTCGGGTTGCCCGAGCTGACCGAGCGCACGCCGACCAGGTTGATGGTGCCGCCGGGGGTCAGGCTGCCCAGGCCCGGGCGCGACATGACCTTGGAGGCCGACAGGCGCACCAGGAAGTCGGGCGTGACCTCGCCCACCAGGTTCAGCGAGGGCAGCCAGTCATTGTACTCGCGCCGCGCCGTCACCTCGACCGGCGCGCCGGCCACCACCTGGTAGCCGCGCGAGGTCTGCTTGGTGCGGGCGAAGCGCACGCCGATGTCGCCGCGGATCGGGATCGGCAGCTCGTCGAAGCTGAACTGGCCCTGGGTGTAGCCGGCCATGACCTCCTCGGTCACGCCCGCGATGTTGCCGCGGGCGCCGGCGCTCTCCACGCCCAGCAGCTGGAAGATGCCGGTGCCGCTGTAGATGCCGAAGACCTCGTCGAACTTCTCGACATCCGGGCGCAGCCAGGTGGTCGGCGTGCCCTCGGGCACGTCCAAATTGCGGCCGAAGCCGGACAGCAGCGTCGTCAGGTCGGCGATGGTGGTGCCGGGGGGCAGCGCCGGGATGGTGGTCTCCGACGCGCGCTGCTGCGCCGTGCTGGCGTAGGTGAACTTCTTCCAGTTGGCGCCGGCCTTGATGGTGAAGGCGGGCACGACCTCGTAGGAGCCGTTCAGCTCGGCGACCTTGTACTCGTTGTCGACCGTCTGCGGGCGCAGGCGGATCTCCGACCCCACGAAGGCCCCGCCGGCCGGGGCGAAGACGTAGTTGGCCGGGTTGGTGACGTCAAAGCCGTAGTTCAGCGCCGGCAGCCGGTCATCCTCGCGGAAGTCCCAGGAGTAGCCTGATGTGTTGGCGCGGTCGATGGTGACCGTCGTCTGGATCGGGTTGTCCAGCTCCGACTTGGAGTAGCCAACCAGCCCGTCGATCTTGAGGGCGTCGGTGAACTCGTGCGAACCGGTCAGCGTGTACTGGTTATAGATCGTCTCCAGCTCGTCGTAGCGGGACTCCGAGCGGATATCGACGCCGTCGAACAGGCCGTAGACCAGGTTGCCGTTGGGGTCGACCGTGGCGTCGCGGACCGAGGTCTGCGGCTTGCCGTTGGCCGACGCCGGACGCGAGAAGGAGAAGGCCTCCAGCCAGTCCTCGCGCCGCGTGGCGTCGAACTGCGAGCGCAGCACGTCGAAGCTGAACAGCGTCTCGTCGGCCGGCTGCCACTGCAGCGAGCCGGTGATGCCCAGCCGCTCCTGCTCATGGGTCAGGCGGCCGTAGCGCGGGATGCGCGGGTGGAAGGTATTGTCGTTGTTGACCGCCCCGAAGGCGGCGTCGGTGGAGCTGCGCGGGTTGCCGGGCGAGCAGGCGGTGGTCAGCGTCGCGGAGGCCGGGGCGCAGAAGCCGCCGTTGGTAGTGCTGCGGTCCCAGCCCACCGTGCCGAAGCCCTCCTCGCGCAGATGGCGCTTGGTGTAGGCGACGGAGAGCAGCGCGCCGAACTTGCCGTCGGCGAAGGTGCCGCTGACCAGGCTGGAGACGCGCGGGTCGAACTTCTTGCTGAGGTCGTTGTAGCCCTCCTGCGCCGAGAAGGCGAAGGTGAAGTCCTTGTAGTCGAAGGGCCGGGCCGTCGCGAGGTCGACCGTGGCACCGAGCGAACCCTCCTCGGTCTCGGCCGAGGGCGTCTTGCGCACCGTGATGCTGTTGAACAGCTCGGACGCGAAGACGTTGAAGTCGAAGGCGCGGGAACGGTTGTTGCCGCCGGAGCTGTCGGTGCCGCCGGTGGTGCTCTGGCCCTCCATCCCGTTGATCTTCACCCGGGTGAACTGCGGGGACAGGCCGCGCACCGTGATCTGGCGGCCCTCACCGGCGTCGCGGGCGATGGAGACGCCGGGCACGCGTTGGATGGACTCGGCCAGGTTGGCGTCGGGGAAGTCGGCGATGTCCTCGGCCTTGATGACGTCGACGACGCCCGACTCCTTGCGCTTCTCGTTGAGCGCGCTGCCGAGCGCGGCGCGGAAGCCGGTGACGACCACCTCGGTCACATCGTCGGCGCCGCCGGCCTGGGCCGTGGCGTCGTCGCCCGGCTGGGCGGTTGCGTCGGCGGGGGCGCCCGGCTGGGCGGCGGGGGCCGGCTGCTGGGCCGCGGCCGTGCCGGCCAGGGACATGGCGAGCGCGATCGCCGCCAGGGACGTGCCCGAGCGCAGACGCATGGCCGTGGGACGCACTACCTTCATGGACCTCTCCCTGTTCCCGGCGACCATGGGGTCTTTGCCGCCCCCGGTCGCGCATTAAATTCCGGGCCCTGCGCCCGAAGTTCTTCCCCGATGATTACTACCGGTGTCATGGCACCGGTGTCAGTTTTCATGCGCGCACTTGCCCCTCACCCACCCGGGACCTCAGCCCTCCGCCGCCAGGGCGGCGATCAGCACGCCCATGTTGCGGATGTAGGTACCGGTCGAGATGCCCATCACGCCCGTCTCCGCCGGATAGGGCGAGGTATCGCTGTCGTCGCCGACATGGGTGCCGGCGAAGTCGCCGGGCACCGGTACTTTCGGCCCCGGGCCCTTGTAGGGATTGCTGGTGGACTTCAGCGGCGTCGGCCAGAAGCCCCGCCCGTTCAGCCCGGCGACCAACCCGGCCACCTGCTCCGGCGTGGCGTCCGTCCCCGGCGCGCCGCCCTGGCGGAGATTCAGGTCGGAGACCTCCATCTCGCGGAGCGTGAAGAAGCGCGGCAGGGCCTGGGCATCCGCCTTGGCCTGTGCCAGCAGGGGCGAGCCCTGGGTCGCCTCCGCCGCCGGCATGGATTTCAGACGCTCGTAGCGGGCGCGCAGGCCCTTCAGGTCGATGGCGCGGGTCGAGGAATAGTGGCCGACCACCTTCTCGGGATTGCCGTCGGCGTAGTATGCGCCGTTCACCACGTTGGAGCCGCGGCGGTGGATGAAGAGCGGCTTGTCCGTGCCGATCTCGATGAAGGTCGGGTGGGTGCGGTTGCCCTTCACCAGCTCCGCCGGCAGCCTGACCTTCTCCAGCCAGTCCAGCGCCTCGGGGATGCGGGCCAGGAAGCGCGAATCGCCGGTCAGCTGGTAGAAATCCAGCATCAGCTTCAGGTTCGTCGCCGTCGTGTGGGTGGCGAAGGCCTTGGGCTCGTAGCTGCGGGCGGCGGCGGGCTTCAGATCATCGAGCGTGTGCTGCAGGCCCCAGCCGGGCTGCGGCTGCGGCTGCTGGGTGACCAGGAAGGACTCCATGGCCCGGCGCACCGCCGCCAGCGCGCGTTCGTCGCCCAGGGTCTGGTGGACGAAGACCAGGAACTTGATGTTCTCGCCCGCCACGTCGTCGTTGAAGGTGACATGGCCGGTATAGTCGTCGCCCACGCGGGGCCAGCGCTGTGGCCAGCCGCCCATCGGATACTGGCTGTCCAGCACGAAGCTGATCGCCCGGTCCAGCGCCGGCCGGTACTTCGCATCGCGCTTGGCGAGGTAGAGGCGCAGCAGGAAGGTGGAGGCCTCGGCCGTTCCGGCATCGTCGAATGTCGCGTTGCCGTAATAGTGCTGGAATTCCTCCATCCGCCAGGCATTGGCGCCGATGGTGGCATACCAGTCCTTCAGCGAGGCCTCGCCCGCGAAGTCGATCAGATAGTTCCAGCCGCCGCTGGGATGCTGGCCGCGGATCAGCGCGTCCGCCGCCCTTGTCGCGGCATGGTAGTAGTAGTCGTCGCCGGTGGCGGCATAGGCGTCCAGGAACAGGTGGCCCATGGTGCCGGTGCCGGGCGGCTGCACCCAGACCATGCTGGGCTTGGCCTCAAGCTCGCCCCAGCGGCGCGAGAGGTCCGGCAGGTAGGACCAGACATAGCCGCCCTCGGTGCTCACCTCCTCCACCATGAAGCGGGTGGCCCGGCGCATCGTCTCGAGGATCTGGGCGCGGGCGGGCTGCTGGGCCTGGGCGGTCGGCTGGACGGCGGGGGAAGAAGTGGTCTGGGGGAAGGCGGCGGGCGCGGCGAGGCAGGTCGCGGCCAGGGCGGCGGCCATCAGGCGCCGTGCCAGCTTGCCCGTCGGGGTCGCGTGTCGATCGACGACACGGTGCGCGCGCGCGGCGCCGCCGTGAGCCATTCCCGGACCTTTCCGTTCCCTGGAGCGGTGCGCCCTGCGGCCCACCGCCCTGTCGTCGCCGTCCCGGGAGAACCCGCCCGGTCAGGCGCGCTTGTTCATTGACACCGGTGACATTGAGACATGAACCCGCACGGCGGTAAAGAGCTTTTTTGCACTTCAGTGACCAGTCCGCCCAATTCATGAGCATAGGTCCATATTCCAGCCACCGCATCCCCTTCTCCACTTTGCTACCGGTGTCATAGATGCCATGATGCAGGGGCGCGGCGGAGATCGCGCGCCGGCGCCGACCGCGTCGGAATGGACAGGGATACGGACACAGGGAGGGATCAGCGATGCGCGACGTGACCGGGAAGATTCATGCCTCTTCCATGGGCAGCCTCGACCGACGGAGCGTGCTCGGCGGGGGACTCGGCGCGGGCGGCCTGGCGCTGGCCGCCGCCAGCGGCCTCTCCCGCCCCGCCCGAGCGGCCGCCGATCCTGTGGCCGAGACCCGCTACGGCAAGGTGCGCGGCACGGTCGTCGACGGCGTGCATGTCTTCAAGGGCGTGCGCTACGGCGCCGATACCGCCCCCCGCCGCTTCCAGGCGCCCGAGCCGCCCACGCCCTGGGCCGGAATCGCCGACGCGCTCGCCTATGGCGCCTCCAGCCCTCAGGGCGACACGCGCGAGGCGGTGCAGAGCGAGGACTGCCTGTTCCTGAACGTCTGGACGCCCGCGCTCACCGGCAAGCGGCCGGTCATGGTCTATTTCCATGGCGGCGCCTACAACAACGGCTCGGGCTCCTCGCCGCTCTATGACGGCACGCGGCTGGCCCGGCGCCAGGACGTGGTGGTGGTGACCGTCAACCACCGGCTGAACGCCTTCGGCTACCTGTACCTGGCGCGCCACGGCGGCGAGGCCTTCGCCGACAGCGGCAATGCCGGCCAGCTGGATCTGGTGCTGAGCCTGCGCTGGGTGCGCGACAACATCGAGCGGTTCGGCGGCGATCCCGACAGCGTCATGGTCTTCGGCCAGAGCGGCGGCGGGGCCAAGATCGCCACGCTGATGGCCATGCCGGCCGCCGCCGGCCTGTTCCACCGCGTCGCCACCATGAGCGGGCAGCAGGTCACGGCGTCCGGCCCACGCAACGCCATGGCACGCACCGACGCCTTCCTGAAGCAGCTGGGCATCGCCCCCGACCAGGTGGACCTCCTGCGCACCCTGCCGGCGGAGCAGCTGAAGGCCGGCCTGAAGGCGGTGGACCCCATCGCCGGGGCGGGCGGCGTCTATGTCGGGCCGGTGCTGGACGAGCGCAACCTGCTGCGCCACCCCTTCTACCCCGACGCGCCGGCGCAGAGCGCCGCCATCCCCATGATCATCGGCAACACCCATGACGAGACCCGCAACCTGATCGGCGGCGGCGATCCCAGCGTCTGGGACCTGACCTGGGAGACGCTCCCGGCCAAGCTGTTCCCGGCCATGCGCGTGGACATCAACCCCGACGTGGTGGTGGCCGAGTACCGCCGGCTCTACCCCGCCTATTCGCCGTCCGACGTCTTCTTCGCCGCCACCACGGCCGGCCGCTCCTGGCGGGGCGCGGTGATCGAACTGGAGGAGCGGGCGCGCCAGCCCGCCGGCTCGGCCCCGACCTGGGCTTACCAGTTCGACTTCCGCTCGCCCAGGGACGGCGGCAAGTGGGGGGCGGCGCACGCCTTCGACATCCCGCTGGTCTTCGACAACATCGCCGCCGAGGGCTCCGCGTCGGGCACCGGCCCGGAGGCGCAGGCCCTGGCCGACCGCATGAGCGCCGCCTTCGCCGCCTTCGCGCGCACCGGCCGCCCCGACCATCCGGGCATGCCGCGCTGGGAGCCCTTCACGCTCGGCCGCCGCGCCCACATGGTCTTCGATGTCGACACCCGCATGGTCGAGGACCCCCGCGGCGCCGAACGC
Organism: Azospirillaceae bacterium; assembly: GCA_035626475.1. Taxonomy (GTDB): domain Bacteria; phylum Pseudomonadota; class Alphaproteobacteria; order Azospirillales; family Azospirillaceae; genus DASPKT01. The sequence continues at coordinate 48,294 of DASPNP010000015.1, forward strand.
CGCCTCTTCGCCAAGGTGCCCTTCGTGCAGTTCGGGACGTGAAGGAGGGCGGCACGTGAAGGACAGCGCGATGGCACGATTGAAGACCACAGCTCTAAGCGTTATATAATGATTATTATATAGCGACGGAGCAAGCGATGCTGTCCTTCAAGGTCACCACGGTGGGCGCCTCGTCCGGGGTCATTCTGACGAAGGAGGCGATGGCGCGGCTGAAGGTCAAGAAGGGTGACACGCTCTACCTGACCGAGGCGCCGGACGGCGGCTATCGCCTGACGCCCTATGATCCCGACTTCGAGCGGCAAATGTCGCTCGCGGAGGAGATCATGCATGAGGATCGGGACGTACTGCGGGCACTGGCGAAATGAGCGGCTGGCGCTGGATCGGCGCCCCGCTCGCCTTCGCCATTCATGACCGGCAGCTGGCCGAGCATGGCGGTCTGGATGGAATCCGCGATCGCGGCGCCGTGGAAGCCGCCCTCGCCCGGCCGATCAATCTGGCGGCCTACGGAACGCCGGACGCCGCCGATCTTGCCGCCGCCTATGCGACGGGATTTCTGCGCAATCATCCCTTCGCCGACGGCAACAAACGCACGGCCTGGGTCCTGGCACGCCTGTTCCTGGCGGACAATGGCTACAGGCTCGCCTTCGACAAGTCGGAGGCCGTGCGGATCGTCGAGGCGGCTGCGGCGGGAACGATGACGGAGGCCGAGGTCGCCGATTGGTTGCGTCGGCACATGGTGCCGCCGCTCGCCCGTTAGGCCGTCTTCCGGGCTCCGAACCCCGCCCCGACCCGCGCGTTTTCGGTGATGGCGGACCAGTCGCCGGCGCGCACCGATGCGGTGGGCGCGATCCAGGAGCCGCCCACCGCGACGACGTTCTTCAGCGCCAGATAGTCGGCCACCTTGTCGCGGCCGATGCCGCCGGTGGGGCAGAACAGCGCGTTGAACAGCGGGCCGCCCCAGGCCTTCAGCGTCTCCACACCGCCGCACTGCTCGGCCGGGAACAGCTTCAGCACGGGGAACCCCTCCTCCAGCCGCGCGGCGGCCTCCGACGGGGTGGCGACGCCGGGCATGGCGGGGAGCCCGCTGTCCAGCAGCGGCTGCACCAGCCGGGGCGAGGTGCCGGGAGTGACCAGGAAGTCCGAACCGGCATCCGCCGCGCGCTTCACATCGTCGGCCGACAGCACCGTGCCGGCGCCGACGCGCACGCCCGCCACGCTCTTCATGCGGCGGATGGCGCCCAGCGCCGCCGGCGTGCGCAGCGTCACTTCCAGCGTGGTGAGCCCGCCGTCGCGCAGCGCCTCGGCCAGCGGCACGGCATCCTCCTCCCGGTCGATGACCAGGACCGGGATGACGGGGCACGCGCGCAGGATGTCGACGAAGGACGTCACGGCATCACCTCTCGTTGGGCTCAGGAATTTGAGCGCCGGGAGGGCGCCCGGAAAGGAAAGAGGAGCGGACGGGGTGAGGGCCCCGTCCGCTCGAAGGCTGGGGGGAGGGAAGTCCCCCCGGGAGAAACATGACAAGGGCGCACTGGCGGATCTGACCATCCGCCGCCCGGCTGATGCGCCGAGGGGATTCGCCGCTGCGGGCTGACACCGTTGTCAGGAAAGGATGATGTCACCAGATGACACCGGTGACAATACCCTTTCTTTGCTGTCATGATGCGAGAGCCGGTGCCGATTATAATGGCGCTGCCCGAATGGCGCCGCCCAACCTGGCGCCCCAGCGTGGGAGGTGAAGGATGTCCAAGGGATCAGGCGCCAGGATCGTGTGCTTCGGCGAGCTGCTGATGCGGCTGACGGCACCGGGCCGTGAGCTGCTGCTGCAGGCGCCCCGGCTGGAGGTCGCCTTCGGCGGGGCGGAGGCGAACGTGGCGGTGTCGCTGGCGCGGCTCGGCCATGACGCGGCGATGGTGAGCGTGCTGCCCGACAACCCGATCGGCCGGGCGTGCCTGGGCGAGCTGCGCCGGCACGGGGTGGACACTGGCGGCATCCGCACGGCCGAGGGCCGCATGGGGCTGTATTTCCTGGCCGTAGGCGCCATGCACCGGGCCAGCGAGATCACCTACGACCGCGCCGACAGCGCCTTCGCCCGCTCCGGTCCCGAGGCGCACGACTGGGACCGGCTGCTGGACAATGCCGCCTGGCTGCACGTCTCCGGCATCAATGCCGCGCTGGGCCCCAAGCCCGGCGATGCGGCGCTGGCGGCGGTGAAGGCGGCACGGGCCCGCGGCATCAAGGTCAGCTTCGACTGCAACTACCGCCAGAAGCTGTGGGAGGCCTGGGGCGGCGACGCGCCGGCCATCCTGCGTGAATTCTTCCACAATGCCGACCTGCTGTTCGGCAATGAGCGCGACATCGGGCTGGTGCTGCGGCGCGGCGTGCCCGACCTGCCGCCGGCGGAACGCTTCCGCGAGGCGGCGGGGGCGGCGTTCACCGCCTTCCCCAACCTGCGCTGGATCGCGGCGACAGAGCGCGGGCACACCAGCGTCGATGAGCAGGAGCTGGCGGGCATGCTCGCCACCCCACAGGGCCTGCACCGCACCCGGCCCTACGCCATGAACGGCATAATCGACCGCATCGGCGGCGGCGACGCCTTCGCGGCCGGGCTGCTGCACGGGCTGATCCGGGGCATGGGGGAGCAGGCGGCGCTGGAGTTCGCGGTGGCGGCCGGCGTGATCAAGCACTCCATCCCCGGCGACGCCAACCTCGCCGGCGAGGACGACATCCGCGCGCTGGTCGAGGGCGGCGGGCTGGACGTGAAGCGATGAGCGTCCTCCACCTGGTCGATCCGGCCGACGATGTCGCCGTCGCCACCCGCGCCGTTACCGCCGGCGAACGGTTCGAGGCCGGCGGCCGTGCCGTCGCGGCGCTGCAGGACATCCCCCAAGGCCACAAGATGGCGCTGCGGGCGGTGCCCAGGGGCGCGCCGATCCGCAAGTACGGCTGGGCCATCGGCCATGCCACCGCCGATATCGCGGCGGGCGAGCATGTGCACAGCCACAACCTCGCCACCGGCCTGTCGGGCGAGCTGGCCTACGCCTACACGCCGCGCCCGCCCGCCCCTGTCGCCGGGGTGGCGGCGGAGTTCATGGGCTACCGGCGTGCGAACGGCCGGGTGGGGACGCGGAACGAGATCTGGGTGCTGTGCACCGTCGGCTGCGTCGGCCGCACCGCCGAGCGCATCGCCAGCCTCGCCAACGAGCGCTTCCGCGGCCGGGTGGACGGGGTGCACGCCTTCCCGCACCCGTTCGGCTGCTCGCAGCTGGGCGACGATCTCGACCGCACGCGCGGGCTGCTGGCGGCGCTGGCGGCGCACCCCAACGCCGGCGGCGTGCTGATCCTCGGGCTGGGCTGCGAGAACAACCAGCTCGACCGGCTGCTGGCCGAGGCCGGTCCGCTCGACCCCGCCCGTGTCAGGTCCTTCGCCGCGCAGACGGCCGAGGACGAGATCGAGGAGGGGCTGGCGGCGCTGGCGGAGCTGGTCGCGGTCGCCGAACAGGACCGGCGCGTCCCCTGCCCGCTCTCGGACCTGGTGGTGGGGCTGAAGTGCGGCGGGTCGGACGGCTTCAGCGGGTTGACCGCCAACCCGCTTGTCGGCCGCATCGCCGACCGGGTCTGGGCCGCCGGCGGCACGCCCGTCCTGACCGAGATCCCCGAGGTGTTCGGGGCCGAGCGGCTGCTGATGGACCGCGCCGTCGACGAGGCCGTGTTCCGGGGCGTCGTCGACATGGTCAACGGCTTCAAGCGCTATTTCCTGGACCATAACCAGCCGGTCTACGAGAACCCCTCCCCCGGGAACGTCGCCGGCGGCATCACCACGCTGGAGGAGAAGTCGCTGGGCGCCGTCCAGAAGGGCGGCCGGGCGCCGGTGGCGCAGGTGCTGCCCTACGGCGCCCGCGTGGCGATTCGGCCCGGTCTGGCGCTACTGGAGGCGCCGGGCAACGACGCGGTGTCGTCGACGGCGCTGACGGCCGCGGGCGCGACGCTGATCCTCTTCACCACGGGACGCGGCACGCCGCTGGGCTTCCCGGTGCCGACGCTGAAGATTTCCAGCAACCCCGACCTCGCGCGGCGCAAGCCCGGCTGGATCGACTTCGATGCTGGCGTGGTGCTGGAGGGCGTGGGGATGGACGAGGCGGCGGAGCGGCTGCTGCGGCTGGTGCTGGACACGGCGTCCGGCCAGCCCGCCCGCAACGAGGTCAACGGCCAGCGCGAGATCGCCATCTGGAAGGACGGGGTGACCCTGTGACCGAGATTCTCAGCGACGCCACGCTCAATCGGGTGCCGGCCGGGGTGGAGCGCCCCGCCTATGACCGGCAGGCGGCCCGCATCGGCGTCGTGCATGTCGGCCCCGGCGCCTTCCACCGCGCCCACCAAGCGCATTATTTCGACCGGCTGCTGGCGACGGACCCGCGCTGGGCCGTCTCCGCCGTGTCGCTGCGCAGCGGCGGGGTGACCGACGCGCTGGCACCGCAGGACGGGCTCTACACCCTGGCGGAGTTGGACGAGCGGGTGGGCTTCCGGGTCATCGGCGCATTGACCGAATTGCTGTCGGCCGCGCGCGATCCCGAGGCGGTGCTGGCGCGCCTGGCCCATCCCGACATCCACATCGTCACCATGACGGTGACGGAGAAGGGCTACTGCCTCGCCGGCGACGGCACGCTGGATTTGGGCCATCCCGACATAAGGCACGATCTCGCGCACCCCCATGCGCCGGTCAGCCTGCCGGGGCACCTGGTGGAAGGGCTGCGGCGGCGCCGCGCGGCGGGGCTGAGGCCCTTCACCGCCATCAGCTGCGACAACCTGGTGGACAATGGCCGGAAGCTGGGTGCCGCCGTGGCCGCGCTCGCCCGCGCCACCGACCCCGCCCTCGCCGACTGGATCGAGGCGGAGGGCGCCTTCCCCGCCACCATGGTGGACAGCATCACGCCGGCCACCGACGACGATCTGAAGGCGCGGGTGCGGGGGGCGCTGGGGCTGGACGATGCCTGGCCGATCCAGCGCGAGAGCTTCACCCAATGGGTGGTGGAGGATCGCTTCGCCGGCGAGCGGCCGGACCTCGCCTCGGTCGGCGTGACCCTGACATCGGACGTGCGCGCCTTCGACCGGGCCAAGCTGCGGCTGCTGAACGGCCCGCATTCCAGCCTCGCCTATCTGGGCTCCCTGCTGGGCCTGGAGACGGTCGGCGAGGCCATGCGCGACCCGGACCTGGCGGGCTTCGTCGGGCGGCTGGTGCGCGAGGACATGCTGCCGACCGTCGCGGCGCCGCCGGACTTCGACCTGGGCGCCTATGTGGACGCCATCCTGAAGCGCTTCCGCAACCCGGCCATCCGGCACCTGCTAAGCCAGATCGCCTGGGACGGCTCGCAGAAGCTGCCCTTCCGCATCCTGGGCACCGTGGCCGACGCGCTGGCAAGCGGCCGGCCGGTGGAGCGGCTCTGCCTGCCGCTCGCCGCCTGGATGCACTTCGTCCGCCGCGCCGCGAAGGACGGCCGGGCGATCGTCGACCCGCTGGCGGACAGGCTGGTGGAGATCGGCCGCGCCTGCGACGGCTCGACGGCGGATGTGGCGCGGTTCCTGGACCTGACCGGTGTGTTCGCGCCGGACATCGCGCAGGACCCGCGCTTCCGCACGGCGCTGGAGGGCGCCTACGCGGCGCTGGAGCGGGACGTGCGGGGGGCGTTGGTCCCGTAAGTCACATGGAGGCGGAGCCGCAATGCGACACCCCGGCTGGGAATGTCGCATTGCGGCTCCGCCTCCATGCGACCTACGGGCGCTCGATCGCTGCACGTTTGGCACAATCCTCCCCGTCATCCCGGCGCAGGCCGGGACCCAGGGGTTGCGGCGGGATGCGCCCGATGCAGCGCGGACATGGTTCGTAGGTCGCATGGAGCCAAGGGCGCAATGCGACATCCCGGCCGGAGCATGTCGCATTGCGCTGCGCTCCATGCGACCTACGGGCATGCTTCATCGACCATTCGTGGCTGCAGCCCCTGGGCCCCGGCTTAGGCACTGCGTGCCAGCTGCGCAAACGCCGGGGTGACGGCTTAGAGGGTTGAGCCGGTGGTCTGGCGAGCCCTCACCCCTTCCCCGCCTTCTCCCGCAGCGCCATGACGCTGGGCGCCACCGGGATCGGGTAGTGAGGGTTGGGGTAGGTGATGCAGAGATGGCGGAAGGGCTGGTCGCCCAGGACGCGCCAGACCACCCGGCAGCCGCGCGGCATCAAGTAGACGGAGCCCGGCTCGGCGATGACCTTGGCGGTCTCCAGCATCAGCGGCGGCAAATGGTACTCGATCTCCGCCCGGCCGCTGGTGACGTACTGGACCTCATCGTGCGCCAGCGTCCAGACGATGTCCTGGCCGGGGTAGAAATCCTCGAAGTTGATCTGGCAGGCCGGCTCGTCGATGCCGGTGTTGACCGCCCGGAAGCGCGAGCCCGGGTGGAAGGGGAACTCCAGGTCCGGCGCCGTCTCCAGGTCGCTGTCCTCGACCTTGTAGATGCCGAACTTCGACCAGACGATGCCACCCCTGTCGGACATGTGTGCCTCCCCTGCGTATGGTTTATCGGTCGGTTCAGGCGGCGACGGCCGCCTCGGCGCGGGCCAGGAAAGCCACGATCTCGGCCGTCGTGCCCTCCGGGTCCTGGTCAGGCTCGAAATTGGCGCCCTTCAGCACCTTGGAGGTCGCGTCCGGCCGCAGCTCGCGGGCGCGGTCGAGGAAGGGCATCAGCACGTCGTCCGGGGCGCACATCAGGTGCATCGGGCAGCGCACCTGTTTCATCAGCCCGATGAAGTCCTGGTCCCAGACGGCGGTGTAGACCTGGAAGCGGCCCATCCAGGCGCGCAGCGTGTCCACCACCTCGCGGTGATGCAGGGTCAGGTCGGAATGGGCGCCGAGGCCACGCAGATATTCCCAGGTCTGCAGCAGATAGCTGCCGTCGGCCGTCGGCGACATGGGCTTCTGGTAGTGCTGGCGGAAGGCGTCGCGTTCCTCCTGGGTCAGCGGCACCGGCCCGATCATGGCGAGGCTGGCGACGCGGTCCGGGTTCTTCGCCGCGATGTCGACGCCGATGCAGGCGCCGGTATGGTGGCCGCAGATGTGGAAGCGCTTGAGCCCGATCCCGTCGATGGCGGCCAGCACCCAGGCGGCGTACTGCTCCATGGGCTGGAAGCCCTCGGGATCGAAGCTGCCGCCGAAGCCCGGCGTGTCCAGGGCATAGAGCGGCCGGTCCTGCGGCAGGCGGCGCATGACCTCCTCCCACATGGCGCCAGAGCTGGCGGTCTGGTGCAGGAAGACGATGGGCGTGCCGGACCCGCCCCCATGCTGGCGGTAATGGACCTGGCCGGCCGGCGTGTCGACATAGGCCTTGCGAATGCGCGTCATGGCGCCCTCTCCCTGGTCGGTTGTTCGTTATGATCTCCCTCTCCCCTTGAGGGAGAGGGAGGGACCCATCGCGCATGCGATGGGGGGGTGAGGGGGCGACCGGCAAGGCCGGGCGTTCTCCACGGCCGATCCTGGAACGACGGTCGAGAACGTCGGGCTGGCGCCCGCCGACCCCTCATCCTCCCCAAGCAGGCTTGGGGCCCCATCCTTCTCCCTCAGGGGGAGAAGGATGTCCGCCCCCCTCACCTCAGCCCCAGCGCCCCCGGGTTCACGCGGCGCTGGGGGTCGACCACGTCCTTGACCCCGTTCAGCAGCCGCCACAGCCCCTTGTCGGCCATGACCTGCTCGTACTTGTAGTATTTGCCGAGCTGCAGGTGGCAGGCGCCCAGGCTGTCGAACAGGTCGCGCAGCTCCTCGCGCAGGCCCAGCACCACCTGGCGGGTGGTGGCGTCGGCGGGGATGGACTTCCACTTGTCCGCGAACTCCTCCTCGATCAGCGACAGGCGGAACGGGCCCAGCTCGTCGAACCAGTAGAAGCTGGGCTCGATCACGAACTCGGCGCCGGCGAAGCAGGTCAGGTAGGAGGTGCGGATGTTGTGCTTCTCCAGGATCGGCTTCTTCTCGGCCAGCCACTTCTCCGTCGCCCGACCGGCTGCGACCGCCTTGGACAGCGGGAAGAAGCCGTGGACCGGGATCCAGATCTCGCCCTCCGAGCCCAGCAGGATGGTGCGCACGCCGCCGAAGGGCGCCGCGCGGAAGGCGATGGGCAGGCTGTTCTCGATCTCCACCGCCCCCTTCTCGACGCAGACCTCGGCCGCCATCTCCATGGCCGAGTTGGCCGAGATGTCGTCGATGGCGTCGAAGGTCATGTGCAGGGAATACTTCACGCCCTTCAGCAGGTTCTTGCCCGTCACCGCCATCTTGGCGGCGCGGGCGAGGCCCCGGATGCCGCCGGTGCGCGCGACCTTGCCGACGACCGACAGCCCTTCCTTGAAGGTGATGCCCTGCTTCTCGAAGCCGGCATTGTAGTAGGGGTCGAAGCCGTAGCATTCGGATGCCACGCCCTGGCGCGCGATCTCGGTCTGCGCCTCCAGCATCTGGTCGAGCGTGTCGAAGCTGAAGGAGATGTAGGCGGTGGACGGCGGCGTGCGGATCAGCCGCAGCGTCGCCTCCGCCTTGAAGCCGAAGGCGCCGGTGTCGGCGGTGAAGATGCCGGTCAGGTCGGGCCCGAAATGCCGGTAGAAGGGATTGCCGCCCTCATGCGCGCCCGATCCGGTGCGCATCACCGTGCCGTCGGCCAGCACCATGCGCAGCCCCAGCAGGCTGTCGGCGACGGTGCGGTGCACGCCCGATCCCAGGAACAGGCTGTTGTTCGACAGCGCCCCGCCGACCGTGGCGTACATGCCGCTGAGCGGGCCGAAATAGGGGGTGCGCACGCCCTTGGCCTGCAGCGCCTCGTAGAGCGTCTTCCAGGTGCAGCCGCATTCCACCGTGACGTACATGTCCTCGGTGTTGATCTCGACGATGCGGTTCATGCGCCGCATGTCCACGAGGATGCTGTTCGGCTTCTCCGGCGTGTAGGTGTTGGTGTAGGACATGCCGCCGCCGCGGGCGACCACCGGCAACCCCTCGCGCGCCGCATAGGCCGTCACCTGGCCCAACTCCTCGGCGCTGCCCGGGCGCACCACCAGCGCCGCGACCTCCATCGGCCGGAAGCTGAGGTCGGTGGAGTAGTAGGCCCGCTGCTGCGGGTCGGAGATCACATTGTCGTTGCCGACGATCTGGCGCAGCGCCTGCGCCGCGCTCTCGGTCATGTCGGGGTGCTCGGATATGAGAGCCATGGTGTCGCCTCCCGTTCATCGCAGCGGGCGTGCGCAGGGGTTCGCGCCCCGGAAGGGGGCGGCGCCGCCGGCCGTCATTGTTCAAAGGCGGAAGGCCCCCGCCGGCCCTATCACTGGGCCGGGTGGGGGCCGCCCGTCATACCGCGTTCTCCACCAGGTGGATCGCCTCCTGGTAGGGCGTCCGGGACGATCCCTCGCGCTCGCCCTCCAGCTCCTGCTGGACGATGCGGAGCACATTGTCGAGGAAGGCGGCGCGCCATTCCTCGCGCTCCTTCTTCGTCTCGTCGTCTGCCTCGAAGGACTCGATCTCCGAGCGCAGCACCATGCCCTTGCGGTCGGCGATGCGCTCCATCGTGTCGAGCCGGTCGTGCAGCACGGCGACCTCGCCGGCCAGGCCCATCACCATGGCGACCAGACGGTCGACGGCGGGGTCCTCGAAGAAATGCGGCCGCTGGCCCTTGGCCTTGCGCGGCAGGGGTGCCACGGACATGCGCGAACCCTCCCTCGGTTATCGTTATTTCTTGACGCCGAAGATGTACCAGAGCCCGCCGCCGGCGAAGTCGCCGCCCTGGAAGACCTTGGTCCGCTCCGCCTCGGCCGCCTCGAAGGCGCTGGGGATCATCGCCTCGAAGGCGTTCTCCGGCTGGAACCCGGTCTCGCCCGCGAGCGCCGCCGGCTCGATCTCGTGCGAGGCGCCCCAGTAGGGCTCGTTGTTGTTGCGCGTGTCCCAGTCGAGCATGAAGGCGTCGAACAGGTCGAGGTCCTTGTAGGGCGGCGTCTCCGCATGCACCGCCATGCCGCCCGGCGTCAGCAGCCGGTTGCATTCCTTCATGATGTTGCGGATGGCCTTGCCCGAGGTCTCGTGCACCAGGATGTGGCTGACGATCAGGTCGAAGAAGCCGTCTTCGAAATCCGTCGTTTCGGCGTTCTGCTGCGAGAAATGCACCCGCTTGCCCAGCGATTCCGCCCGGGCATGGGCATAGCGCAGGCAGGGCGCGGCCACGTCGATGGCATACACTTCCGCCTCCGGGAAGGCCTCGACATAGGCCAGCGTGCTGTGGCCGACGGTGCAGCCCATGTCCAGGATGCGCTTCGGCTTGAAGTTCGGGTGCTCCTTCCTCAGCCAGTTGACGATGGAGGCGCCCATGTCGTCGTTGAACGGGCCCATGCGGCCCATGGCGTAGAGATAGACGGCGCGGTCATAGACGGCGCCCGGCGAGACGTCGCCCTCCTTCGCCTCGAAATGATAGCCGCCGGGCTGGCAATGGATGTCCACCGCCGTGTGGTAGGCCGGCATCTTCAGGTCGGGGTTCAGCCGGAGCGAGCCGGCCTTGGCCTGGGTGGAGCCGGCGACGCCGATCAGCTCGTCCAGTTGCCGCGCGACCGGCATCTGGCAGGCGTTCCACATCATCTCCTGCGAGGTCCGCTGCAGCGAACTCCACATCTTGTAATAGGGGTGCTTCTCCATCTCGCGGCGCACCTCGTGCCGGTCCTTCGGCGGGCGGCCGTTCGCCGCCGTGAAGGCCGGCACCACCGCGCTCTCGTACGCCACGCGGTTGCCGGGCGAGACGCGGGTGGCGAGGTAGAACTTGAAGTCGCGCACGAACTCCTGCCGGGCACGCTCGTCCTGCGTCGGGCGCGGCAGCACGCCGTGCTCGAACTGGCGTCGCTGATCGGCGGTCATCATGGTGGTCATCGGGAAAGCCTCCAACCTTGGGTGGGCAGCCTGGTGGTGGGGCCGCGCGGCCTGAGCCTTACGCGTCTGCATGATTGTATACAAGTCGCGGCGGAGCCACAAGCGGCTTGCCATAATGCCAAGGCCGGCGCTTAGGCCGCCGAACTATGTCCGTCGACCGGGATTTTTCGAGCGATTCCGCCAAAACGCAGATGCCGCAAGGGTTTTTAGCTGCTTTGGGTACTCCGTGAGGAGCGGTGCGTCGGGCCGAAAGCCGCAGTGGCGGTAGATTCGCCACAACGCCTCTTAACAGCGTCGCATTGATTTGGTATACAATCCGCCATGCAGTCGCGGAGCCCAGGGAATCCGCCGTTCTGCCGCTTTCAAGGAGACGCCATGGACCACACCGCGGGTGTGGCTGCGGGGCCGCTTGCGCCCCCGCGACGCCCGACCCGCGCCCGTCAGCGGACCTGCAGAACAGTCACAGAGGGACCGTGCCGGCGCAAATTCCGCCGCGCGCAATCATAAGGGAGGCACCCGTGACAGCGCATAATGCTTCGATCGTCACCAGCACGCCTGCAAGCAACGCCGCCCCCTTCCGCCGGGCACTCCTGACCGGCGCCGCGCTCTGCGCGCTGGCCGCCGTGCCCGCCCTGGCGCAGACCGCCGGGCCGGGACCCCAGGCCGCCGGAACCGAGACCGCCACCGCCGATGCCGGCACCCCCTCGCTCAGCGAGATCATCATCACCGGCCAGCGGCGCTCGGAATCGCTGCAGCAGGCGCCGGTGGCGGTGAACGTGATGAGCGCCGCCGACATCGAAAATGCCGGCGTGGAACGGCCGGGCGACTTCCTGGCCATGGCCTCCAACGTCACCTTCGTGCAGTCGAACCATCCGGGCGAGCTGTATGTGACGGTGCGCGGCAACACCCAGACCCGCCTCGGCGAATCCTCGGTGGCGCTGGTGGTGGACGGGGTGCAGCAGCTGGACCAGAACAGCGTCAACCAGGAGCTGTTCGACCTGCAGCAGATCGAGGTGCTGAAGGGACCGCAGGGCGCGCTCTACGGCCGCAACGCCATCGGCGGCGCCATCGTGATCCGCACCAAGGACCCGAACGCGCAGGAATATGAGGGTCTGCTGCGGGTCGGCGTCGCCAACGGCAAGGAGGGGACCGGCCAGGCCGTCGTGTCCGGCCCGATCATCCGGGACAAGCTGGCCTTCCGCGCGGGCGTCTCCTTCTCCGACCGCAACGGCTACCGCGAGAACGAGATCACCGGCGAGGACGTCGACCGCTTCCGCGACCTGACCGGCATCGCCCGCGTCACCTGGACCCCGACCGAGAAGCTGACGCTGGACGCCAATTTCAGGCGGACCGAGATGGAGGGCGGCGGCATCGCCTGGAACTCCATCATCGAGGGGCTGACGGTGCCGATCGGCGGCTTCAGCGGCGACAACACCAGCCTGCCCTACGTCGCCAACATCCCGGGCTATTCGAACAACGACCGCACGGTCGCCTCGCTGAAGGCCGACTATGATCTCGGCCCGGCGATCCTGACCTCGGTCACCTCCTTCGCCCGGATCTGGGACGATTACGGCGCCGACAGCTACCCGTACCTGTACGACCCGGCGCAGTTCGACGTCTTCTTCCCCGGCGCCACGCCCATCGGGCTGGGCGCCCAGACCCAGGCGCTGACCCGCGACAGCAAGATCTGGTACCAGGAGGGGCGCGTCGCCTCGCCGTCGGACCAGCGCTTCCGCTGGCTGTTCGGCGCCTACTACGCCGAGTTCGACATCACCAACACCTCGACCACCGGCGCCGACCGGCGGGGCTTCAATTTGGGCGTCGGCCCCTGGCCCTTCGGCTCGGGCAACCAGACGCTGACGCTGCTGTACGACACTAACGACAACAAGGCCCACGCCTTCTTCGGCAACGTCTCCTTCGACATCCTCGACAATCTCGAGATCAGCGGCGCGCTGCGCTACGACAAGGAGAAGAAGAACCAGACCGACCTCGCCTTCAAGGGCCCGCCCGACCCGGCCGACCCCAAGCAGGTGCCGGGCTGGCAGATTCGGCCCTTCCGCGACCGCTCCACCAGCTTCGACGAGCTGCAGCCGAAGGTCACGCTGCGCTACGAGGCGACGGAGACGCTGTCGGTCTACGGCTCCTGGGGCCGCGGTTTCAAGACGGGCGGCTTCAACCCGTTCGGCACCGGCGAGCTGCTGCGCAGCTTCAACCCGAACAGCACGGTCGGCGACGTCTTCGCCAAGGAGGTCGCGGACACCTACGAGATCGGCGCCAAGTCCGAGTTCCTGGACCGCCGCGTCAGGCTGAACGTGGCGCTGTTCCAGACCGACACCAAGAACGCCCAGCTGCTGGAGTTCTTTCCCCAGGGCGGCCTGCAGGCCATCTCGACCGCCGACAAGGTGGAGATGAAGGGCGTCGAGGCCGACATCAACATCCTGCTGACCGAGGGGCTGCAGCTGCAGGGCGGCTTCGGCTATCTGGACAGCGAGGTGACGAAGTTCGCCTCCAACCCGGGCGCCGTCGGCAACCAGCGGCCCTCCACCTCGAAATGGACCGCCAACGCCGCGATCCAGTACACGACCGAGGTGACGGCCAGCGGCATCGAGGCCACGGCCCGCGTCGACTACAACTACCAGGGCACGACCTACTGGGACTGGCTGGCGACGCCCGGCGCGGAGCGCAGCCCCTACAGCCTGGTCAACGCCCGCCTGTCGCTGGGCAACGACCAATGGTCGGTGGCGATCTGGTCCAAGAACCTGTTCGACAAGAAGTACAACGCCGAGCACATCGTGCTGCTGCCGGGCGTCGGCGCCCTGTACCGCGCCGCCCCCCGCACCTACGGCATCGAGGCGTCGTACCGGTTCTGAGGGTTGCTGGGGCGGTCCCGACCTGGGCCGCCCCTTCCGCCCAAGGACCTAATGAATCGCGCGGGGCGAGAACGGCACGGAGAAGGCGCTGGCCCTGATGGAAGCGCCCCACTGGGACACCGGGCTGCTGGGGGAACTCGGCCAGTGCATGGCCGACGCCAGCATCTGCGGCCTGGGCCAAGCGGCGCCCAGCGCCTTCCGCTCGGTCCAGCGCCACTTCCCGGAGGCGGTGTCGTGAGCGTCGAGTTCATCCTGGACGGCAAGCCCGTCACCGCCCTGCCCGGCGAGACCACCTGGCAGGCGGCGCGGCGCCTAGGCACCGACATCCCGCATCTCTGCCACAAGCCGGCGCCGGGCTACCGCCCCGATGGCAACTGCCGCGCCTGCATGGTGGAGGTGAAGGGGGAGTGCACGCTGGTCGCCTCCCGCATCCGCACGCCGAAGCCCGGCATGGAGGTGGTGACGGCCAGCGAGCGCGCCCGCACCGCCCGGCGCATGGTGATCGAGCTGCTGGCCTCCGACATGCCCGCCCGCGCGGCCGCGCCCGACCCGCAGGCGCCCTTCTGGCGCTGGGCGGAGGCCGACCGCGACGCGTCGCCCGGCAACCTCTTCATCCCCTTCTGCTACCGTGAGGCCGCCGCCAACCTGTTGACCGACCCGGCGCTGGACCCCCACGGCAAGATCCCCGAGTTCAAGCTGTGCGCCGCGCGCGTCACGGCCGCCTGAGGAGGCACGATGCAGGACGCCCCGCCCAAGCCCCCCGGCTACATGACCGCCACCCCCTGCGCCCAGACGCTGACCCGGCTGGAGCTGGCGCTGATCCGGGTGTGGGAGGCCTTCTCGCGCTGGGCGACGGAGCTGAACACGGCCGTCTCGGGCGAGCCCTTCGGCTTCCAGGACGTGGTGGTGCTGCACGCCATCCGCATGCGCCAGGGACCACGCAACCTGACCGAGGTGCTGCGCTTCCTGAACCGCAGCGACGTCTCCAACATCCAGTACTCATTGCGCAAGCTGGAGCGGGCGGGGCTGGTGCGGCGCAGCGCCGGCGCCACCAAGCGCGAGTCCAGCTACGCCCTGACGCCGCTGGGCACCGAGGTCACCGACCGCTTCTCCGCACGCCGGCAGGAGCTGCTGGTGGGCTTGGCCGGCGAGGTGCTGGACTTCGCGCCGCAGATGGAGCGGGCGGCCGCCGTGCTGGAGCGGCTGGTCGGCCTCTACGACCAGTCCACCCAGTCGGTGCTGAACGAGCGCATCGTCGGCCGGGCGGACGAGACCCGGACCGAGTGAAAACGCATGCATTCCGTCCTGTGAACTCCATGCATGTCATGGCCAATAAACCGCTTGAGTAAAGCCGGTTTTCGCGTCGGAAACTGTTTATTTGACGAGGATTTCTGCAGACCGTCTACTTGACTGGCGCGATCCCGCGTCAGTGAAACCGAAGTCGCCGGAGGAAGAGATGCCGAACCCCCATCTGCGTACCGTGCCTCGCGACGAGATGCCCGACGATCTGAAGGCCCTGCACGACATGGCCACCAGCCGCACGGGCGAGCCCACCATCATCGAGGTGATGGCCAACAACCCGACCATGCTGCGCTGGTACTTCGACGGCTTCTACAAGAAGATCTTCTACAATGAAGATCCGGGCATGCTGGTCGACGTCCGGACCAAGGAGATATTGCGGCTGAAGCTGTCGAAGCAGCATGGCTGCCTGTTCTGCAACCGCTCCAACACTGTGGACTGCCTGAACGCCGGCATCACCCAGACACAGGTCGACAACATCCTGACGCCCACGCCGGAGCATTTCAACGAGAAGGATTTGGCGGTCATCGAACTGGCCGAGCAGATGATGCTGCAGAACATGCATGGCGAGCTGACCCGCGACCTCTACGACCGGCTGCGCAAGTACTATTCGGACGCGCAGCTGGTGGAGATCGGCTTCGTCGCCGCGGTGCTGACCGGCATGGCCAAGTACATCTTCACCTTCGACATGGTCCCGCGCGAGGAGATCTGCCCCATCGTGCCCAAGGCCGTGGCGGCGGAGTGAGCGCACCGGGCGGGGTTCTTATCCTTCTCCCCTTGCGGGAGAAGGATGGGGCCCCAAGCTTGCTTGGGGAGGATGAGGGGTCGACCGCCGCAGGCGGGCGTTCTCGACACCTCAGCTTGGCGTAGGGGGGAGAATGTCGGGCTTTCGCTAGCCGACCCCTCGCCCTCCCACGCCTGCGGCGCGGGGCCCATCCCTCTCCCGCAAGGGGAGAGGGATGAAGCGCGGCCGCCGTGCTAGATCAGGCATCCCCGCCCGACACGCGCAGGCTCAAGCATGACCCCCAAGGCCCTGGTCTTCGACCTCGACGGCACGCTGGCCGATACCGACCCGGTGCATTTCGAGACTTACCGCACGCTCCTGCGTGGCCATGGGATGCAGATCGACGAGGCGTTCTACCGGGCGCGCATCTCCGGCCGGTCGAACGCGGCGGCGCTGGCGGACCTTTTCCCGCATCTGAACGCGGCCGAGCACGCCCGCATCGCCGACGAGAAGGAGGCCGCCTTCCGCGCCGCCGCCACGGCGATGGTGCCGCTGGCCGGGCTGGTGGCGCTGCTGGACTGGGCGGAGGCGCGGGGCGTCAAGGTGGCCCTGGTCACCAACGCGCCCCGGGCCAACGCCGCGCACATGCTCGATGTGCTGGGCCTGGCCGGGCGCTTCCCCGTGCAAGTGCTGGGCGAGGAGCTGCCCCGCGCCAAGCCGGACCCGCTGCCCTATGTGACCGCGCTGCAGCGGCTGGGCGTCGCGGCCGGCGAGGCCGTCGCCTTCGAGGACTCCGTCCCTGGCATCCGCTCCGCCGTGGGCGCCGGCATCTGGACGGCCGGCCTCACCACCGGCCAGACGCCGGAGACCCTGCTGGGCGCCGGCGCCGCCATCGCCATCCCCGACTTCACCGCCGAGGCGCTGTGGCGGCGGCTGGAGGCGCGGTGAGCGAGAGTTGTTGGCCGCCTCCCCGTCATCCCGGCGAAAGCCGGGACCCATGGGTTGCAGTCATGTGAGTTCAATGAAGCAATCCCGTAGGTCGCATGGAGCGCAGCGCAATGCGACGCCGCCCCGGCGGGGTGTCGCATTGCGCCTTCGGCTCCATGCGACCTACGGGTGCTGCATCGACCGCATCCCACTGCAACCCCTGAGCCCCGGCTTCCGCCGGGGTGACGGTGGAAAATGCGGCGGACTGCGGCGGGAGCCTACCGCCCCACCCTCACCCGCGCCGGCTCCGGCCGCGTCGCGACGAACAGGGCGGAGAGCGCCAGCACGGCCCAGCCGGCGGCGGCCGTGGCGGGCATCGTAGTGGCGAGCGGGGCCAGCAACGCCGCGCCCAGCAGCATGCCGCCGAGCGCCGCGACCTTGGCCGGGCGGGTGACGGCGCCGTGCTCGACAAACAGGCGGATGGAGGGGCCGAGGCGCGGATGGTCCAGCAGGCGCGCGGCGCGGCGGTCGCCGGCCTTCAGGAAGCACAGGGCGGCCGCGATCCAGAACACGGTCGTCGGCAGCACCGGCAGCAGCAGGCCGATCCCGCCGAGCGCGAGCAGGGCGGAACCGGCGATCTTCAGGAGGGGAGCCTTGGACATCGGGTCACTCCGGGGCGTCGTCACAGCTACATGGGTCCGGGGGAGGCTTGGGCAAGTGACGGGGAGGGCGGTGATTACCGCCCTCCCCGTCATCCCCGCGGAGGCGGGAATCCAGGCGATGAGCTTGCTATTGGCAAGCCGGGAAGGCGCAAAGGGAGCCGTTGCGCTCTTCCCAAACGCCGCAGTGCAAAGGAAATACCTGGGTCCCCGCCTCCGCGGGGATGACGGGTAGTGATGAGGGCGCCCGGATCACTCCGCCGCCACCGGCTGCGCCGCCGTCAGGCCGAGGGACCGGCGGACACCCGCGGCGTAGTCGGGGTGGATGCGCTCGAAATGGGCCAGCTGGCGCTCGACGATGAAGCCGGGCACGCCCTGCATCGCCGCCGCGATGTTGGCGAAGAGGCGGCGCCGCTGTCCCTCGTCGAACAGGGCGAAGAGCGCGCGCGGCTGGATGTAGTCGTCATTGTCCAGCCGGTGGTCATGGCGATCGGCGGCGCCCGTCAGGCGCAGCGGCGGCTCGGCGACGCCGGGGTCCTGCGCCGGCCCCCCGAAGCTGTTGGGCTCGTAATAGGCGTCGGGGTTGCCGGTGTCGTTGCGGAAGAACCGCATCGCCCCGTCCTTGTGGTAGTGGCGGACCGGGCATTTCGGCTGGTTCACCGGCAGCGCCTCGTAATGCGTGCCGATGCGGTAGCGGTGCGCGTCGGCATAGGCGAAGAGCCGGCCCTGCAGCACCCGGTCCGGGCTGAAGCCGATGCCGGGCACGATGTTGCTGGGGCTGAAGGCCGCCTGCTCGATCTCGGCGAAGTAGTTGTCGGCGTTGCGGTTCAGCTCGACCTCGCCGACCTCGATCAGCGGGTAGTCGGCGTGCGGCCAGACCTTGGTCAGGTCGAACGGGTCGTACGGGGTGTTCTCCGCCTCCAGCTCCGGCATCACCTGCACGAACATGGTCCAGCGCGGGAAGTCGCCGGCCTCGATGGCGCCGAACAGGTCCTCCTGGTAGCTCTCGCGGCTGCGCCCGATCACCTCGGCCGACTGGTCGTTGGTGAGAGTCCGGTGGCCCTGGCGGGTCTTGAAGTGGAACTTCACCCAGAAGCGCTCGCCGTCATGGTTCCAGAAGCTGAAGGTGTGGCTGCCGTAGCCGTTCATGAAGCGCGGGGAGACGGGCAGGCCGCGGTCCGAGAACAGGATGGTGATCTGGTGCAGGCTCTCCGGGCTCTGGCTCCAGAAGTCCCACATGGCGGTGCTGGAGCGCAGGTTCGTGCGCGGATGGCGCTTCTGGGTGCGGATGAAGTCGGGAAACTTCAGCGGGTCGCGGATGAAGAAGACCGGCGTGTTGTTGCCGACCAGGTCCCAGTTGCCCTCCTCGGTGTAGAACTTCAGCGCGAAGCCGCGCACGTCGCGCTCGGCATCGGCCGCGCCCTGCTCGCCCGCCACGGTGGAGAAGCGCAGCAGCAGGTCGGTCCTCTTGCCCACCTCGCTGAACAGCCTGGCCCGGGTGAAGCGGGTGATGTCCTGCGTCACCGTCAGGGTGCCGAAGGCGCCCCAGCCCTTGGCATGGACGACGCGCTCGGGGATGCGCTCGCGGTTCTGGTGCGCCAGCTTCTCGATCAGCTGCCAGTCCTGCAGCAGCACGGGGCCGCGCGGGCCGGCGGTGAGGCTGTTCTGGTTGTCGGCGACGGGAGCGCCCGCCGTGGTCGTCAGTCGGTTGGTCATCTCTGCCTCGCTAGGAAGGGGTGTATGCCTAGGCAGACGCTAAGCGCGCCGCGATCATCCGTGAAATCGATTGTTCTGATCGGACCGATCGGCCATAGCTATGGTCATGAACCTGCGCGACCTCCGCTACCTCATCGCATTGGGCGAGCACCGGCATTTCGGCCGGGCCGCCGAGGCTTGCCATGTCAGCCAGCCCACCCTGTCCGGCCAGCTGCGCAAGCTGGAGGAGCGGCTGGGGGTGGATTTGTTCGAGCGCACCAGCAAATGGGTCGTCCCGACCGAGGTGGGGGAGCGGCTGCTGGCCCATGCGCGCCGCGCGGTGGAGGCGGCCGACGCGCTGGAGGCGGAGGCGCGGGCGGCGCGCGACCCGCTGGTGGGACCCCTCAAGCTGGGCGTGATCCCGACCCTGGGCCCCTACCTGATGCCGCTGCTGTTCGCGCCGTTGCGGCAGGCCTATCCCCGGCTGGAGATCGAGCTGTGGGAGGATGTGACGGCAAACCTGCTGGAGCGGCTGCAGGCGCGCAAGCTGGACGCCGTCATGATCGCCACCACCCCGCCGCCCGAGCTGGAGGAGGCGCCGCTCTTCACCGAGCCCTTCCTGGCGGCCCTATCCCCTGGCCATGCGCTGGCAGGACGGCAGCGGGTGGACGCGGCCGATCTCTCGGCCGACCTGCTGGTGCTGGCCGACGGGCATTGCCTGCGCGACCAGGCGCTGGCCGCCTGCGCCCGGGGCGATATGGGAGCGCTCCGCGCCGCCAGCCTGGAGACGCTGGTCAACATGGTGGCGGCCGGCTATGGCAGCACCCTGATCCCGGGTCTCGCCGCCGGGGCCATGCGCGGCCGCGACGTCACGCTGCTGCCGCTGTCCGACGGCGTGGCGCGCACGGTTCGGCTGGTCAGCCGGCCGACCTTCCCCCGTGCCAAGGCCCTGTCGGCCCTGGCGGAGACGGTGCGCGGCGTGGTCGGGGATATGAGGTGATCCTGCTGCGGCCGAAGCGCCTGCCGCCCTTCTTCGGCGGCTTCGCGGGCTTCGCCTGCTGGCCGTTCCTCGTGGTGCGGGCCGACGTGACGGATCTGGAGTCCCTCCTGCTGCACGAGCGGGTGCATATGCGCGAGCAGGCGCGGTGGCTGGTGCTGCCCTGGCTGGCGCTTTACCTGCTGTCGCGCCGCTTCCGCCTGGGCGCCGAGCTGCGCGCCTACGGGGCCCAGGTCAGGGCCGGCCAGATCACGCCCGAACGGGCCGCCGAGGCGCTGACCCGCTATCGGCTGGGGCTGGATCGGGAAGCCGCAATGCAAGCCCTGAACAGATACTTGAGTATAGGTTAATATTAGCGGTTTCGCAGATACAGACCCTTCAATCGATGGGGTTAATCTGCTAATAAGGATTCTTGTCCGCTGGGGGGCGGGGTCGTCGGGGGGAAATCGACATGCGGCTGGACCGGTTCAAGGTCGCGCAACGTATTATGCTGGGCCAGGGGTTGCTGGTCGTGATGCTGCTGTTCATCGGCATTGGCGGCATCGTGGCGCTGCTGCGGACATCCGGTTACTTCGCCGATTACCGCTCGGCCGCGCGCGGCTCCAACCTCGCCAGCGGCATCGAGATCCAGATCGGCCATGCGCGGCTGGCGGCGAAGGAGTTCCTCCTGACCGAGGACCCCGAGAAGGCCATGAAGGTTGCGGATGGCCTGAACGAGGCGCGGGCGCTGCTGACGACCGCCGACACCGAATTCCGCACGCCCGAGCTGCGCCGGCTCCTGGCGGAGATGACCAAGGCCATGGCCGCCTTCGACAGTTCCTTCGACCGCATCGCCGAGGTAGGCACCGTCGCGAAGAAGGCCACGCTGGCGCTGGACGCCAAGGGACCCGGGATCGAGCAGGCTCTGACCCGGATCATGCGGACGGCCGAACGCGACCGCGATATCCAGGCGGCCTACAATGCCGGCACCTCGCTGCGCGCCCTGCTACTGGGCCGGCTCTACGTCCAGCGCTTCGAGATCCACCGCAACGCCGCCTCGGCCGACCGTGTCCTAGCGGAGTTCAAGGCCTTCGACGAGGCCTTCCGCCAGCTCGACGCCCAGCTGCAGAACCCGGAGCGCCGCGCCGCCATGGCCGAGGCCGCCGCCGGCTTCCAGGCCTACCGCGCCGCCTTCGACGACAAGCGTGCGGCCATCACCGAGATGGAGGCGCTGGCGGCCGGCACCCTGACGCCCAACGGTTTGCGGATCGCCGAGCTGGCGGAGGAGATCCTGGCAGCGCTCAAGGCGGACCAGGACCGCCTGGGGCCGGAGGCCGTCGCCTCCATGCTGCAGGCCGAGATCGTCATGGCCGTGCTGAGCGTGCTGGCGGTGCTGTTCGGCATCGGCGGCTCGCTGCTGATCGCCCGCTCCATCACCCGCCCCGTGACCGGCCTGACGGACGCCATGCGCGCCCTGGCCGCCGGCCGGCTGGAGGCCGACATTCCCGACACGGACGGCCGCGACGAGATCGGCGACATGGCCCGGGCGGTGGAGGTCTTCAAGGCGAACGGGCTGGAGCGCCGCCGGCTGGAGGCCGAGCAGGAGGCCCAGCGCGTGGCGCGGGAGCGGCGGGCGGCGACGCTGGAGCGGCTGATGGCCGATTTCGAGGCCCGCATCCAGGGGCTGGTGACGCAGCTGGGATCGGCCAGCGCGCAGATGAAGGGCACGGCGCAGTCCATGTCGGCCCTGTCGGAGCAGACCAACCGGCAGGCCGTGGCGGTGGCGGGGGCGGCCGAGCAGGCCAGCGCCAACGTGCAGACCGTGGCGTCCGCCGCCGAGGAGCTGACGGGCTCCATCACCGAGATCGCCCGGCAGGTGGCGGAGAGCGCCGGCATCGCCGAGCAGGCCAAGATCGAGGCGGAGCGCACCAACGAGATCGTCGAATCGCTGGCGGGCGCCGCCGCGCGCATCGGCGACGTGGTGCGGCTGATCAGCGAGATCGCCAGCCAGACCAACCTGCTGGCCCTGAACGCCACGATCGAGGCCGCGCGCGCCGGCGAGGCGGGCAAGGGCTTCGCGGTCGTGGCGGGCGAGGTCAAGACGCTGGCCAACCAGACCGCCCGCGCCACCGAGGAGATCTCCGGCCAGATCCAGCAGGTGCAGGAGGCGACCCGGTCGGCCGTGGCGGCCATCCAGGGCATCAACGGCACCATCTCGCGCATCAACGAGATCGCCACCGGCATCGCCTCGGCGGTGGAGGAGCAGGGCGCCGCGACCCAGGAGATCGCCCGCAACGTGCAGCAGGCGGCGGTCGGGACCCAGGAGGTCAGCAGCACCATCGTCGAGGTCCGCCACGCCGCCACCGAGACCGGCGCCGCCGCCACCCAGGTGCTGGCCGCCGCGACCGAGGTGCAGTCGGAGTCCGGGACGCTGACGGAGGAGGTCAACCGCTTCCTGGCGGCGGTGAAGGCAGCCTGACCTCGAACGCCGCGCCGGGCGTGCCCGGGCGGTCGAGCAGCGCCACGGTCCCGCCATGGGCCGCCACCAGGCTCCGCACGATGGCGAGGCCGAGGCCGGTGCCGCCCGAGGCGCGGGCGGTGGTGAAGAAGGGGGCGAAGACCCGCTCCCGGTCCGCCGCCGCGATGCCCGGCCCGTCGTCGGCGACCGTCAGCACTGCCTCCCCGCCCTCGCGCCGCAGCAACAGGGTGACATGGGCGCCCGCGCCGGCATGGCGGGCGGCATTGTCCAGCAGATGGCCGGCGACGGCCTCCAGCGCCTCCTCCGCCATCGGAAAAGGTCCGGGATCGCTTATGTCCAGCGTCACCGCCAGCCCGGCGGCACGGTGGCGGGCGGCGAGCGCTTCCAGCACGGCGCCGGCATCGGCGGTGCCGGCGGGGCGCGCCACGTCGGCCCGGGCCAGCTCCAGCAGCCGGCGCACCAGCCGCGACAGCCGCTCCGCCTCCTGGTCCAGATGGCCGAGGAAGCGCGCGCGCTCCTCGCCGCCCATCTCGTCCAGATGGTCGCGCAGCAGCTCCACCGTGCCGCGGATGGTGGTCAGCGGCGTCTTGAACTCGTGCGAGACATGGGCGGCGAAGTCGCGGATATAGTCGGCCCGGCGCTCCAGCGTGCCGGCCATGGTGGACAGCGCCGCCGCCAGCTCCGCCACCTCGCGCACGGCGGCCGGGGCGGGGTGCGCCATGGCGCCGCGCTCTCCGCGGGCCGCGCGCTTGGCCTGGTCGGTGACGGCGCGCAGCGGCCGGCCGATGGCGGCGGCGCCCAGCCAGGCCAGACCGCCGACCGCGGCCAGCAGCAGCAGCGACAGGCCCGCCAGATGCCAGCGCTTGCCGTACAGCGCCTCGCCGATGGTGCTGGGGGTCCGCGACAGCAGCACGGCGCCGATGGCGCGGTCACCCTCCAGCACCGGCAATGCCGTGAAGACGCGCACCTCGGCGTTGCGCGCCAGCGGTCCCAGCAGCGGGGGCGGGGTGCGGCGGCCGCGGCGGCGCAACACGCTGACCGGCTCGCCCGCCAGAGCCCGCGCCACCTCCTCCTGCCCCAGCAGCGAGCCGCCGGCCGCCTCGCCCGTGCCGGCCACGGCGGTGCCGCGCGCATCCACCACCCGCATGCCCGCGAGCGTCGTGCGCTGCGCCTCCCGCAGCACCGGCCCCAGCGCGGCTCCGGCGGCCAGGGCGGCCGGGCTCGGGGCTGTCGCGGCCGGACTGGGGTCGGGCGGCGGCGGCAGCACCGGGTCGTCGGCCAGGTCCAGCGATGCCCCGCGTGGCAGCCAGGGCGCGTCGTAGCCGGGGGCGCGGGTCCAGCGCGGGTCCACCGGCACCCCCTCCTCCGCCGAGCCGCCGGCCGCGCGCCAGGCCGCCCGGTAGGCGGCGGCGACCAGGGCGGCCTGGGCGATGAGCTCGGACTCGGTCTGCCGCACCAGCGCGCTCTCATAGAGCCGGAGCACCCAGATGCCGCTCAGCGGCAGCAGCAGCGCCGCCAGCGCCATGGTCAGCAGCACCAGCCCGATCCCGGGGCGCCTCATGGGATGCGCCTCATGGCGGAGAGCTTTGCACGGTCGCCAACAAGCCCCCTCTCCCAGGGGGAGAGGGTTGGGGTGAGGGGGTAAGAGGGTCGGGGAAGGGCACCTCATCGACGTTTGCCTCTGCTCCGCGTTCCCGTACCCCCTCTCCCTGTCCCTCTCCCCCTGGGAGAGGGCACGCAACACCGCCCGCGGGCAACTGTGCAAAGCTCTCCATGACCAGCCTCATCCGCAGTCCGACAGCTTGTAGCCGAGCCCGTGCGCGGTCTCCACCGGCGCGCCGCCCACCGCCTGGAACTTGGCCCGGATGCGCCTGATGTGGCTGTCGACCGTCCGGTCGCTGACGTAATGGTCGGTGCCGTAGGCGCCGTCCATCAGCGCGTCGCGGCTGAAGACCTTGGCCGGCCGTTCCGCCAGGGTGCGCAGCAGGCCGAACTCGGTCGCGGTCAGCACCACCTCCGCCCCGTCCCAGAAGGCGCGGAAGCCCTCCAGGTCGAGGCGCAGCCGGCCGCGCTCCAGCGCCTTGGGCGCCTCGGGCTCCATGGGCGCCGTCCGGCGCAGCACGGCCCTGACCCGCGCCACCAGCTCGCGCGGGGAGAAGGGCTTGGTCACGTAGTCGTCGCCGCCCAGTTCCAGCCCCAGCACCCGGTCGATCTCGTCGTCGCGCGAGGAGAGGAAGATGATGGGCGTGCGGCCCTTGGCGCGCAGTCGCCGGCACACCTCCATCCCGTCGGGCCCGGGCATCATCACGTCCAGCAGCACCAGGTCGGGCGGGCGCGCCGCGGCCGATGCCAGCCCCGCGGCGCCGTCGGCGGCCTCCTCCACCTCGAAGCCCTCGCGCGCCAGGGCGAAGCGGACGACGTCGCGGATGCCGGGATCGTCGTCGATCAGCAGGATGCGGCTCATGGCGCGATCCTAGCCGAAGCCCTGCACGAAATCTGCACGGGCGCTCCATCACCGCTGCACGGGCGCGCGTCAGGCTGGTCCCATCCCGACCCCTCACGGAGGAACGAAGATGACCAGCGTGACAGAGACCCCGCCCCTTCCCCAGCCGCCCGGCCCCGCCCAGTCCTCCAGCCCCGCCCTGGCCGCCATCCTGGCCCTGCCCGCCTGGAAGCTGCTGCAGATCGGCGCGGTGCTGCTGGCGACCCTGATCGCCGGCGGCCTCGTCTCCGGCGTGATCGAGGAGCGCGAGCGCCGCCACATGCAGGTGCTGGAGGAGTTCCAGCGCAGCTGGGGCCCCGCCCAGACCGTGGGCGCGCCGCTGCTGGTGGTGCCCTACGACGCCCCGGCCGGCACGCTGGGCCAGTCGCCGCAGCGCCGCTACCTGAAGATCGCGCCGGCGAAGCTGAAGGCCGTGACCAGGCTCGAGCCGGAGCGGCGCCGGCGCGGCCTGTTCGAGGCCACCGTCTACCAGGCGCGCGCCGGCCTCGAGGGCGCCTTCGCCCTGCCGTCCGAGGCCAAGGCGGCGGAGATGACCGGCGGCGCCCGCCCGCTCTGGGTGGAGGCCTTCGTGGTGCTGCCGACCTCGGGCCTGACCGGCCTGTCGCCGGAGGACCGCATGGTCTGGGGCGGCACGCCGCTCGCCTGGCAGAACTGCCGCGAGGCGGTGCCGGCCGCGGAGGACTGCCAGGGCGGCGCCGCGCTGGCCGTCCGCCTGACCGAACCGGTGACGCCGGGAGCGGAGGCCGCCTTCGCCGCGACGCTGACCCTGCGCGGCACCGGCTCCTACCGGCTGCGCTTCCAGGCGCGCGACATGGAATCGACCGTCTCCGCCCCCTGGCCGACGCCCAGCTTCACCGGCACGGCGCTGCCCGCCGCCTCCAACGTGACCAAGGAGGGGTTCGAGGCGACCTGGCGCTCGGCCGAATACGCCCTGCCGCAGCATTGGACGGCGCCCCTGGCGGTGGAGGCCGAGCCGCAGAACGCCAGCGGCGCCGGCGTCGACCTGATCGAGGCGACGCCCGGCTACCGCATGGTCCACCGCGCCTCCAAGTACGACATCCTGTTCGTGGCGCTCGCCTTCACCACCTATTTCCTGTTCGAGCTGCTGACCGGCGTGCGGATCCATGCCGTGCAGTACGGGCTGCTGGGCCTGTCGTTGACCCTGTTCGGGCTGCTGCTGGTCTCCTTCAGCGAGCCGCTGGGCTACGCCGCCGCCTATGCGCTCAGCGCCGGCATGGTGCTGGCCCAGGCGACGCTCTTCACGGCGGCCGTCACGCGGCGGGCGCGCACGGCGCTGCTCTTCGGGCTGCTGCTGGGCGGGCTGTTCGGCTTCCTCTACGTGCTGCTGAGCCTGGAGACCTACGCGCTGCTGGTCGGCACACTCGCCCTGTTCGCGGCGCTGTCGCTGCTGATGGCGGTGACGCAGCGGGTGGCGGGGCGCGCCGCTCCGTAGGTCGGGAGCGGCCGGAGGCGTATCCCGACATCCCGGGCGGGGACATGTCGGGATACGCTCCGCTCCTCCCGACCTACGGGGCTGAACCGTGCTGCGTCCTTCGACATGCTCAGGATGAGGGAGGGAGTACGCTAGGCACCCCCGGTTCTCTCACCGGGAGCAGCTGAAACATCCTCATCCTGAGCCTGTCGAAGGACGCACAGCGTCAACGCTGCCCATCGGATGGCCCCGCGCATCCCGGGTTGCCAAGCGTCGGTGGGAGGTGCACATCTCCCGCCGATGACAATCCCTGCCCCGGAGGCCCGCATGACCCCCACCGCCACCATCCTGCTCCTGGGCTCCGGCGAGCTTGGGCGGGAGTTCGCCATCTCGGCCAAGCGGCTGGGCTGCCGGGTGATCGCCTGCGACTCTTACGCCGACGCCCCGGCCATGCAGGTGGCGGACGCGGCGGAGGTCTTCCCGATGCTGGACGGCGCGGCGCTGCGGGCCGTCATCGACCGCCACGCCCCCGACCTGATCGTGCCGGAGATCGAGGCGATCCGGACCGAGGTGCTGGCGGAGGTGGAGGCGGCGGGCCGCACGGTGGTGCCGTCCGCCCGCGCCACGCTGGTGACCATGAACCGCGACCGCATCCGCGAGGTCGCCGCCACCGACCTGTCCTTGCGCACCTCCCGCTACCGCTACGCCGAGAGCCTGGAGGAGGTGCGCGCCGGCGCCGCCCACACCGGTTTCCCCTGCGTGATCAAGCCGGTCATGTCGTCGAGCGGCAAGGGCCAGAGCACCGTCCAGGACGAGGCCGGGCTGCAGGCCGCCTGGGAGTACGCGGTCGCCAACATGCGCGGCGACAGGCGCAAGGTCATCGTCGAGGAGTTCATCCGCTTCGAGTACGAGATCACCCTGCTGACCATCCGCACCCGCCAGGGCGTGCTGTTCTGCGCCCCCATCGGCCACCGGCAGGAGCGCGGCGACTACCAGGAGAGCTGGCAGCCCCAGCCGATGGACCCGAAGCTGCTGGAGCAGGCGCAGGAGATGGCGCGGCGGGTGGTCGACGATCTCGGCGGCTACGGCCTGTTCGGGGTGGAGTTCTTCGTGACGAAGGACGAGGTCGTCTTCTCCGAGCTGTCGCCGCGCCCGCACGACACCGGGCTGGTGACGCTGCTGTCGCAGAACCTCAGCGAGTTCGACCTTCACGCCCGCGCCATCCTCGGCCTGCCGATCCCCGAGATCCGCCAGGCCGGTCCCACCGCCTCCGCCGTCATCCTGGCCGACCGGGACGCAGGCGACTTCCGCTTCGAGGGGCTGGCCGAGGCGCTGGCCCTGGGCCGCCCGGGCTCGGACGTCGACGTCCGCCTCTTCGGCAAGCCCACCACCCGCCCCTACCGCCGCATGGGCGTGGCCCTTGCCCAGGGCGCCAATGTGGAGGAGGCGCGGGCGACGGCGGTCGCGGCGGCGGGCAAGGTGCGGATCGTGTACGGGTGAGGGTGAATATCCTTCTCCCCTTGCGGGAGAAGGAGGGACCCATTGCGACAGCAATGGGGGGATGAGGGGTCGACCGCCGCAGGCGGGCGTTCTCAACGGCTTAGCTTGGCATAGGGGTCGAGAACGCCGGGCTGCCGCCCGCCGACCCCTCACCCTCCCACCGCTTCGCGGCGGACCCCATCCCTCTCCCGCAAGGGGCGAGGGATAGGGGCGCCCCTACCCCTCCGCCACGACCTCCGCCCTCTCCTCCATGCACGCCGCCAGCGCGGACGAGAGTTCGCGCGCGGTGACCGGCTTGCTGGCGACGGCGAGGCCCAGGCGGGCGGCTTCGCCCAGGGCCTCGGGCGAGGTCTCGCCGGTGACCATGATGCCCGGAAGGTCGCGGCCCAGCCGCGCGCGCACGGCGCGGACCACCTCGGCGCCGGTCTCGCCGTCGCGCAGCCGGTAGTCCGACAGGATCAGGTCGGGCGCCCGGCCGCCCTCCAGCTCCCGCAGGGCCTGGGCGCCCGAGGCGGCGAGGCGCACGGCGTAGCCCCAGCTCTCCAGCAGCACGCGCATGCCCAGCGCCACCAGCGCGTCGTCCTCCACCAGCAGCACGGTGCGGCCATGGCCGGCGAGGCCGCCGCCGGTGTGCGGCACGGGCGCCGGCACCTGCCGGGCGCAGCCCAGCGGCACCTCGACCGTGAAGCAGGAGCCGCAGCCGGGCTCCGACGACACCGTGACCGGATGGCCCAGCAGGCGCGACAGGCGGCGGACGATGGCGAGGCCGAGGCCCAGCCCCTGCTCGCGGTCGCGGCCCTCATTGCCGATCTGGACGAACTCCTCGAAGATTTCGGCGCATTTGTCGGCCGGGATGCCGATGCCGGTGTCGCGCACCTCGATCCGCACCGCGTCGCCGGCGCGGCGGCAGGCCACGCGCACATGGCCGCCGGCCGGCGTGTAGCGGAGCGCGTTCTCCGTCAGGTTCCGCACCACCCGGCCCAGCAGGGTCGGGTCGGAGCGCACGACCAGGCCGCCCACCCCCGCCACCGACCAGGACAGGCCGCGCGCGGCCGCCGCCGGGCCGTGCGTCGCCTCCAGGTCGGCCAGCAGCTCGGCCAGGGGGAAGTCGCGCGGTTCCGCCTTCACCGTGCCGGCGTCCAGCCGCGATATGTCCAGCAGCCCGTCCAGCAGCCCCTTCAGAGCGTGCAGCGACCGGTCGAGATGGCCCAGCACCTCGCGCCCGGTGCCCGACGGCAGGTAGCCCTCCAGCACGGACGCCAGCAGCATCGCGCCCTGCATGGGCTGGCGGAGGTCGTGGCTGGCGGCGGCCAGGAACTTGGACTTGGCGAGGTTGGCGCGCTCCGCCTCCTGCCGGGCGGTGTCGGCCTGCTCCTTGGCGCGCAGCAGCTCCTCGGCGGCGCGCTGGCGGTCGGTCTCGGCCTGCTTGCGCTCGGTCACGTCGTTGGCGGCGACGATGAAGTGCAGCGGCCCGCCCCGCCGGTCGCGCTCCAGCGCCACCGTCAGATGCGCCCAGACCGTGTGCCCGTCCTTGTGCAGGTAGCGTTTCTCCAGCTCGTAGGTGCCGATGTCGCCGCGCTTCAGCGCCCGGCCCATGTCGCGGTCGGCGCCCTTGTCGTCGGGGTGGGTGACCCGCCAGGTGTCGAGCGCGCACAGCTCGTCCGCCCGGTAGCCCAGCATGGCGCTGAAGCGGCGGTTGACCCGGGCGAAGGTGCCGTCGGGGCGGATCAGGGCGAAGCCGGCGGCGGCCTGCTCGAACACGGTGCGGAAGCGCGCCTCGCTGTCGCGCAGCGCCGTCTCCGCCTCCTTGGCGGCGGTGATGTCGCGCGAGGTGGAGAGCAGCCGGGCCGGCAGCCCGTCGGGCCCGCAGATGGGCGTGACCGCCACGTCCCACCATTTCAGGACGCCGCGCGCCGTCGGGCAGGGGGCGGTGAAGCGGCCGGTGCCGCCGGCCCGCGCCACGGCCAGCGCCGCCCGCACGACCGGCCGGTCCGGCT
This sequence comes from Azospirillaceae bacterium, assembly GCA_035626475.1. Classification (GTDB taxonomy): domain Bacteria; phylum Pseudomonadota; class Alphaproteobacteria; order Azospirillales; family Azospirillaceae; genus DASPKT01. The sequence continues at coordinate 78,277 of DASPNP010000015.1, forward strand.
CGCCCCAGAAGCCGGTCCACACCTGGCCCTGGAAGGGGGTGAAATCCTCGATGTCCATGGCGCAGCGGCCGGGGCCGTTCATGGAGAGCAGGCGGCCCTCCAGGTCCAGCACCTTGACGCAGTCGGGGCTGCTCTCGACCACGCTGTGGGCGAAGGCCTCGCTCGCCTCCAGCGCCAGGCCGCGCGCGGCCAGCGCCGCCGCCATGTCGTTGAAGGCGTCGGCCAGCGGCGCCAGGTCGCTGGTCGCCACCTCAGCGCGCACCGACAGGTCGCCGTCGCGCCAGCGCCGCGCGGTGCGGGTCAGGCGCCGGATCGGGTCCTGCAGGTGCCGCCGCCCCAGCCAGTGCGTCGCCACCAGGGTCGCGGCCAGCGCCGCCGCCAGCAGCATCAGGCCGCCCGCCAGCGTGCGCGAGATGGGCGCCAGCGCCGCCGCCTTGTCGATGCCCACCGCGACGAACAGCCCGGCGGCGGGCTTCACCGGCGCGTAGGCCAGCAGCCGGGGCACGCCGTCCAGGCCCGGCATCTCGCGCACACCCTCCTCGGACGAGCGCGCCAGCGCCAGGTAGGAGTCCGGCAGCCGCGAACCGACCAGCCCCGGTACGCCCGGCGTGCGCATCAGCACCACGCCGTCGCGGTCGGCCACCGTCAGCGAGGCGTTGGCCGGCAGGGGCTTGCGCGCCAGGTAATCCTCGATCCAGTCGGATTCCACCGCCGCGGCGATAGCGCCGGTGACGCGGCCGCCGGCATCGCTGACGGGCATGGCGAAGGGCAGGATGCGCCGGCCGGTCAGCCGGTGCTGGACGCTGGCGCCGACGCGGAACGGCAGCCCGCCCAGAGCCGCCCGGATGTGCTCGCGGTCGCCGAGGCGCAGCCCGATCGCCGTCGGCTCGGTGGAGCAGCGGACGGCGCCCTGGGCGTCGGTCACGTAGAAGGACAGGTAGGCCGGATATTCCGGCCGCAGCCGCCCCATCAGCGCCTGGCAGTCGGAATCGTCGCCGTCGCGCACCGCCTGGGTCTGGCGCAGGGTGGAGAGCACGTTGTGGATGCCGTCGACGACGCGCATCTGCTCGCCCTCGACCATCGAGAGCAGCCGCTGCGCCTGGTCGTAGGCGTCCAGCGTCGCCTTGCTGCGCAGGTGCCAGGCGTTGAAGGCCTCGAACGCGGCCAGCGGCAGCAGCGAGATGAAGGCGATGACCGGAAGGATGCGCATCAGGCTGGGACGGCGCGCCGCCCGGCGCCGGCCGGCCGGTGCGGCGGCGCTGATGGTGCTGGCGGCGTCCCGGGAAGTCATGACTTCCACCCCATGCTTGCGACATGGTTAATTTCCGGGTGGATTGCTTAAGGGTTCATTACCTCCGCATGATCAAGTGCTTGTTCATCAAAGCTATTCGGAGGTGGGGCAGGTGTCCCGGATGGGCCGGACTCAACCTTAGTTCGGGGTGTTCGGCCCCATTTGGCGCAGCGGCCGCATGCTTCGGCGAAAGAATGGCCGGGTGTCCCGCCCCTGGTGTATCATCGGGTGCTGCGCTTCGATCTCAAGGGATGGCCGCGCCGTGACCGCGCTTCCCCATTCGACGGGCGGTTCCCGGGCCGCCTCCCCTCCCTTCCTCGCCGGCGGCGGGGAGATGGGCGGGCGCATCCGCGCGCATGACTGGGCCCTGACGCCCCTGGGCCCGCCGGAGCGCTGGCCGGAGACGCTGCGGGTCATGGTGCCGCTGATGCTGGAAAGCCGCCAGCCGACGGTCCTGTTCTGGGGGCCGGCGCGCACCCTGCTCTACAACGACGCCTACGCGCCGCTGATGGGCGCGCGGCACCCGCACGCGCTGGGCCGCCCCTTCGCCGAGGTCTGGCACGAGATCCTGGACGAGATCGGCCCGATCATGGACCGCGCCTTCGCCGGCACCGCCGTCCACATGGACGATATCCGGCTGGTGCTGCTGCGCAACGGCTATCCCGAGGAGACGCATTTCAGCTTCTCCTACACGCCGGTGCGCGACGCGGCGGGCGGGGTCGCGGGTGTCTTCTGCACCTGCCTGGAGACGACGGGGACGGTGCAGGCGGTGGCGCACCGGCGCTTCCAGACGGCGCTGCTGGAGCGCATCCGGTCCCTGGTGGACGCGACCGAGATCATGGCCGCCGCGTCGGAGATGCTGGGCCGCGAGCTGGGCGTCGCCCAGGTCGGCTACAGCGAGGTGGAGGCGAACGGCGAATTCATCGCCATCGCCAGGGACTGGAGCGACGGGCGCATCCCCAGCGTCGTCGGCCGCCACCGGCTGGGCGATTTCGGGGAGCGGATCAAGGCGGACCTCCATGCCGGCCGGGAGATCGAGATCCGCGACGTGGCGGCGGACCCGCGCACGGCGGGCGCCCCGACGGCCGCCGCCTTCGCCGCGCTCTCGATCCGGGCCGTTCTGGCGGTGCCGCTGATCAAGCGGGGGCGCCTGTTCGCCACCCTGTTCGTCCACCATGCCGAGCCCCGGGTCTGGAGCGACGCCGACCGGGCGCTCGCCCGCGAGGTGGCGGAGCGGACCTGGGGTGCGGTCTCCCGCGCCCGCGCCGACGCCGCCCGCGCCGAGGCGGAGCGCCGGCAGGTCCTGCTGATGCGCGAGGTGGACCACCGGGCGAAGAACGCGCTGGCCGTGGTGCAGACCGTGGTGCGCCTCACCCGCGCCGCCACCCAGCGGGAGTTCCTGGAGGCCGTGGAGGGCCGCATCGCCGCGCTGGCCCGTGCCCACAGCCTGCTGGCGAACGGCCGCTGGAGCGGCGCCGGGCTGCGCGCCCTGGCGGCGGAGGAGCTGGATCCCTATGTCGGCGACGGGCGGGGCGAGGCGGTCCTGGACGGGCCGGACGTCGCGCTGGCGCCCGACGCGGTGCAGCCGACCGCCATGGTGCTGCACGAGCTCGCCACCAACGCGGCCAAGTACGGCGCCCTGTCCCACCCCGGCGGGCGGGTGCGCCTGTCCTGGTCGCCCACGCCCGATGGCGGGCTGGAGCTGGAATGGCGCGAGGAGGACGGGCCGCCGCTGGCCGGGCCGCCGGGCCGCCAGGGCTTCGGCTCCGAGATGGTCGCCGCCGCCGCCACCCAGCTGGGCGGCACCGCGCGCTTCGACTGGGACCCGTCGGGGCTGCGCTGCCGCCTGTCCATGGCCCCGGACGCGCTGTCGGGCGCGACCGATCCGGGTATCCCCGCCCCTTCCTTGTCACGGCCGGCCTGACCTCGGTCATGGCGGGCGGCCGGCTTTGCGGCCATAGTCCGCCCGCAGTACGCCCGCCCGACCAACCGGCCCCGAGGAGACCCGAGATGAACCGCCGCGCTTTCCTGGCAGCCGCCGGCGCCGCCTCGCTGATGGGCGCCGCCGCCCTGGCCGCCCGCCCCGTCGCCGCCCCCGCGCCCGGGCCGCTGGTGGAGGTGTGGAAGTCGCCGACCTGCGGCTGCTGCGGCGCCTGGATCGAGCACATGAAGGCCGCCGGCTTCGAGGTCCGCGTCACGGAGACCGACGATCTGGCGCCGGTGAAGGCCGCGCGCGGCGTGCCCGGCGAGCTGGGCTCCTGCCACACCGCGGTGGTCGAGGGCTACGTGCTGGAGGGCCACGTCCCGGCCGCCGACGTGCGCCGGCTGCTGGCCGAGCGGCCCAAGGCCACGGGCCTCGCCGTGCCCGGCATGCCGGCCGACGCCCCCGGCATGGACCTCGGCACCGGCGAACCCTACGACGTGGTGCTGTTCGGACCCAAGGGCCGCACGCTGTTCGCGCGGCACTGAGGGGAAGCGATGAATATCCCTCTCCCCTTGCGGGAGAGGGATGGGGCCCGCGCGTAGCGTGGGAGGGTGAGGGGTCGGCGGGCGGCAGCCCGGCGTTCTCGACCGCTATGCCAAGCTAAGCCGTTGAGAACGCCCGCCTGCGGCGGTCGACCCCTCATCCCCCCATTGCTGTCGCAATGGGTCCCTCCTTCTCCCGCAAGGGGAGAAGGATATGGATCACCCCATGATGTTGTAGCCGCCGTCGACATAGGTGGTGGCGCCGGTCAGCAGGCGGCCGGCGTCGGTCGCCAGCAGGGCGGTGGTCATGCCGACATCGTCGATCTCCACCAGCCGGTGGGCGGGCGCGCGGTCGGCGACCTTGTCCATCAGCTCCTGGAAATGGTCGATGCCGCTGGCGGCCCGGGTCCGGATCGGTCCGGGCGAGATGGCGTGGACGCGGATGCCCTTCGGGCCCAGCTCGGCCGCCATGTAGCGCACGGTGGCCTCCAGCGCCGCCTTGACCGGGCCCATGATGTTGTAGTGCTCGATCACCTTCTCCGCGCCGTAATAGCTCATGGTGAAGAGCGTGCCGCCCCGGTCCATCAGCGGCTCGGCCAGCTTCGCCATGCGCACGAAGCTGTGGCAGGAGACGTCCATCGCCGTCATGAACCCCTCGCGCGAGCTGTCGACGACGCGGCCGTGCAGGTCGGCCGTGGGGGCGAAGGCGATGGAGTGCAGCAGGAAGTCCAGCCGGCCCCACTCGGCCCGGACGGCCTCGAACACCGCCTCGAGCTGGCCGGGCTGCTGCACGTCGCAGGGCAGGAACAGCGGCGCCTCCAGCTCCGCCGCCAGCGGTTCGACGAAGCGCCTGGCCTTGTCGTTGAGGTAGGTGACGGCGAGGTCGGCGCCCAGCCGGCGGAAGGCGCGGGCGCAGCCATAGGCGATGGACTGGTCGTTGGCGATGCCGACGACCAGGCCCTTCTTGCCGGCGAGGCTGGTGGAAAGGTCGGTCATGGGGGTGGTCCTTGGTTTTGCTCTGGCGTCGAAGCCGGGGAGCGGGAGGTATGGTCGGAGGCTCGGTCGCTCTCTCAACCCGTCACCCCGGCGCAGGCCGGGGCCCAGGGGTTGCAGCGGGATACGGTGGATGCAGCCTCGTAGCCTCGTAGGTCGCATGGAGCGGAGCGCAATGCGACACCCCGGCCGGAGCATGTCGCATTGCGCCTACGGCTCCATGCGACCTATGGTGCTTCATCAGCCTCCCATGGCTGCAACCCCTGGGTTCCGGCCTGCGCCGGGATGACGGGAATGGGTGGCATGAAGGTCGAGCTTGTTCTCCGAGCGTCACATCACGACGCCAGCGCCAGCGGCGCGGCGGTGGTCAGCGACAGGGTGTGGTGGGCGATCATGCGCTCCTCGTCGGTGGGGATGACCCAGACGGAGGCGCGGCTGTGCGGGCGGCTGATGGCGGCGTGGTGGGCCTCGTTGGCGGCGGGGCAGAGGAACACCCCCAGCCAGTGCAGCCGCTCGCAGACCCGGCGGCGGATCTCGGCCGAGCGCTCGCCGATGCCGGCGGTGAAGACCAGCGCGTCCAGACCGCCCATGCCGGCCGCCAGCGCCCCGATCTCGCGCACCACCCGGTGGACGAACAGCTCGACCGCCTCGGCCGCCTCCGGCGCGCTTGATGCCAGCAGGTCGCGCATGTCGTTGCTGACGCCCGACATGCCCAGCAGGCCGGAGCGCTTGTAGAGCAGGTCCTGCACCGCCCGGGCGTCCATCCCCAGCGCCTGGATCAGGTGCAGCACCACGCCGGGGTCGAGCGTGCCGCAGCGCGTGCCCATCACCAGCCCGTCCAGTGCGGTGAAGCCCATGCTGCTTTCCACCGAGCGGCCATTGTCGATGGCGCAGGCGCTGGCGCCGCTGCCCAGATGGCAGACCACCACCTTGCCCGCGGCCGCCTCGGGCGACAGCTCCGCCAGGCGACCGGCGACATACTCGTAGGACAGGCCGTGGAAGCCGTAGCGCCTGATCCCCTGCTCGTGCAGATCGCGCGGCAGGGCGAAGCGCTGGGCGACCGTCGGCTGGCCCGCATGGAAGGCGGTGTCGAAGCAGGCGATCTGCGGCAGGCCCGGATGGGCGGCGGCCAGCGCCCGGATCGGCGCGAGGTTGTGCGGCTGGTGCAGCGGCGCCAGCGGCACCAGGCTCTCCAGCTCGGCCAGCACGGCGGGCGTCACCAGCACCGGCGCGCGGAAGGCCGTCCCGCCATGCACCACCCGGTGGCCGGCGGCGGCCAGCCTGTCGCCGCCCAGATGCGCCTCGATCCACTCGACCAGCAGGGATGAAAGCTCCGCCGTGCCGGCGCCGGGGGCGAGGTCGCGGCTCTCCACCATCCCGCCGTCGCGGTCCTTCACGGCGAGGACCGGCCTGGTGCCGATCCCCTCGATCTGGCCGCGCAGCAGCATCGTGGGCTCGGCGCCGGCGGCGAAGACCTGGAACTTCAGGCTGGAGGAGCCGGCGTTGATGACGGCGATGGCGTCACTCATGGCCCTGGCTCCCGTTCGCGGCCACCAGCGCCATGATGGCGCAGGAGGCCAGCCGCGTCTGGACCGAGTCCGCCCGGCTGGTCAGCACGACCGGCACCCGCGCGCCCAGCACGATGCCGGCGGCGTCGGCGCTCGCCAGGAAGCTCAGCTGCTTGGCCAGCATGTTGCCGGCCTCCAGGTTCGGCACCAGCAGGATGTCCGGGTCGCCGGCCACGGGCGAGACGATGCCCTTGGTCGCGGCGGCGGCGTGGCTGATGGCGTTGTCCAGCGCCAGCGGCCCGTCCAGCAGCCCGCCCCGGATCTGGCCGCGGTCGGCCATCTTGCACAGCGCGGCGGCGTCCAGCGTGCTCTGCATGCGGGCGTTGACGGTCTCCACCGCGCTGAGGATGGCGACCTTCGGCAGGGCCACGCCCAGGGCGCGGGCGAGGTCGATGGCGTTCTGCGCGATGTCGGCCTTGGCCGCCAGGTCGGGCGCGATGTTGATGGCGGCGTCGGTGACGATCAGCGGCTTGGCGTAGGTGGGCACCGACATGACGTAGGCGTGGCTGACGCGGCGCGCGGTGCGCAGCCCGCCCTGGCGGCTCACCACCTCGCCCATCAGCTCGTCCGTGTGCAGGCTGCCCTTCATGATGGCCTGGGCCGAGCCGGTGCGCGCCAGCTCCACCGCCAGGGCGGCGGCGCCGTGGCTGTGCTCGGCATGGACCAGCTCGCAGCCCGAGAGGTCCAGCCCCTCGGCCTCGGCGATGGCGGTCATGCGGCCCAGCGGGCCGACCAGGATCGGGCGGATCAGCCCGGCCTTCGCCGCCTCCAGCGCGCCCAGCAGGCTGTCGCGGTCGCAGGGATGGGCGATGGCGGTGCGCACCGGCTCCAGCCCCCGGCACTGCGCGATCAGGCGGCGGCTGTAGTCGTGGTGGATGACCCGGACCTCGGGCAGCGTCACGGCGGCGCGGCGCACCTTCTCGGTCGGGGCGATCACCTCGGCCGTGCCGAGGATGACCTCCCTCCCCTCCTGGTTCAGGCAGCGGCAGTCCAGCACCACCCGGTTGCGCTCGGAATCCAGGCTGGCGACGGTGACGGTCGCGGTGATGGTGTCGCCGGGCTTCACCGGCCGGCGGAAGCGCAAATCCTGGCCCAGATAGATCGTGCCCGGCCCCGGCAGCTTGGTGCCCAGCAGGGTGGAGAAGAGCGAGCCGCCCAGCATGCCGTGGGCGACGACGCCGTGGAACATGCCGGCGTCGGCGTATTCCGCATCGAGATGCGCCGGGTTCACGTCGCCCGACACGGTGGCGAACAGCTCGACGTCCTCCTGGGTGACGTGGCGGGAGAGGCTGGCGCTCTGCCCCAGCCGCAGTTCCGCGAAGGTGACGTTCTCGATGGTGCCCTGGGGGGCAGGGGCGGGGGTGCCCTTGGGCTCGAGGATGATGCTGTCCATGGTCGGTGCTCCGGGGAACGGGAGGTCTCTGTCCCCGCCCTTCTACGAGGCTTCCGCCGCCGAACCATTGACCGAGATCAAGAATGCCGCGGATGCTCATCCCAAGGGGGATTCCACGAAGGGGGAATGGGCTCCGCCGATGCCGCTACCGCCAGGGACGTGCCGGGCACCGCCACTGGACGGCTGTCCGGACCGCCATCGAACCGTCATTCTCTCTGCTCGGGCGAACCGGGGAGGACGGCATGGGCGGACAGGCGGAGCGTTGCGGCGGCGAACCGCCCCTGCCCCGGCGATGCGCGCTCCACCTGATGGGCCACGCGGCGGCGGAGCGGCGGGGCATCGTCGAGGGGTGGATGCGGCAGGAGGCGGCCTGGCTGGCCTGGTACGAGGCGCAGCCGGCGGCGGTGCGGGCGGCCCGGCGGGACGACGCGGCTTACTTGCGCTGGCTGGCGGACCCCTCCCCCGCCAACGACCCCGGCCTGACGCCGCCGCATCTCTTCGCCCGCCGGCGCGGCTGAGGGCCCGGCCATGGCGATCGCCTTCGCGCCCGAGACGGGCCGTTCCCCCTGCCGCCACCGCGCCTGGGCCGCGGCGGCGGCCGACGCCAGCGTCGCGCTGCGCAAGCTGGTGACGGCGGAGACCCTGGTCGCGCTGCTGGCGGGCCGCGAGGGGCCGGAGCCCTGGGCCGCCCATCTGGCCGCCCTGTTCGGCCGCTTCCCCACCGCCAGCCTCGCCGCCGCCGTGGCGGAGGACTCGGTGCCGCTGGAGGGCGTGCGCTCCTGCTACCGGGCGGCGCAGGCGGTGGCGCCCTGCCGCATCAGGCCGGTCGATCTCTGGCTGTACGAGGACGCCTCGCCGCTGGACGTGCAGCGCGCCTGGTACGCGCGGAGCCGCCGCGACCGAGAGCCGCGCCCGCTCGCCCGCCAGTAGGATATCCTCTTAGCGAAGTAATCGCGCGGTTGCGGTGTCGGGGTCGGCGGCAGCGGGAAGATCAAGCGGCGCGACACCCGCGGCCTAGCCGAACGTATTAGCTGCAACCCCCTTTACTGCTTAGGGATTTATATCGCTTTTTACCGGTTCGGCGCCGCGGGGGCCGTGTTACGGTCGCTTTCGCCCGCCGCCAAGAAGACCGAGCAATGACTGGCAAGCCTGAAGTCCTGGTCGTCGACGACGACCCCTTGGACCGTTTTCTCATCGCCGAGCGTCTGGCGGATCTCGGCTACGCCGTGCACGACACCTACAGCGGCCCGCAGGCGTTGGGCATGCTGTACGGCCATCCGGCGATCGGGCTGCTGGTCACCGACATGGTGATGCCGGGGATGAGCGGGACCCACCTGGCCAACCGGGCGCGGGAGATCCGCCCCGACCTGAAGGTGGTGCTGGTCTCCGGCCGGATCGAGGGCGGCGACGGGCTGGATGAGACCTTCCTGCCGAAGCCGCTGCGCCCCGAGGCCCTCGCCCGCACCCTGGACGGCATGCTGCGCGCCGGGTGAGGCGGGCGTGCATTTAAGGCCGGTTAGACGATGATGGCTGTACGGGTGTGCCCCACTACCCGTCATCCCGGCGCAAGCCGGGACCCAGGGGTTGCAGCGGGATGCGGCGGATGCAGCGCTCCTTGATGGGCAGCGTTGCTGCTGTGCGTCCTTCGACAGGCTCAGGATGAGGACCTAATTGCTGCTCCCTGTTTAGCTCGCGCACTGGGAGCCAGGGATGCCTAGCATCCCCCGTTCCTCATCCTGAGCCTGTCGAAGGACGCACACCGGACCAGCCTCTCCACTTCATCGGCCGCCCATGGCTGCAACCCCTGGGTCCCGGCCTTCGCCGGGATGACGGTTAAGGTTGGAAACTGCCGGCGAGAAACAAGCAGACGGTCCCCGAACCGGTCTTTCCTGCCGGCGCCCCTTGACCCGAAAGTCTAGGCCGTCCGTCTTAAGCCTCTCGACCTAGGCGCATGAATCGCGCATCCTGTGGGTTGAACCCGACGGGAATGCGCCGCTTGTCCGCCGACGGAACGACCGAGAACCGCCTTTTCGTCGAAAGCCTGCAGGCGCGGCTGGACGATCTGGCGTCCGACGCCTTCGACGCGCTGCCCTTCGGCGCCATCCAGGTGGACGCGCAGGGAATCATCCACCGCTACAACGCGATGGAGAGCCGCTTGTCGGGCCGGCAGGCCGGATGCGTGATCGGGCGCGACTTCTTCCGCGAGGTCGCCCCCTGCACCAACATCCCCTCCTTCGAGGGCCGGTTCCGGGACGGCGTGGCCGCCGGATCGCTGGACGTCGCCTTCAGCTTCGTCTTCGACTTCATGATGGCGCCGGTGAAGGTCGAGGTGCGGATGATGGCCGCCGCCCTGCCCGGCCGCTACTGGATCCTGGTCAAGAAGCTGGGCGAGCTGCCCGCCCACCGTCCCGCCGACGCGGTCGAGCTGGTCACGGCAAGGCTGGGCGCGCGCGTCACCGGCGAGGTGGTGGACCATTCCGTCTGCGAGCGCGAGGCCATCCACCTGCCGGGCTCGATCCAGCCCTGGGGCGTGCTGCTGGCCTTCGATCCCGGCACGCTGGAGTTGGCCGCGGCCAGCGACAACGCGCTGGAGCTGCTGGGGCGCGACCTCCCGCCCGGCACGACGCTGGACCGGGCGGTGGGGGTGGAGGCCGCCGACGGCATCCGCGCCTGGATGGCGGCGACGGCCTTCGGGAGGGCCGACGGCGGGTCCGAGTTCTGGCGGGGCGAGGCGCCGCTGCCCGACCGCTTCGACCTGGCCGCCCACCGCACGGCCGAGCACCTGATCGTGGAGCTGGAGCCGCTGTCGGGCCGCACCGCGCAGGACACGGCCGGGCTGCTGCGGCGGCTGGAGGCGGAGTTGGGCCTCATCCGCACCGCGCCCGGCATGGCGGTCCTGGTGCGCCGCGCCGCCGAGGCGGTGCGGGCCCTGACCGGCTTCGAGCGCGTGATCGTCTACCGTTTCGACGGCGACTGGCACGGCGAGGTGATGGCGGAGTCGCTGGTGCCGGACTGGGAGCAGTCCTTCGCCGGCCTGCACTTCCCCGCCTCCGACATTCCGCGCCAGGCGCGAGCTCTATACCATCGCTCCCTGTCCCGCCATGTGCCGAACCGCGACTTCGTGCCGGTGCCCCTGCGCGGCGCGGCCGGTACCGGCACGATCGACCTATCGCTGGCGCGCCACCGCAGCCTTTCGCCCATCCACCTGGAATATCACCGCAACATGGGCGTCAACGGCTCCATGTCGCTGTCCATCCTGGTGGGCGGCCGGCTGTGGGGCCTCGTCGCCTGCCACCACCGGCTGCCGCACTATGTCGACCCGCAGCGCCGCGCCGCCGCCGGCACGCTGGTCGAGGCGCTGTCGCTGCGCATCGCCGCCGTGGAGGCCGAGGAGGCGACGGCGGGGCGCGATGCCGACACCGCCGTGCTGACCACCCTGACCGTGCAGATGGCGGCCGCCGACACGGTGCGCTCCGCCCTGTTCGAGGGCGAGGTGCGGCTGGACCGGCTGTTCGGCGCCACCGGCGCCGCGCTCTGCCTGGAGGGGCGGCTGGCGACGGTGGGCGACTGCCCGCCCGAGCCCGTGCTCCGCGCGCTGGCGGAATGGCTGGACGGGCGCTGGGACGCCGGTGGCCTGTTCCAGACCGACAGTCTGCCGTCCGTTTGGCCCGAAGGCGCGGCGCATCGCGGGCGGATGAGCGGCGTGCTGGCCCTGCGGCTGGAGGGCGGCGACTATGTGCTGTGGCTGCGGCCGGAGGAGCCGCGCAACATCAGCTGGGGCGGCAATCCCGGAAAGCCCGTCGCGACGGAGGGCGGCGTGCCGCTGCCCCGCGCCAACTTCGAGCGCTGGGAGGAGGAGCGTCGGGGCCACTCCCTCCCCTGGTCGCCCTGGGCGGCCGAGATCGCGCGCTCGCTGCGCCATTCCATCAACGACGTGATGCTGCGCCATCTGCGCCACGTGAAGGAGCTGAGCGAGCGGCTGGCGGCCAGCAACCGGGTGAAGTCGGAGTTCCTGGCCAATATGAGCCACGAGCTGCGGACGCCGCTGAACGCCATCATGGGATTCTCCGAGCTGCTGCTGTCCGGCGTCACCGGGGCGCTGGCGTCGCGTCATGCCGAATATGTGCGCGACATCCACGATTCCGGCGGCCATCTGCTGGCGATGGTCAACGACGTGCTGGACCTGTCGCGCATCGAGGCCGGGCGGCTGGAGCTGTTCCGCCGGCCGGTGGACGCGGCCGAGGCGGTGGAGGGCTGCGTCGCCATGCTGCGCCCGCGGGCCGTGCAGCGCGACATCGCGCTGGTTCCGGCCGGCGGCGACGGGCTGATGGCGGACGCCGACCCGGTGCGGCTGCGCCAGATCCTGCTGAACATCGTCGGCAACGCCGTGAAGTTCTCGCCGCGCGGCGGCCGGGTGGAGATCGGTGCGGCCCGCGACGGCGGCATGATCCGCTTCACCGTCGCCGATGCCGGCCCGGGGATGAGCGAGGCCGACGTGCGGCTGGCGATGGAGCCCTTCCGCCAGGTGGCGCACATCCGCTCGGACCTGGAGGGCACCGGCCTCGGCCTGCCCATCGCCCGGTCGCTGGCGGCGCTGCATGGCGGCAGCCTGGCCGTGGAGAGCGAGCCGGGGCGCGGCACCCGCGTCCACATCGTCCTGCCGGCAGCCCTCCTCGCCGAAATACCCCGATCGATCGGATAAGTCCCTTCCCCTTCCCGCCCGGCAACCCGCATACTCCAAAGGGATAATTCTCGGGGTCGGGGGCAGTCATGGGTGGGACGCTGGTGCCGTTCGCGTGGGGCGGTGCGGAGGAGATGGCCGGGACTTCGCCGGCCGCGCCGCCTCATGCGGTACGGACCTGCGGCTGCCCGGGCTGCCGCGCCGCGGCGTCGGCGCCCGGCGAGGACGGGCCGCAGTCGCTGATCGGCACCATCGCGCCGACGGGGCAGCGCGGCATCGACACGCTGGTCGCCGCCATCGAGGACTCGCCCACCGCGCGCTGGAACCTGCTGAACGCGGTGGGGCAGACGGCGACCGCGACGGTGGCGCTGGGGACCGGGCTGCGGCTGGACTATTCCTTCATGGCCGCCGTGCCCGGCTATTACGGGCCCGCCGCGGAGGGGGAGAACCCGACCGCCGGCAATTTCGTGGCGATGAACGACAGCCAGAAGGCCGCGGTCCGGCAGGCGCTGGCGCTCTATTCCGATGTCAGCCTGCTGACCTTCCGCGAGGTGGCGGACGGCGCGAACCCGCCGCTGCGCTTCGGCACCCATGCGTTCGAGAATGCGGAGACCCTGGGCTACGCCTACTATCCCGCCGCCGGCCTGGCGACCTCGGACGGCCGGCTGACCTCGGTCGAGTTCGGCGACGAGGCCGGCGATCTCTGGCTGAACGCGGACAACGACCTGTACAAGAACATCCGGGTCGGCACCGACGAGTTCGCCACGGTCGTCCACGAGATCGGCCACGCGCTGGGGCTGAAGCACCCGCATGACGGCGAGCGCCGGCTGCCGACGGCCGAGGACAGCCAGCTCTACACCGTCATGTCCTACGAGTACGCCGCCAACGCCGAGATCGCGGTGCAGCGCGACGGCGCCTGGACGCTGGAGCGGCTGGCCCCGCGCACCATGGGCCTGTACGACATCCAGGCCATCCAGTTCCTCTATGGCGCCAACCGCGCGACCCGGGCCGGCGATACCACCTATAGCTGGGGCGCGTCCGAGCGCTTCTTCGAGGCGATCTGGGACGGCGGCGGCACCGACACGCTGGACGCCTCCAACCAGACGCTGGGCAATGTCATCGATCTGCGCGACGGGGCCTTCAGCTCCATCGCCATCCGCGCGACCGAGGCGCAGCGGCGGCTGGAGATCCCCTCGACCATCTCCATGCCGACCCCGACCTATGACGGGCGCGACAACCTCGCCATCGCCTTCGGCGCCGTGATCGAGAACGCCAAGGGCGGGTCCGCCGCCGACCGCATCACCGGCAATTCCGCCGCCAACCGGCTGGAGGGCAATGCCGGCGACGACACGCTGACCGGCGGCGCCGGGGCCGACACGCTGCTGGGCGGCGCCGGCAACGACCAGCTGGAGGGAGGCGACGGGCTGGACGAGGCGGTGTTCGGACAGGCCTTCGCGGCATACCAGGTGACCACCGCGGCCGGGGTGACCACCGTCCTGCACCTCAATGGCGGGACCGACGGCAGCGACCGGCTGAGCGGGATCGAGAACCTGCGCTTCGCCGATCGCACGATCTCCCTGGCCGATCCGATCCCCACCGTCACCCCGACCGAGTTCCTGCTGCGGCGGACCGACGGTTCGCTGGTGACCTGGGACCAGACCAAGGGCGGCGCCGGCTTCAAGGAGGTCGGCAGCGCCGGCGGCAGCACCACGGTGGCCGGCGTGGCGGACTTCACCGGCGA
>DASPNP010000016.1:0-88365 GCA_035626475.1 Azospirillaceae bacterium
GGTCGGCAACTTCCTGGGCGACGCCTCGGCCGACTTCCTGCTGTTCAACACCCAGAGCCGGGTGATGATCTTCTGGGACGCCACCAAGGGTGCCGCCGGCTTCGCCGACTTCATCACGCTGGGGCAGGGCTCCAGCGTGGCCGGCAGCGGCGACTTCAACGGCGACGGCCGCGACGACATCCTGATCCGCAACGCCGACGGCTCGACGCTCTACTGGACCGGCAGCGCCTTCGTCGATGCCAGCCTGGTCTCCGCGCCCGGCCTGACGCTCGTCGGCATCGGCGAGTTCGGCTGAGCTTCCGACTGCCCACGCCGGGCGTACCTCCGACGACCGCGTGAAATGCGGGCCTCCGCTGGGCTTTGATGCGCCATCGTTCATGCGCACCGAGCTTGGCGGAGGATTGCCTTGACCCTCATCGACACCGATACCGACACCGGCACGCGGACCATGCGGGCCGCCATCCTGACCGGCCCCGGGCAGGCGGCGCTGGGCGCGGTGGAGCGGCCGGAGCCGGGCCCCGGGCAGGTGCGGGTGCGGCTGGAGGGCTGCGGCGTCTGCGCCTCCAACCTGACCCCCTGGGAGGGGCCGGACTGGATGAAGTTCCCGACCGAGCCCGGCTCGCTGGGCCATGAGGGCTGGGGCGTCGTCGACGCGGTCGGCGCGGGCGTGGCGGACCTGCGGGTCGGCGACCGGGTGGCCGCGCTCTCCTATAAGAGCTACGCGGAGTTCGACATCGCCGAGGCGGAGAACTGCGTGAAGCTGCCGGCGGCGCTGGACGGCCAGCCCTTCCCCGGCGAGCCGCTGGGCTGCGCCTTCAACATCTTCCGCCGTGCCGGGATCGAGGCCGGCCAGACCGTCGCCATCATCGGCATCGGCTTCCTGGGGGCGCTGCTGACGCGGCTCGCGACCGACGCCGGCGCCCGGGTCATCGCCATCTCCCGCCGGCAATACTCGCTGGACGTCGCCAAACAGTTCGGCGCCGCCGAGACCATCCCGATGGAGGACCATACCGGCATCATCGAGCGGGTGAAGGAGCTGACGGGCGGCAAGTTCTGCGAGCGCGTCATCGAGGCGGTGGGCAAGCAGTGGCCGCTGGACCTCGCCGCCGAGCTGACGGCCGAGCGCGGGCGCCTGATCGTCGCCGGTTACCACCAGGACGGGCCGCGGCAGGTGAACATGTGGCTGTGGAACTGGCGCGGCATCGACGTCATCAACGCCCATGAGCGCGACCCCAGGGCCTACATCGCGGGCATCCGCGAGGCGGTGGAGGCGGTGGCGTCCGGCCGGCTCGACCCCTCCCCGCTCTACACCCATTCCTACCCGCTGGACCGGCTGGACGAGGCGCTGAACGCGACCCGCGACCGCCCGGACGGCTTCCTCAAGGCGCTGGTGACCCCGTGATGCCCGATACCATGACCGAGATGCCGCGCGTGGCGGCGACCACCCGTCCGAGGCTGGGCTTCCTGGGGGTGGGCTGGATCGGCCGGCACCGCATGCAGGCCATCGTCGAGGGCGGGCTGGTGGAGGTGGCGGGTATCGCCGACCCTTCGCCCGACTGCACGGCCGAGGCGCTGAAGCTGGCGCCGGCCGCCTCGGCCTGCGGCTCGCTGGAGGAGCTGCTGGCGCTGGGACTGGACGGGGTGGTCATCGCCACCCCCAGTGCCCAGCATGCCGAGCAGTCGATCCAGGCGCTGGAGGCCGGCGCCGCCGTCTTCTGCCAGAAGCCGCTGGGCCGCACCGAGGCGGAGGTCCGCGCCGTCATCGACGCCGCGCGCACGGCCGACCGGCTGCTGGCGGTCGACCTCTCCTACCGCTTCACCGAGGGCATGCGCCGCATCCGCGAGATCGTGCAGAGCGGCGGCATCGGCCGGGTGCACGCGGTGGACCTCACCTTCCACAACGCCTACGGCCCCGACAAGCCCTGGTTCTACGACCCGGCGCTCTCGGGCGGCGGCTGCGTCATGGATCTCGGCGTGCATCTGGTCGATCTGGCGCTATGGACGCTGGGCTTCCCGGCGGTGCGGGCGGTGGACAGCCGCCTGTCGGCCGGCGGCGCGCCGCTGGGCGAGCGGCCCTCCGCGGTGGAGGACTACGCCGTCGCCACCATCGACCTGGAATGCGGCACCACCGTGCGCCTCGCCTGCTCCTGGCGGCTGCAGGCCGGCCGCGACGCCATCATCGAGGCCAGCTTCTACGGCACCGAGGGCGGGGCGGCGCTGCGCAACGAGAACGGCTCCTTCTACGACTTCACCGCCGAACGCTACCGCGGCACCGCCCGCGAGACGCTGGCGTCGCCGCCCGACACCTGGGGCGGCCGCGCCGCCGCCGACTGGGCCGCGCGCCTGGCCGCCGACCGCCGCTTCGACCCGGAGGCGGAGCGGCTGGTGGAGGTGTCGCGGGTGCTGGACCGGATCTACGGGCGGTGAGCCTTATCCTTCTCCCCTTGCGGGAGAAGGATGGGGCCCCAAGCCTGCTTGGGGAGGATGAGGGGTGGACCGGGCGGCAGCCCGGGCCTTCTCGACGGATGATCCAGGAACAGCGGGTGAGCACGTCCGGCTTCGCCGGTCCACCCCTCACCCTCCCATTGCATGCGCAATGGGCCCCTCCCTCTCCCGCAAGGGGCGAGGGACAAAGCGGACCACCTTCCCCCGGCCACCCCGCGTGCTACCATCCCGCGCTCTGAACGAGGGGGAAAGACGATGAAGCGGTTGGTTGGCGCCCTGGTCCTGACGCTCGCCGGTGTGGCCTCGGCACTCGCGGCCGAGCCGGTGCAGGTGGCCGCCGCCCCGCCCCGGGTGGCCGAGGAAATGCGGGCGGCGGTGCGGGCGCTGGAGCCGAAGATCGTCTCCTGGCGCCGCGACATCCACCAGAACCCGGAGCTGTCCAACCGCGAGTTCCGCACCTCCAAGCTGGTCGCCGACCATCTGAGGGCGCTAGGGCTGGAGGTGCGCACCGGCATCGCCCATACCGGCGTCGTCGGCGTGCTGCGCGGGGCCAAGCCCGGGCCGGTGCTGGGCCTGCGCGCCGACATGGACGCGCTGCCGGTGACCGAGCAGGTCGACCTGCCCTTCGCCTCAAAGGTCCGCACCAGCTACAACGGCCAGGAGGTGGGCGTCATGCACGCCTGCGGCCATGACGGCCACGTCGCCATCCTGATGGGCGTGGCCGAGCTGCTGGCTGGCCGGCGGGCGGAGCTGAAGGGCACCGTCATGTTCATCTTCCAGCCGGCCGAGGAAGGCGCCCCGGCGGGCGAGGAGGGCGGCGCCAAGCTGATGATCAAGGAGGGGCTGTTCGCCGAACTGAAGCCCGAGGCGGTGTTCGGCCTGCACCTGGTCTCCACCGAGCATGCCGGCAAGATCGCCTACCGCCCCGGCCCGGCCATGGCCAGCAGCGACAGCTTCAAGATCACCGTGACGGGCCGGCAGACGCATGGCGCCGCCCCCTGGCGGGGCGTGGACCCGATCGTGACGGCCTCGCAGATCGTGCTGGGGCTGCAGACCATCGTCAGCCGCCAAATCGAGATCGTGAAGGAGCCGGCGGTGGTCACGGTCGGCGCCATCAATGGCGGCGTGCGCAGCAACATCATCCCGGACAAGGTCGAGCTGATCGGCACCATCCGCACCTTCGACGCCGAGATGCGCCAGCAGATCCACCGCCGGGTCGAGGGCATCTCCCGCCTGATCGCCGAGAGCGCCGGGGCCACGGCAGAGGTCAAGATCGACCTGGGCTATCCGGTCGTGGTCAATGACGGCAAGCTGGCGGACTGGGCCGGGCCCGTTCTGGCTGGGCTGGCGGGCGCCGACAATGTCGGCATCGCGCCCAAGCGCACCGGGTCGGAGGATTTCTCCTACTACCAGGAGCAGGTGCCCGGCTTCTTCTTCTGGGTCGGCGCGACCCCGCCGGACGTGCCGCTGGACCAGGCCCCGGCCAACCACTCCCCCCTGTTCCGCATGGACGAACGGGCCCTGCGCACCGGCGCCGAGGCGCTGGCGGGCCTGGCGCTGGCCTGGCTGGAGCGGTGAGCGGCGGAAATGGTGCTCTCCGGGGATGGCAGCGTTGCCGCTGTGCGTCCTTCGACAGGCTCAGGATGAGGGAGTTGGGTGCTGCTCCCGGCCGAGCCTGTGCTTGTTCAGACCGTAAGTGCCTGGCGTACCCCCTCCCTCATCCTGAGCTTGTCGAAGGACGCACAACGCCCCAGCCCCTCCCGACCTACGGCGGCCGCCCACCCGCCCCTCTTTGGCGGTAATCCCCCCGCAAAGGTGGATTGCTGAGGTCCGGCCCTGTTGGAGGGGCGCCCCCGGGTCCGGGGGAGTTCCCGCCGCGAAGGGCCTGAGATGGCGTACACGCAGGTGATTCCCGGGCGGCGCAGGCGGGTGGCCGCCCTGCTGCCCGCGCTGGCCGGCGGCTTGGTGCTGCTGCTGGGCCTGTCCAGCGGGCTGTCGCATTTCGTGCTGCCCTGGTTCGACCATGTGCCCCGCCTGCGGCTGGCGGAGGCGGTGACGGCCTTCCTGGTCTTCGCCGGCGCCACCGCCTTCCTGGGATGGCGGGCGCAAGGGCTGTCCGTGCCGGCGCCGCAACGGCTGGCGCCCTGGCTGCTGGTCGGGGGCCTCGCCCTGTCGGTGGTGCTGGCGCTGGGACCGATGCAGTCCTTCCCCAATTCGGCGGACGAATACGGCTACACCTTCCTGGCCGACACGCTGCTGCGCGGCCGGCTGTGGAACGAGCCGCCGCCGATCACCGAGGCCTTCGTCCACCAGTACAGCTTCGTCAAGGACGGCAAATGGCTGAGCCAGTACGCCCCGGGCTGGCCGGCGATGCTGGCGGGGGCGACGCTGCTGGGCATCCCGCGCGTGCTGGTGAACCCGCTGCTGGGCATCGCCGCCGCCCTGCTGTGCTGGCAGGTCGTGCGCCGCGTCTCGGTCTCGCCCACGGCATCGTCCCTGGCGCTGCTGGCGGGTCTGGCGACGCCGTTCTGGCTGTTCAACGCCGCGAGCTTCTTCAACCACGGCCTGGCGCTGTTCTGCGTCGCCGCGGTGCTGGCCCTGTCGCTGCGGGACGAGGCGTCGCCCTCGCGGTGGGCCAAGGCCGGCATCGGCGCGGCCTTCGCCGTACTGATGGCGACGCGGTACGAGGTCTTCGCCCTGGTGGCGCTGCTGTTCGGGCTGGATTTGCTGTGGCGCCGGCGCCTGCGGGTGCTGCTGGACGCGCCCTGGTACGCGCTGGGCGCGGCGCCCTTCCTGCTGGGATTCCTGGCCTACAACTGGGGCATCACCGGCAATCCGCTGCTCACCGTCCAGGCCTGGCGCGGGCGCGGGGTGGAGATGGGGCTGAACGCGGTGGGGTTCGAGGGCCAGCACTCGGTCGGCCGCGCCGTGCAGCACATGGTGGTGCGGCTCAGCTACGCGGTGCATTTCTGGGGGCCGCTGGCGATGGTGCTGACGGCGGTGTGCCTGGCGGCCAAGACGCTGGCGCTGAGGCTTCGCTGGTACGATCTGCTGCTGCCGGCGGCCATAGGTTTCTTCGTGCTGTTCCCGGACGGCGGCGGCTTCCAGTACGGGCCGCGCTACTGGCACTTCGCCATCCCCGGCGTGATGGCGACCATCGCCACCGGCCTGCCGAACCTGGAGGCGGTGAAGGGTCGCTGGGCGGCCGTGCCCTGGAAGGGGCTGCTGGCCGCCGGGGCACTGCTGCATCTGTGCTACGGCGCGGGAGTGACGGCCGGCTACGCCAAGTTCATGGACGACCAGACCAGCGCCCGGCGCCAGCCCTTCACCCTGGCCGAGCAGGCGGGCCTCAGCGGCGCGGTGATCCTGTTCTGGCACCCAAACCTGTCCTATACGCTGCATCCCTGGCAGCTGAAATGGCGGCGCGAGGGGGTGCAGGACTTCCTGCGCAACGGGCCGGACCTGTCGACGCCGAACCTCTATGTCAACGCCACCCCGGCCACCCTGCCGGAGATCTGCCGGCTTTACGGCGACCGCAAGGTGCTGTCCTACGACATCGACCCGGCCGATGCCGCCGGCCGCCTGAAGGAGTTCTCCTGTGACCGGCTGCTGGGACCTTCTTGAACGGGCGGGCCGCGCCCTGGTGCTGCTGCTCCTGCTGGCCGCCCCGGCGGCGGCGCAGGAGCGCTTCTCCGCCCTGGAAATCCGCACCGCCGCGGCGGGCGGCCCCGCCGACGGCCGCCTGGCGATGATCGAGGAGGAGCTGCGCCGCCGCATGCTGGGCGAGCTGGGCTATCCGGTCGGCGGCGGGCCCACGGGCGCCCTTGCGGTGGAGCTGTCCTGGGCGGAGTTCGACCCGGCCAAGCCCATCGCCGTGCTGCAGATGCGGCTGCGCGACCCGCAGGGCCGCGACATCGTCGTGCCCCAGCGCTTCGTCCCCGGGCCGGAGCGCTTCTTCTCGGCCTTGAGCGGCGAGGAGGAGGCGTCCGGCCTGGTCTGGCGGCTGGCGCAGCGGCTGGTGGAGCGCCACCTGACCGAACCGCCCCGCCCGGAGCCCACCGCCGAAGCGCTGGCGGCCACGGCCTGCGCGCCGACCGAACCCCCCGCCCTGCCCGGTCCCCCGGAGACATTGCGCATCGAGGGCGAGGGCGGCTGCGGTTCCGCCTGCCGCACCGCGCTGCTGTCGCAGGGCATCAAGGCGGTGGAGGCGGAGGTGACGCCGGGCGACCTGCAGCTGGTGTCGCTGGCCGATAACCGCGCGCCCTATACGCTGGCGACCGAGCCGGGCGGCTGGCGCTTCACCCTGAAGCCCCGGGGCGACGCATCTTGCGCCATCTTCGCCAAGCGGGGCGACCGGGCCCTGCCGCAGCCGGACATGTGCATCGCCGCGGAGAAGGCGCCACCGGCCGCCGGCCTCTCCTACCGCGAGCGCTGGCTGGTCCGCCGCTACGCCTGGGGCGCCGACCATGTGCGCCGGGAGGAGCTGCGCGACGCCGCGACCGGCCGCATGATCGCCGAGCGCGAATCCCACGGCATCGCGCCCGAGGACCGGCCGCAGCCCGGCGGCATCTCCTGGTGCCCGGGGCTCGACACGCCGCCGCTGTACGCGCCGCAGAGACGGCAGCAGGCGGCGGGGGAGTGACGCTCCGCACGATTGCCAAAGGCGGCGCGGTAGGTCGGGGCAGCGTTTGACTTGTGCGTCCTTCGACAAGCTCAGGATGAGGATGATCTAGCTGCTCCCGGCCGAGCTTGCGTGATGGAACCAGGAGTGCCTGGCATTCCCCATCCCTCATCCTGAGCTTGTCGAAGGACGCACAACGTCACAGCTTCTCCCTCATCCCCGTCAAGAGGGTGGAAAGCGGCCCCCCACCCCGCCCTAACCCGAATCACCGACGCGCCACTGCAACAAGGACGTGCTAACCTCCGATCGATCGGGGCAACCCTGGGGAGGGGGCATGGCTGGGAACGGCACCGGCGCCTTGGACCCGCGCCGCCGGCGCCTGCTGCGGCTGGCCGGCGGGGCGACGCTCGCGTGGTCGTGCCCGCTGCCCGCCCGCGCCGCCGCCGATCCGGTCTCGCTGATCCGGGGGCCGAGGCCGCCGGCGCTGCGCATGGTCTATTTCCGCGACTATCCCCCCTACAGCTGGACCGACGGCCAAGGCCGCCTGCGCGGCTGGCTGGTCGACATCTTCGAGGAGGCGGTGGCGCGCCGCCTGGGCGTGCCGGTGGAGCATTCCGGCCATCCCTGGGCGCGGGCCCAGGCCATGGTGCGCGCGGGCGACGCCGACGCCTTCTGCACCGTGCCGACGGACGAGCGGCGCGGCTACACGATCATCGGCCGCAGCGTGGCGGTGGCGGCCCCCGTCCTGATCTTCGCCTGCGCCACCAGCCGCCGCCTGGGCGAGCTGCGGGCGGTGCGGACCATCGACCAGCTCAAGGGTTTCCGGCTCTCCAGCTACATTGGCTCGGGCTGGGCGCGGGAGGCGCTGGTCGGGCGCGGGCTGGAGGTGGAGATGGCGCCAGACCTGGGCGGCGCGCTCCGCCTGGTGGCGCACGGCCGGGTGGACGCCACCGTGGACAATGCCGACGTCGTCAGGGTGCGCATGGGGCGCGAGGGCATCCGCGACGGCATCGTCGAGCTGTCGCAGATGGTGGACAGCATCGGCTACCATCTCTGCATCGGCCGGGGCTCGCCGGCCGTGGGGCTGATGCCCGCGATCGACCGGGTGCTGGCCGACATGGCCGCCGACGGGACGCTGCGCGGCATCCTCGCCCGCACGGGCTGAGCCCACGCCGCCCTCGCCCAAGGAAAGTGTTCCCCCTCCAAAGTATTATCAGTTAGAAAGGGAGGGAGCCGTCCCCGCGCAGGATGACCAGCCCGCCATGCCCGCCCGCCGCATCGGTCCAGAGTTCAGCGCCCGGGCGACGGCGGCCTTCGACGCGAGCGCCGGGAAGTGAGCGGCGCCCTCCCGCCCGCGGCGCCCGAGGCCGGGCCCACCCTGGACAGCCTGCCCGTCGCCATCGCGCTGGTCGCGCCCGACGGATCGCCCGCCGCCTGCAACCGCGCCTTCCGCGAGACCTACGGCAGTTCAGCGGCGTCCGGCCTGACGGCATTGCTCGCCACCAGCCGCCGCACCCACCGCGAGGGGCTGCTGACCCGGCTGGACGGCGAGGCGGTGGAGGTCTCGGTCCAGGTCGGACCCTACGAGGCGCCGGGCGCGCCGCCGGGCACGCTGTGCGCCGTCATCCAGGACATGAGCGCCACCCGGCGGGCCGAGCGCGACCTGGAGGAGGCCGACCAGAAGCTGCAGGAGGCCTGCCGCACCGGGCGGCTGGGCTATTGGGAATACGGCATCCGCACCGGCGAGCTGGTCTGGAACGAGGAGGCCTTCGCCGTCTACGGCCAGGACCCCGCGACCTTCCGGCCCGGCTTCGACGCCTTCATGGCGCTGCTGCACCCCACCGACCGCAAGGGCTTCGGCAACATGCTGGAGAGCGTGGTCAACAATCCCAAGCGCGTCTATGTCGAGTACCGGGTCACCGGCGCCGACGGGCGGACGCGCTATGTCTCCTCCTCCTGCGCGCCGCGCTTCGACGAGCAGGGCCGCCTCTCCACCCTGTTCGGCATCGCGCTCGACACCACCGACCGGGCCGAGACGGCGGTCGCGCTGGCCGAGGCCAAGCAGCGGCTGGAGGAGGCGCACAAGACCGGCCGGCTGGGCTATTGGGAATACGGCATCCGCACCGGCCAGCTCTCCTGGAACGAGGAGGCCTACGAGATCCACGGCCAGGACCTCGGGACCTTCCAGCTGAGCTTCGACAGCTTCCTGGCGCTGCTGCTGCCGGAGGACCGGCCGCGCTTCGGCAACCAGCTGGAGAGCGTGATCGGCGACCGCAAGCGCGTCTATTTCCAGTACCGCGTCACCGATCCCTCGGGCGAGCTGCGCTACGTCTCCAGCTCCTGCGCCCCGCGCTTCGCCGCCGACGGGCGGCTTGAGCAGGTCTTCGGCATCATGATCGAGACCACCGAGCAGGCCCGCGCCGCGGCCGCGCTGGAGCAGGCCAAGGAGCGGGCGGAGAAGGCCTATGCCGAACTGAAGTCGGCGCAGGACCAGCTGGTCATGGCCGAGAAGATGGCCTCGCTCGGCATGCTGGTCGCCGGCATGGCGCACGAGATCAACACGCCCACCGGCGTGGCGCTCTCCACCGCCAGCCACCTCGCGGCGGAGCTGGAGGAGACCAGCCGCGCCATGGCCGACGGGCGGCTGACCAAGTCGAAGCTGACCCAGCATTTCGGGGAGGCGCTGGACTGCACCCGGCTGCTGATCTCCTCCACCCAGCGCATCGACGCGCTGGTGCAGTCCTTCAAGCAGGTGGCGGAGGACCAGGACGAGCGCGAGCGCCGCGTCTTCGACCTGCGCTCCTTCATCGACAGCACCATCGTCGGCGTCTGCGCCGAGCTGCGCGCCGCCCGGCCGCGGATCGAGGTGGAATGCCCTGATGGGCTGGACATGGACAGCTATCCCGGCGCGCTGGGCCGCACGCTGGCGCACCTGCTGCGCAACGCCGCCATCCACGCCTTCCCCGCCGGCGCGCCGGGCCATGTGCTGATCTCCGTGGTGCCGGAGCCCCAGGACACCATCGCCATCCTGGTTGGCGACGACGGCAGCGGCATAGCGCCCGCCGACCTGCACCGCATCTTCGACCCGTTCTTCACCACCGCCCGCAACAAGGGCTGCATCGGCCTCGGCCTGCACATGGCGTACAATCTCGTCACCCGGGTGCTGGGCGGCGACATGACCGTGCAGAGCCGCCCGGGCGAGGGCTCCAGCTTCTGGCTGAGACTCCCCCGCTCGGCCCCCATGGCGCTGTCGGACCGGGTGGCGGAGGAAGTGGAGGGGTAGGGGCGAACGTCCGCCTCTCTTCTCCGTCACCCCGGCGCAGGCCGGGGCCCAGGGGTTGCAGTGGGATACGAGGAATGCAGCATCGTAGGTCGCATGGAGCCGCAGGCGCAATGCGACGTTCGGCGGCCAGCATGTCGCATTGCGGCTCCGCCTCCATGCGACCTACGGGCGCGCTTCATCGACGGTGGATGGCTGCAACCCCTGGGTCCCGGCCTGCGCCGGGATGACGGGAGTGGGTATCGGAGCCGTTCCGCCCCCCCTACTCCGCCGCCAGCTCCGCCACCCGCGCCCGCGCGGCCAGGTGGAACAGCTCGTCGCCGTCCAGCACGATGACGACGCGGCCGTCGTTCAGCAGGGAGACGCCGCCGACGCCGGGGATGTCCAGCAGGCCGGGGTGGCTGTCGCGGACGAACAGGTCGGCGCGCTTGGCGAGGCCCTCCAGCGCCAGGGCGATCCGCCCCGTGCCGAGGCGCAGCACCACGCCGACGCGGGGGATGCCCGGCGGCTGCGGCGGCGGCGGGGCGTAGCCCAGCACCACCGACAGAGGTGCCAGCGGCAGGGTGCGGCCCCGGCGCTGGATGGCGGCGCGGCCGTCGGCCTCCACCAGCTCGGCGTCGGAATAGTAGAAGACCTCCTCCACCAGCCGGTCGGGAATGGCCATGACCTGCCCGTCCACGCCGACCAGCAGCGAGCGCACGATGCTGGCGGTCAGCGGCAAATCGATGGTGAAGCGGGTGCCGGTGCCGGGCTCGCTGTGGATGGTGATGTGGCCGCCCAGGCGCGTGACGGCGTCGCGCACCACATCCATGCCGACGCCGCGGCCGGACGTCTCGGTCACCGCGTCGGCGGTCGAGAAGCCCGGCGCGAAGATGAAGTCGCGGATCTGCTCGTCGGACATGCGGCGGCTGGCCTCGTCGGAGACCAGCCCGTTGCGCACCGCCTTCAGCCGGATGGCCTCGGCGGACATGCCGCGCCCGTCGTCGGCGACCTCCAGCAGCACCCGGCTGTTGCGCTGGGAGGCGCGCAGCAGCAGGGCGCCCTGGGCCGTCTTGCCGGCGAACTCGCGCTGCTCCGGGCTCTCGATGCCATGGTCGACGGCGTTGCGCACCATGTGCAGCAGCGGGTCGGACAGCGCCTCCACCGTGCTCTTGTCGATGCGCACGTCCCCGCCGTCGATCGCCACGCGCACCCGCTTGCCCGAGGCGCGGCACTGGTCGCGGACCACACGCGGGAACTGGTTGAACAGCGTCTCCACCGGCACGACGCGCAGATCGAGCGCGCTCTCGCGCAGCTGGTCGATGGCGCGGCTCAGCTCGAAATCCAGGTACTCCAGCGCCCGGCGGCGGTCATAGGCCATCTCCGCCAACTGGCGCGCCAGCGGGTCGTTCTTGCCCAACCGGGCCGCGGCCTCGGTTGCCAGCCGGTCGAGGCGGGTGTCGCGCACCCGGGCGGCGAGTTGGCCGCTCAGCGGCACCAGCCGGTCCACGCCGGCCATGAAGCGGTCCACCGTGTCGCTGGAGACGCGCAGCATCTGGGTCGAGGAAGGGCTCGCCGGCGGGGCCGCGGCGGGAGCGGCGGCCGGCTTCGGCGCCTCGGCCGGGCGCGGCGCCTCCTCCACCGGCTTAGGCGCCTCGGCGACGGGCGGCGCGGTGGGCTCGGGCGCCGGGACGGCCGGGGCGGCGACGACGGCGCCGCCGGGTGCCGCTATGCGGATGAAGTCGCCGCCCGGGTCGATGGCGCGCAGCTCCGCCGCCATGGCGGGCAGGTCGGACGCGCTGGAGACCAGCACCTTCATCCAGGCGCGGCCGTCGGAGAAGTCGGGCCAGTTGGTGATGGCCTGCACCCGTCCGCCCAGCCAGGCGACGAAGCGGCTGGCGATCTCCGGCGAGCCCTCGAGGAAGGCGGTGACGATGGCGAGATGGGCGCCCGGGTCCGCCAGCGCCTTGCGCAGCAGGCCGCTGCTCTCGGGCGACAGGAAGCGCAGCAGGTCCGAATCCAGCCCCAGCTCCGCCAACTCCTCCGATGTGAAGGGCCGGTCCTCGTCGCGCTCGCGGAAGCTGGCGCGGTCGATATAGGCGCGCACCGCCGCCTCCAGCCGCGTCGCCGCCTCGGCCTCCAGGTCGCTCGGCCGGTCGGTGGCGCGCGAGGCCAGCAGATCCAGCGTCTCGCGCAGCGGCTCCAGCATCTCCGGCCAGAGCGGCGAGGCTTCCGGCCCGAAGCTGCGGGCGGCGTCGGCGATGCGGCGGACCAGCGAGGTGGCGCGCGGCAGGCGCATCACGTCCAGCGTGGTGCCGACCCGGTCCATCACCTCGGCCAGCCCGCCCTCGCCGGCGCCCTCCAGCAGCTCCCGGGCACGCGCCAAGCCACGGGCCAACGCCGCGGCGTTGTGGTCGGCCAGCAGGGTGGTGAGGATGGCGGTACCGGCATCCTTGCCGCTGACCCGGCCCACCCGGGCGCTGGCCAGGGCCACCGCCTGCAGGTCGGCCAGCAGCGCGTCGGCGTCGCGCCCAGCCAGATGGGCGCGGAAGGCGCGCAGCGTGTCGGCGAAGGGCAGGAAGGACAGGCGCTCGCAGCCGATCTCCAGCCGCTCCGCCGTCTCGTCGACGGCCCTGGCGCCGTCCTCGTCCAGGCTGTCCAAATCGAGGGTGCGGGTCAGATCCGCCATGCCCTCGCGCAGATGCTCGACGAACAGGTTCAGCAGCCGCTCATTGGCGTGCAGGCGGGGCTTCTCCACGGGGGTGGGCGGCGGCAGGGCGGCGCCGGACGGGCGGTGGGCATCCGGGTCGCCGGCAGCCTCCAGCCGCTTCAGCAGGCCGGCGGGTACGGTGCCGTCGTGGCGGCTCTCCACCGCCACCTCGACCAGCACGCGGACGGCGTCGACCGCCTCCACCAGCAGCTCGGACGTCCCCTCGTCCAGCGGCGCCAACCCTGAGCGGATGCGGCCCAGCACCGTCTCGGCATGGTGGGCGATCTTCTCGATGGCGAACAGGTCCATGGCCCGGGACGAGCCCTTGAGCGAATGGAAGGCGCGGAACAGCGCGCCGATCCGCTCCGCCGCCGGGACGTCCATCCCTTGGGCGAGCAGCCGCTCGGAGGCGTCGAGATGCTCGTTCGCCTCGACCGCGTACTGCCGCCACAGGGTCTCGACCAGTTCGCTCATCGGCGGCGGCTCAGACGCGCTGCGGCATCGGCAGGCCGACGGCGCGGCGGATGGCGACGATGATGTCGTGGCCCTTCTTGTGGGCGAGGTCGAGGCTCATGGTGCCGGACGGCTTGGGGATCACCTCGAAGGCGCCGAGGCTGCGCGCCTCGTTGGCCTCGGGGCTGCCGATCTGGGCGACGGAGGAGACGATGATCACCTTGGCGCGGGAGGTCAGCGACAGGTGCTCCATCACCTCCAGGCCGGACATGCCGGGCATCTCGATGTCCAGCAGGATGACGTCGGGCTTCAGGTTCTTCGCCATCTCCAGGGCGACCTGCCCGTTCTCGGCGGAGCCGACGAGGTCCAGCTCCTCGTCGGAGCGGACGATGTCGCCGATGATCGTCCGCATGAGGATCGAATCGTCGACGATGAGGATGCGGGGCTGCGACATGGGGTGAGCTCCAGACTTCTCTGCTTATCGATTGAACCAGGAATTCAGCCTGCGCGCGATGGCGCCGACCGGAAGGACGTCGGTGGCGAGGCCGGCGCGGATGGCGGCGCCCGGCATGCCCGGCACGGCGCAGCTGGCCGGGTCCTGCACCAGCACCGGCAGGTCGCGCTCGCGCAAGAACCGGGCGCCGCCGCTGCCGTCCTCGCCCATGCCGGTCAGGATGATCGCGACGGGGGCGCGGGCGGCCTCGGCGGCGGAGGCGAAGAGGATGTTGGCGCTGGGATGGTGCGGCTCGCCGCTGTCGGCCACGGCGCGCAGGATCAGGCGCCCGTCGGCGAGCCTGCGCACGGCATGGTCGGCGCCGCCGCGCAGGATGGTGACGGTGCCGGCCTCCAGCATCGTGCCGTCGGCGCCTTCCGAGACGGGGCGGCCGATCTGGCGGGCCAGCGACAGGGCGAAACCGGCGGTGAAGGTCCCGGGCATGTGCTGCGCCACCACGACCGGGCAGGGCGCGCGGTCCATCTGCGCCAGCAGCTCGCCCAACGCCACCGGGCCGCCGGTGGAGACGCCGACCACCACCAGGTCGGGCCGGGCGATCCGGCGGGCGGCAACCGGAGCCAGCGCCGGGGGCGGCGCCGTCTCGGCCGGGCGCGGCTCGGCCCCGCCGCTGGCGGCCCGGCGCCACTGGCCCCAATGGCGCACCTTGTCGGTCAGCTGCCGCTCGATCGAGGCCATGTCGAGCCGGATGAAGCTGCTGTTCTTGCACACGAAATCCACCGCACCCGCCTCCAGCGCGCGGATGGTGGCGGCGGCGCCCTCCGAGGTCTCGTTGGAGACCATGATGACCGGCGGGCCCTTCTCGCGGTGGATGGCGCCCACCGCCTCGATGCCGTCCATGATCGGCATGTTGAGGTCCATGGCGATGACGTGCGGCTTCAGCTTGCGGAACAGGCGGATCGCCTCGGCGCCGTTGCGCGCCTCGCCCACCACCTCCACGTCGCCGCAGCCCTCCATCATCTTGCGCAGGGCGGTGCGCATGAAGTTGCTGTCGTCCACCAGCAGCAGCCGGACCGCCTCGTTCCGGGATTCAGCGTGCATCGGCGGCCCCCCGCATCTGGGCGTAGAGCCCGTCCGGCCGCAGCAGCGGCACCAGCGCGCCGTCCAGCTCGGCCATGGCCTCGGTCAGCGCGTCCTCCACCGGCGAGACGAGATCCTCCGCCACCCGGCGGATGCGCAGCACCGCGTCGGCGACCAGCGCCACCTGGCCGCCGCCCGCCTCCACCACCAGCGCCACGCCGGCCTCGCGCGGCGTGCCCTCGCCCAGCACGGCGCGGAGGTCGACCGAGGGCATGACGTCGCCGTCGCGCCCGAACACCCCGTCCGGCCCGGCATCGGCCGGCGGCAGCGAGGCGGCTCCGGCGAAGGGCACCACCCGGCGCACGCGGCCCAGCTCCAGCGCGTAAAGCCGGCCGCCGACCCGCAGCGGCACCAGCCGGCGCATGACCCGCTTCGCCTGCGGCGGCTCGGGCGGCGTCCAGTCCGGCACCAGCCGGGCGATGCCCTCCAGGCTGTTCTCGATCATCGCCATCCCTCCCGCGACGGGGACCACCGCCCCGCCCAGCTCGACCGTTCCATCCCGCAGGACCGACAGCGGCACCCGCGCCATGCCGCGCACGGCATCGGCCAGCACCCCCAGCTCGCCCCGCGCCGTGGCGTAGACGATGGCGAGCGGGGCCTCGGCGCACGGCCGGCCCAGCAGCTCCAGCAGCGGCACCGCCCGCCCGCGCAGCCGCGCCATGCCGGCCAGCCTGCCGCCGCGCCGGGGCAGCGGCCGCACCTCGCCCGCCGGCGCCACATAAGCCAGCCCGTCCGTTTCCAGCGCCAGCAGCCGTCCGCCGACCTCCGCCAGCAGCAGCCGGGCCATCGGCTCCGGCAACGACGCGGGCGGCTCCAGCTCGGGCATGAGGGCAACCGGCGCCTCGGCCAGGGCCAGGCCCATGGCGAGCTCGATCCGCTCCGGGTCCAGCAGCAGGTAGCGGCGGTCCTCCTCCACGACCGTGCGCAGGACCGGGCCGGCGAAGGGGTCGAACTCGGCATCGCCGCCCGGCACGATCGGCGATCCCAGCCCGCCCGCGCCCAGCGCCATCGGTCCCCTGCCGGTGCGCACCACCACATGCAGCGGCGCCGCCGGCCGGGTGCGCACATCGCCTCCCCGGGCGTCATGGCCGGGCGCGCCCGGCAGCAGCAGCGGGTCGATGCTGGGCAGCACCTGGCCGTGGACGGTGGCGACGCCGCGCACGTAAGCAGGGCTGAAGGGCAGGCGCGCCACGGGCCCGGCCTCCGTCACCTCGGCCACGTCGCCGACCGGGACGGCGAACCAGCGCTCCTCCTGGTGGAAGGTCAGGTGGACGGCGCTCATCGCGGCGCCCCCTTCAGCCTGTAGGCCAGCGCCCGCTCGCCCATGACCCGCTCGAACAGCTCGGGCCGGTCGGGGCGGTCGCTGGCGCCCAGCACCAGCCAGCCGCCCGGCGCCAGCGACGACGCCAGCTGCGACTGGGCGCGGCGGCGCCCCTCCTCGTCGAAATAGATCAGCACGTTGCGGCAGCAGACCAGGTCGAAGCCGGTCTCGGGCGGCGCGTCGGAGACGAGGTTGTGCTGGCGGAACCGCACCAGCCGCCGCGCGTCGGCCCGCACGCGCCGCAGCCCGTGGCCCCCACCCTCCGGCCCGCCTTCCAGCGGCACGAACCAGGGCAGATAGTCCGGCGGCAGGTCGCGGAAGGGGCCCAGCCCCTCCCCGCCATAGGCGCCGCCCTTGGCCAGCGTCACCATGTGGCGGCTGATGTCGGTGCCCAGCACGTCGACGGTCCAGTCGGTCTCCATCCCCGCCCCCGTACGCCGGGCATGGCGGAGGTCGGCCAGCGCCTCCAGCGCCAGGATCGCCAGGGTGTAGGGCTCCTCCCCGCTGGCGCAGCCGGCGCTCCAGAGGCGCAAGTTGCGGCGCCCCTCCGCCGCGGCCGCCTTGATCAGCGCGGGCAGGACGGTGCGGCGCAGCTGCTCCTGCTGCGGCGGGTCGCGGAAGAAATAGGTCTCGTGGACGGTGAGGCTCTCGATCAGGCTCAGCCAGTCCGGGCTGTCGGGCGGCGAGGCCTCGATGAGGGCCACCCAGCCGTCCAGCGCCGCCGACGGGATCACCGCCAGGATGCGCTCCAGCTTGCGCTCCACCGCGCGCTCGTGGCGGATGCCGCTCTTGCGGCGGACATCCTCCAGCAGCCGGCGGGCGAGCATGGTGGTGCCGCCCCCGGCGCCGCCGGAAGCGGAGCGGTCCAGCAGGTCCGGGGAGCCCGGGCCCGCCGCCATGGATCAGGCGACCCGGAAGCGGGAGACCTGGCGCCGCGTCTCCTCGGCGAGGCGCGAGAGCTGGATCATGGTGGAGGTGATCTCCTCCGACGCCGCCGCGTTCTTGGACGCCACCAGCCGGACGCTGCCGACATTGCGCTCGATGTCCTTGATGCTGGCCTGCTGCTGCTCCATGGCCGAGGCGACGGAGTGGAACATGCGGTCGACCTGGGAGACCTGGTCGGCGATCTCCTCCATCATGGCGACGACGGACATGGTGACGCTCATGCCCTCGTCCGCCATGGTCGCGGCGGCCTCGACGATGTCGCGGATCTGCTTGGCGGCCTCGGCGGCGTTGTCGGCCAGCTTGCCGACCTCCTCCGCCACCACCTCGAAGCCGCGCCCGTGCTCGCCGGCCCGCGCCGCCTCGATCGAGGCGTTGACGGCCAGGATGTTGGTCTTGACCGCGATCTGGGTGATGGCCTCGGTGATGCGGCCGATGCGGCGGCTGTTCTCGGCCACCGTCTCCGACACCTTCAGCAGCCGGGTCATCTCGTCCTTGCCCTTGGCGGTGAAGCCGCTGGCGGTGCGCACCGCCTCCGACGCCAGCCGGGTGCTGTCGGAGACGTGGGCGATGCTCTGGGCGGACTGGCTGATGGCGGTGACGACCTGGTCCAGATCCTCGGTCTGGGTCTGGGCGCCGTCGGCCACCTGGCTGACGGCGGTGCTGGCCTGGCCGGCGGCGACCGCCACCTGGGTCGCCTGGTCGCCCACCTGGCTGAAGGCGGTGCCGGTCTCGCGCAGCAAATTCAGCATGTCGCGGTAGGCGCCGCCGAAGTTCGGCTCGCCGGCATGCTTGCGGGCTCTCGCCTCCTGGCTGAGGCCGCTGAGGCGCATCATCTCGCCGTGCAGGTCGTGCAGCACGGCGACCACGCCGGCGACCGCGTTGGCGATGGCGCCGATCTCGTCCTTCCGGTCCTTGTCCGAGACGTCGACCGCCAGATTGCCCGCCGCGATCCCGGTGACGGCCCTCTGCAGCCGGTCGAGCGGCCGGGCGACGCGGTTCAGCACGACCCAGCCGCCGGCGGCTGCGGCGATCGCGGCCAGCAGCAGCAGGGCCTTGGCGATCAGGCTGGCGCGGTCGAAGGTGGCCTCGGCGGCGTCGTAGGAGGCGGCGGCCTCCACCACCTGCTTGTCGATCAGCTGGGTGACGGTCGCGCTGAGCGGGTCGATGGTCTGGTACAGGCGCTCTTTCACGAAGCGGTCCAGCGCCGCGCCGTCGCGCCGCTCCAGGATGCCGGTCAGCTCGGCGATGGCGGCGTCGGCGGAGGTGAACTGGCGGCGCACCTGGTCGTTCAGCGCCTGTTCCGCGGGGCTGAAGTTGCCGCGGTTCAGATAGTTCTGCCAGTTGGTGCGGATGTCCTCGACCGCCTGCCGGACGCTGGCCAGCCCCTCCTCCCAGGTGAAGTTGCCGTTGCGCACCTTGTGCGAGGCGTCCACCACGAAGACGGCGTAGGCGTCGGAGATGACCTTCAGGTCGCGGAGCGGCACGACCCGCTCCTCATAGACCCCCTTCAGGTCCTCGTTGGCCCGGTCCAGGGCCACCCAGCCCGAGCCGGACGTCAACAGCAGCAGCCCGCCCAGCGCCATGATGACGGCGATGAGCGTCGTCCTGATCCCCAACCCCGCCATGCCAAGCCCCCGACCCGATTTGGAATTACTTCCTTGGGAAGGAGGATGGGGCAAACCGGTAAGGAATCAAATGAATCTTCGTGGAGTCCGGCTTCAGACCTTGGCGCTGCGGCTGGCGGCGAGCGCGCGCTCGACCGCGGCGGCGAGGTGCTCGCGGCGGTAGGGCTTCTGGATCAGCTCGATCCCGGTGCGGTCGCCCAGGTCCGGCTGGTCGTAGCCGGTCGCCACCACCATGGGCACGCCGGCGGCGCGCAGCACGTCGACGATGGGATGGCAGGTTTCGCCGTTGAGGTTCACGTCCAGCACCGCGGCGTCGATCCCGCCGGCACGCGCGAGATCCAGCGCCTTGCCCACGCTGGCGGCGGGGCCGATGACGCGGGCGCCCAGGTCCAGCAGCATGTCCTCGACCATCATGGCGACGATCGGCTCGTCCTCTGCCAGAAGGATGCTCCGGCCGGAGAAGTCCGTCATGGCGTTGCTCCTCACTCGGTTCCCACGGGGGCGCCGGCCTCGCGCAGGCGCGCCTCGATCCCGCAGACGACCCCTTCGGGCCTGAAATCCAGTCTTACCGCGCCGTCCAGCTCAGCCGCCAGCGCTCTTTCGATCATGCGCGACCCGAAACCGCGGCGCGCCGGGGGCGCCACGATCGGGCCGCCCGTCTCCGTCCAGAGAAGCGACAGGCGGGTGCGCCCGCGCTCCTGGTCCGGGGCGACGCTCCAGGCGACCGAGACGCGGCCGCCGGGCACGGACAGGGCGCCGTACTTGGTGGCGTTGGTGCCCAGCTCGTGCAGCGCCATGGCGAGGGTGACCGCGGTCTTCGGCTCCAGCCGCACCGGCGGGCCCCGCAGCAGCAGCCGGTGCGGGGCGGCGCCGTGGGCGGTCAGCGCGTCGCGGACGATCTCGCCCAGATCGGCGGAATGCCAGTTCTCGCGCGTCAGCACGTTGTGCGCCGTCGCCAGGGCCGCCAGCCGCCCCTCGAAGGCGTCGCGCTCGCACCGAGTGGCCGGATCGCGGAAGGTCTGCTGCGCCAGCCCCTGCACGATGGCGAGCGTGTTCTTGACCCGGTGGTTCAGCTCGTCCACCAGCAGGCGGCGATGCTCCTCGGCCAGCGCCCGCTCGGTCACGTCGGCATTGGTGCCGACCATGCGCAGCGGCGTGCCGTCCTCGGCATAGAGGAAGCGCGCCGCCCCCTCGATGTGGCGCACGGCGCCGTCGGGGCGCCGGATGCGGAAGGCAAAGTCCAGCCGCTCGCGCCGGGCCTCCATCGCGGCCGTCATGTGCGCCTGCATGCGCGGCAGATCCTCGGGCAGCACGAAGCCGGCCCAATGGTCGATGTCGCCGCCGAAGGTGCCGGGCTCCAGCCCGAACAGCCGCTCCTCCTCCGCCGACCAGATCACCCGGCCGGTCTGGACATGCCAGTCGAAGATGCCGATGCCGTGGGCGTCGACGGCGAGGTCCAGGCGCTCCCGGCTCTCGCGGAGGGCCGCCTCGGCCTGCTTGCGCTCGGTGATGTCGGTGAAGGCGACGGCGATGCCGCCGCCCCGCAGCGGCGCCGCGCGCATCTCCACCATCCGGTCCGGCCGCGCCACCGACCGGGTCTCGAAGGTGATGCTGCGGCGCCCCTCCATGACCGGTGTGTAGCGCTCCTCGAAGATGGTGCCCCTGGCGTCGGGGTAGACGTCCCAGACGCGGCGCCCCAGCACCTCCTCGCGGCTCTTGCCGAAATAGCGCTCGGCGGCGGCGTTGAAGACGGTGAAGCGCCAGTCGGAATCCAGCGCGTAGAAGCCGTCCGACACGCTCTCCAGCACGCCCGCCAGCTTGGCCTCGCTGGCCCTCAAGGCGGCCGCCGCGGCGCGCTCCTCGGTCACGTCGCGCAGCACGCCGACCATGCCGGTCAACGCGCCGGAGGCGTCGCGCTGCACCCGGCCCTGGGAGGCCACCGTGACCTGCGTGCCGTCCGGCCTGATGATGCGGAACTCGGCGGCGTAGTCGTCGGCGCCCGCCAGTGCCCGGGCGAAGCTCTCGGCGGCGGCGGCGCGGTCCTCCGGCGCCAGGAAATCCCGCAGGCGGTCCCAGCTTTGCCCGACCTCCGCGTCGACCCCGAACAGCGCCAGGGCGCGGGGCGACAGGCGGGTGGCGCCGCTGGCGGCGTCCCAGCTCCAGTCGCCCAGCCGGCCGGCATCCATGGCGACGGTCAGGCGCTCAGCCGTCTCGCGCAGCTCGGCCTGGACCCGCCTCGCCTCCGTGACTTCCTGGGCGACGACGCTGATGCCGGTGATGCCGCCGTCGCGGTCGCGGATGGGCAGCCAGGACTCGACCCAGGTGCGGATCTCGCCGGGCCGGGCCGGGGTCTCGCCCGTCAGCTCGATGTCGATCGCGGGCAGGCCGGTCTCCAAGATCGGCCGGGCGATGGCCTCGGCCTCGTCGGCGATGCCGGGCAGCAGCTCGCGGATGGTGCGGCCGAGATGCGCCTCGGCCGGGATGCCGTTGGTCTCCGCCAGCCGCTCGTTGATGCGCAGGTAGCGCAGGTCGCGGTCCAGGATGCACAGGCCCACGGGGGCCGAGGCGTAGATCGCCTCCAGCTCGTCCAGCCGGGCACGGGCCAGGGCCTCGCTGGCCTGCAGCCGCTCCTCGGTGCGCTTGCGCTCGGTGACGTCGCGGAAATAGACGATGATGCCGCCGTCCGCGACCGGGTCGATCCGCAGCTCGAACCAGCGGTCCCAGGGGGCGTAATGGTTCTCGAAGGCGGCCGGGCGGCGCGTCTCCATGACCTGCCGGTAATGGCCCTCGACCGGGGTGCCCAGCGTGGCCGGGTAGACCTCCCACTGGACGCGGCCCAGCAGCTCGTCGCGGCCGCTGCCCAGGAGCCGCTCGGCCGCGGCGTTCAGATAGACGAAGCGCCAGTCGCGGTCGAAGACCAGCACGCCGTCGGAGATGCTGGAGAGGATGGTCTCGGCGTCGCTGGCGCCGCCGGGGCGACCGCGCAGGCGCGCGTTCTCCGCCTCGAGCGCGGCGATCCGCGCCTCGAGTTCGGCAAGCCGTCCCTTCTCCTCCACCAGACCCTGCTCCGGACCCATCGGTCCCGCCCTCACCCGCGCGCTGCCGTACAGCCCCTATCCTTAATGGATCGACAGGATGTGCGCCATGCCGCGCGGCGGCACCCCGACCATCGTATTAGGCCATGTCCCGGGTCCGGGGCCTCAGATCTCGACGTGGCCGCCCATCTCCACCACGCGGTTCAGCGGCAGGTGGAAGAAGTCGGCCTTGGTCGTGGCGGTGCGGGTCAGGAAGGCGAACAGCCGCTCCCGCCACATCGGCATGCCCGGCTCACGCGCCGCGATCACCGTCTCGCGGGTCAGGAAGTAGGAGGTGCGCATCGGCTCGTAGTCGAAGCCCAGCTCCGACAGGCGGGCGTTCGCCAGCGCCTTGGGGATGTCGGGGTCCTCCATGAAGCCGTAATGGATGGTGATGCGGAACACGTCGGGCCGCACCGCCTGTGACCGCAGCCGGCGGGACTGGCAGACCCGGGGCGATTCGTCGGTCACCACCGTCAGCACCACCACCCGCTCGTGCAGGACATGGTTGTGCTTGAGGTTGTGCAGCAGCGACATGGGCACGTCGTCGGCCGAGGCCGAGGTGAGGAACACCGCCGTGCCCGGCACCCGCACCACGCGCTCCGATACCGAGCACAGGAACTGCTCCAGCGGCAGGGCGTCGTCCTTCTGCCGCTCCTGCATCAGGCGGCGGCCCTGCTTCCAGGTGGTCAGCACCAGGTAGATTCCGGCGCCGGCCGCCAGCGGGAACCAGCCGCCATGGGTGATCTTGGTGGCGGTCGCCAGGAAGTAGGCGGCCTCCACCACCAGGAACAGCCCCATCAGCGCCCAGGCGAAGCGGCTGCGCCAGCCCCAGACGTGCCAGGCCAGCAGCGAGACCAGGATGGTGGTGATGACCATGGTGCCGGTCACCGCGACGCCATAGGCGGCGGCGAGGCTGGTGGAGCTGCCGAAGCCCAGCACCAGGGCGATGACGGCCAGCATCAGGGTCCAGTTGACGAAGGGCATGTAGATCTGCCCGCGCTCGCGCTCCGAGGTGTGTACCACCTCCATGCGCGGCAGGTAGCCCAGCTGCATCGCCTGGCGGGTGACGGAGAAGGCGCCGGTGATGACCGCCTGCGCCGCGATGATGGTGGCGCAGGTCGCCAGGATCAGCAGCGGCATGCCGGCCCAGCCGGGCGCCATCAGGAAGAAGGGGTTGGCGGCGGCGGCCGGGTTGGTCAGCAGCAGCGCGCCCTGGCCCAGATAGTTCAGGATCAGCGCCGGCCAGACGATCAGGCTCCAGCCCAGCCGGATCGGCAGCCGGCCGAAATGGCCCATGTCGGCGTACAGCGCCTCCGCGCCCGTCACCGCCAGCACGGCCGAGCCCAGCGCCAGGAAGCCGATCCAGCCGTCATGCAGCAGGAAGGCGATGGCGTAATGCGGGCTGAGCGCGGCCAGCACGCCCGGCGCCTGCACGATGCCGCGCACGCCCAGCACCGCCAGCACGACGAACCAGGCCAGGGTGATGATGCCGAACATGGCGCCCAGCGCCGCCGTGCCGTGCGACTGGATGCTGAACAGGACCAGCATGATCACGACGGCCAGCGGCAGGATGAAGGGGCTCAGCTCCGGCCGCACCACCCGCAGCCCCTCCACCGCGCTCAAGACCGAGATGGCGGGCGTGATGGCGGCGTCGCCGTAGAACAGGGCCGCGGCGAAGATGCCCAGCGTGCCGACCAGCGCCAGCAGCCCCGGCCGGTCGGCCACCGCCTTCTGCAGCAGCGCCAGCAGCGAAAGGCTGCCGCCCTCGCCCCTGTTGTCGGCGCGCATGATGATGGCGACGTACTTGACCGTCACCACCGTCAGCACCGTCCAGAACACCAGCGATGTCACGCCGAGCACGTGCATCCGGTCCACCGGCAGCGGGTGCGCGCCGGAGAAGGCCTCCTTCATGGCGTAGAGGGGGCTGGTGCCGATGTCGCCGAAGACCACGCCGATGGCGCCCAGGAACAGGGCGCCGAAGGAGGAGGTCGCATGGGTGTCGCCGGTGGCGGTGACGCCGCCGGCCGTGGCCGCTTGAGCCATGTCATGTCCGTGGGGATGGGGAGGACCGCTCCGGCCGGGGCCCTGGGCGCCGGTAGGATGGGGCTGCGTTCGCTGTCCGCTCGCCTTGGGTCGCGTGTCGTCCGCCTGAGTTGAGCCGCGATCCGGCCCGATGCGCCTGTGATAATGGTCACACCCGGGGCGGGAGCCAGCGGCAAAGTCGCATGGCAGCGCTGGCGTCGCCGCATGCCCTGGCCTTTCGGTCAGGTCCGGCCCCTCCGTCGGGGCTCCCGCGCGGATGCTCCGACCGCGCCGGATTGCCATGATGCCTGTGGGGCTGTTAAGCAGGGCCACCTTTCCCCGGGAAACCCGACCGTGATCATCAAGCCCCTCTACGACTGGACCATGCGTCTGGCCGGCAGCCGGCACGCGCTCTGGGCGCTGGCCGCCGTCTCCTTCGCGGAGAGCAGCTTCTTCCCCATCCCGCCCGACATCATGCTGATCCCCATGGTGCTGGCGGCCCGGGAGCGGGCCTTTCTGCTGGCCGGGGTCTGTACCGTCGCTTCGGTGATCGGCGGCTATTTCGGCTACGCGATCGGCTATTTCCTGTTCGAGAGCATCGGCCGCTGGGTCTTCGACACCTACGGGCTGATGGCCGCCTACGAGGCGATGAAGGCCGATTTCGACCAGTACGGCGCCTGGATCATCATCGCCAAGGGCATGACGCCCATCCCCTACAAGCTGCTGACCATCGCCAGCGGCATGACCCAGTTCGACCTGCTGGAGTTCAGCGTCGCCTCGGTGATCTCGCGCTCCATGCGGTTCTTCCTGGTGGCGGCGCTTCTGTGGAAGTATGGCGAGCCGATCCGCGCCTTCGTGGAGAAGCGCCTGACCCTGCTGACCACCATCTTTCTGATCCTCCTGGTGGGCGGCTTCGCGGTCGTGAAGTTCATCCACTAGGGGTTCCCCGTCCCGATGTCCGCCCTGCGCCTGCCCGCCCTCGCCCTCCTCGCGGCGCTGCTGCCGTCCCTGGCCCATGCCGAGACCCGGGTAGGCTTCGCCGCCCCGCTGAGCGGCCCGGTCGCCGCCGTGGGCGAGCATCTGCGCCGGGGCGCGGAACAGGCGGTGGCCGACATCAACGCGGCCGGCGGCGTATTGGGGGAGAAGCTGGCGCTGACCGTGGCCGACGATGCCGGCGTGGCGAACCAGGCCGTGGCCGTCGCCAACCGGCTGGTCACCGGCGGCGCGGTCATGGTGGTGGGGCACCTGCAGACCGGCACGACCATCCCCGCCTCCCGCGTCTATGCCGAGGAGGGGGTGGTGGTCATCACCCCCACCGCCAGCTCGCCCGAGGTGACGGCCGGGGGCCTCGACACCGTGTTCCGCACCTGCGGCCGCGACGACCAGCAGGGCGAGGTCGCCGGCGCCTGGCTGGCGCGTCAATACAAGGGCCGCAAGGTGGCGCTGGTCCATGACCAGACCACCTACGGCAAGGGCTTGGCCGACGCGGTCAAGGCCGCCATGAACCGCCAGGGCCTGACCGAGGCGCTGTACGGCAGCCTCACCTCGGGCGAGCGCGACTTCACCGCCCTGGTCACACGGCTGAAGGCGGCTGAGGTCGACGCCGTGTTCTTCGGCGGCGTCTATGCCGACGCGGGGCTGCTGGTCCGCCAGGCGCGCGAGGCCGGTCTGGCGGCGCAGTTCGTCTCCGGCGACACGCTGGCCACCGACGAGTTCTGGGCCATCGCGGGCGAAGCCGGCGAGGGGCTGCTGATGACCTACGGCGCCGACGTGCTGGGCGGCACCGCGGCCCGGGACGTCGTCGCCCGCTTCAGGGCGGCGGGCTACGACCCCGCCCCTTATGCGCTCTATTCCTACGCCGCCCTGCAGGTCTGGGCGCAGGCGGCGGAGAAGGCCAAGTCGACCGACGGGCCGAAGGTCGCCGCCGCGCTGCGCCAGGGCGAGTACCAGACCGTGCTGGGCCCGATCTCATACGACTCTCGCGGCGACCGGACCAAGGCCGACTACGTCATGTACCGCTGGAGCAAGGGCAGGTTCGCGCCGCTGCCCTGACGCCGTTCGGAACCCGCCGCCCATACATCAGGTTCTCCTGAACCAGAGTAGATGAGGACGGAGGCGACCATGGACGGCGCCGGACGGGCGACGGGGCGGAGCGGGACGGACGGGCAGGCGCCGGGCGGGCGGGCGCATGTCCGGCGCGGCGGGCCGGTGGCGCCGCCGGCGCATCCGCCGGGGCTGAGTTCGGTGCTGGAGCGCAACATCCAGGCGCTGCACCGCCGACGGCGTGAGGAGGAGCGGCGGGCCGGCCTGCAGGAGAAGGTGGCCGAGGCCATCACCCGCTTCACCGGCAGCATGCTTTTCGTTTACCTCCACCTCGCCTTCTTCGGCTTCTGGATCGTGGCGAACCTGGGCTGGATCCCCGGCGTGCCCAAGTGGGACGAGAGCTTCGTCGTGCTGGCCATGTGGGCGTCGGTGGAGGCGATCTTCCTCTCCACCTTCGTGCTCATCAGCCAGAACCGCATGCAGGCGCAGGCCGACAAGCGCGCCGATCTGGATTTGCAGATCAGTCTGCTGGCCGAGCACGAGGTGACCAAGCTGGTCACCATGGTCTCCGCCCTCACCAATCATTTCGGCATCCGCACCGACGCCGACGACGAGCTGCACGAGATCACCCAGGACGTCGCCCCCGACGCCGTGCTGGACGAGATCGAGGCGACCCGGCCGGAGGGGTGAGGGTCGAGTGGAGGTCGGAGATAGGCCGTGCCGCTTCACCTTCCCCGTCACCCCGGCGCAGGCCGGGGCCCAGGGGTTGCAGCGGGATGCGCCAGATGCAGCACCGGTGTGGTTCGTAGGTCGCATGGAGCCGCAGGCGTAATGCGACACTCCGGCCGGAGCATGTCGCATTGCGCTGCGCTCCATGCGACCTGAGGCATGCTTCATCGACCCTGGATTGCTGCAACCCCTGGGTCCCGGCCTGCGCCGGGATGACGGTTGGGGTGGGGCCGACGGTGGAGACCTACTGGATTGGCGGCGCCATCCGCCCCATCACCGCCCCTCGAACACCGGCTTGGCCTTGGCCGCGAAGGCTTCGAAGGCGATGCGGAAGTCGGCGGTCTGCATGCAGATGGCCTGGGCCTGGGCCTCGGCCTCGATCGCCTGGTCCAGGCCCATGTTCCATTCCTGGTTCAGCATGGTCTTGGTCATCATGTGGGCGAAGCGCGGGCCGGCCATCAGCATGCGGGCATACTCCTCGGCCCGGGCGTGCAGGCGATCCGCCTCCACCAGCTCGTTCCAGAAGCCCCAGGCCTGGCCCTCTTCGGCGGTCATCACCCGGCCGGAATAGAGCAGCTCGGCCGCGCGGCCCTGGCCGATGATGCGGGGCAGGATCGCGCAGGCGCCCATGTCGCAGCCGGCCAGCCCCACCCGGGTGAAGAGGAAGGCGCACTTGGCCGTGGGGGCCGCGAAGCGCAGGTCGGACGCCATGGCGATGATGGCGCCGGCGCCGACGCAGATGCCCTCCACCGCCGACAGCACCGGCTGCGGGCAGGCGCGGATCGCCTTCACCAGATCGCCGGTCATGCGGGTGAAGGCCAGTAGCTCCTTCATGTCCATCTTGGTCAGCGGCTCGATGATCTCGAACACGTCGCCGCCGGAGCAGAAATTGCCCCCGGCCCCCGAGATCACCACCGCCTGCACCTCGTCGACGCGGTAGACCAGCCCGCGGAAGAAGTCGCGCAGCTCGGCATAGCTCTCGAAGGTCAGCGGGTTCTTCTTCTCCGGCCGGTCCAGCGTCACCCGCGCCAGCCCGTCGGCGATCTCCAGGCGGAAATGCTGGGCGGTGGTGGGTGCGTCGGCCATGGTCATAGTCTCCCCCGAGAGATGGTTTAGGGTTAAACTATCGGCCCGCCCCCGGCATGGGAAGATTCCATGAGCGACGCCTACATCTGCGCCTATGTCCGCACCCCCATCGGCCGGCAGGGCGGCGCCCTGTCCCCGGTGCGGCCCGACGATCTGGCGGCGCACGCCATCCGCGCGCTGCTGGGCCGGGCTCCCGGCCTCGACCCCGCCGCCATCGACGAGGTGGCGCTGGGCTGCGCCAACCAAGCGGGGGAGGATAACCGCAACGTCGCGCGCATGGCGGCGCTGCTGGCAGGGCTGCCGGTCGAGGTGCCGGGCGTGACGCTGAACCGGCTCTGCGCCTCGGGGCTGGAGGCGGTAATTCATGGCGCCCGCGCCATCCGGCTGGGCGAGGCGGAAGTGGTCGTGGCCGGCGGGGTGGAGAGCATGACGCGGGCGCCCTGGGTCATGGCGAAGCCTGACCAGCCCTTCTCCCGCTCGCCCGAGATCCACGACACGACCATCGGCTGGCGCTTCGTCAACCCCGCCCTGGCGGCAGCATACGGCACCCACGCCATGCCCGAGACGGCGGAGGAGGTGGCGGCGCGGTACGGCGTGTCCCGCCCCGACCAGGATGCCTACGCGCTGCGCAGCCAGGAACGCGCCGCCGCGTCGGAGGCTTGGCGCGCGGGCGAGATCGCGCCCGTCACCGTGCGCCAGGGCAAGGCGGAGGTGGCGGTCGAGCGCGACGAGCATCCGCGCGCCACGTCGATCGAGAAGCTGGCGGCGCTGAAGCCGATCCTGCGCGAGGGCGGCACGGTGACGGCGGGCAACGCCTCGGGCGTCAATGACGGCGCCGCCGCCCTGCTGCTGGCCGGCGAGGCGGCGGTGAAGCGCTTCGGGCTCACTCCCCTGGCCCGCGTGGTGGGCGCCGCCAGCGCCGGGGTGGAGCCGCGCGTGATGGGCATCGGCCCGGTGCCCGCCACGGCCAAGCTGCTGGCCCGCCACGGCCTCTCCGTCGCCGACCTCGACCTGATCGAGCTGAACGAGGCCTTCGCCGCCCAGGTCCTGGCCTGCACCCGCGCCTGGGGCCTGCCCGACGACACCGGTGTGGTGAACCCGCGCGGCGGCGGCATCGCTCTGGGCCACCCGCTGGGCATGACCGGCGCCCGCATCGCCGGGGCCGCCGCGCGGGGGATCGCCGAGGGCGGCGGCCGTCGCGCGCTGGCGACGCTCTGCGTCGGCGTCGGCCAGGGCGTGGCGCTGCTGCTGGAGCGGGTTTGAGGCGAGTATTCCTCTGCCACAGAGAGGGAGCAGTGCCCATCGGGCCGAACTGCCGTCCCCTCTCCCGGGGGGAGAGGGGGCACAGCGGTGCCGACGCTTCGGCAAGCCTGCCCTGCCCGGGAAGAACAGGTATGCCCGCCGACCCGGTGCTAATCTCACCATTAACATCCCGGCCCAATGCTCGGACGGAGGAGCCCCATGAGCCCAGACACGCTGCTGGCCCTCGCCGTCTACGCCTTCGTCGCCTCGGTTACACCGGGGCCGAACAATTTCATGGTGCTGGCGTCCGGCGCCAATTTCGGGCTGGTGCGCACGCTGCCGCAGGTGTTCGGGATCACGCTGGGCTACGGCTTCCTGCTGCTGGCGGTGGGGCTGGGGCTGGGCGCGCTGCTGTCGGCGGTGCCGGCGCTGCATTTGGGGCTGAAGATCGGCGGCGCCCTCTATCTCCTGTACCTCGCCTGGCGCATCGCCATGGCCCGCAGCATGGGCGGTGAGGCGGAGGCGCGGCCGCCCAACTTCCTGGAGGCGGCCGGCTTCCAGTGGATCAATCCCAAGGGCTGGGTGGTGGCGCTGAGCGCCATGGCCGTCTACGCCGACCCGGCGCACCCGTTCCTGACCGTTGTCATCGTCGCCGGGGTATTCGTGGTGGTGGCGACCCCGGCCGTGCTGGTCTGGGCCGGCTGCGGCGTGGCGCTGAGGGGATTCCTGTCCGATCCTATCAGGCTGAAATGGTTCAACATCGCCATGGGCGCCGCCCTGGCGGCGACGCTGTGGCCGATGCTGCGGTGACGAATGCAAGGGAACCGCTGGTCTGGTTCTCACCGGCGGCCACCCCTCTGAACCGTCATCCCGGCGCAGGCCGGGACCCAGGGGTTGCAGTGGGATGCGAGCGATGCAGCGCTCCCTACCATCCATCGATAATCTCTTCTGGAGTGCATGGGCGTGCTTCATCGACGGCGCATGGCTGCAACCACTGGTTCCCGGCTTTCGCCGGGATGACGGATGGTGAGGTCTCAGCCCCCCAGCAATCATCTAACGGACCCTTGGGCCCGCCAGCCTCATTCCGGCAGCACCGCCGTGCCCTCGATCTCCACCTTGGCGCGGGGCTCGACCAGGGCGACCACCTGGACCAGGGTCATGGCCGGGAAGTTGCGGCCCATGATGTCGCGGTAGATTGGGCCGAGGTCTTTCAGGCAGGCGCGGTAGGCCTCGATGTCCGTGACGTACCAGGTGAGGCGGGCGATGTGCTCGGGCCCGCCGCCGGCGGCGCGCACGACGGCCACCACGTTCGCCAGCGCCTGACGCA
The DNA here is from genome assembly GCA_035626475.1 of Azospirillaceae bacterium. GTDB lineage: Bacteria > Pseudomonadota > Alphaproteobacteria > Azospirillales > Azospirillaceae > DASPKT01. The sequence goes on from DASPNP010000016.1 coordinate 30,497, forward strand.
CCTGGCCGAGGAAATCGTCCGTCTCGAACACGCAGTCGGCGTTCCAGCCGATCTGGCCGCCGGTCAGCACGAATGTCCCGCGCGCGGCGATGCCGTTGGCGTAGCCCTTGGGCTTGGCCCAGCCGGGCGGCTGCAGGATGCGGAAATCGGCGCTCAAGGGGCGGCCTCCTGGTAGCCGGCCAGCAGCTGGCGGGCGATGACGATCTTCTGCACCTCGGACGCCCCCTCATAGATGCGCAGCGCCCGGATCTCCCGGTACAGCTCCTCCACCTTCACGCCGCTTTGGACGCCCATGCCGCCGAAGAGCTGCACCGCCTTGTCGATGGTAGCCTGGGCGGTCTCGGTGGCGTGCAGCTTGGCCATGGCGGCCTCGCGGGTGATGCGGTCGGCTCCCGACAGGTCCGGCCGGTCCTTGGTCCAGGCGGCGCGGTAGACCAGAAGGGCCGAGGCGTCGACGTCCAGCGCCATCTCCGCCAGCATGGCCTGGGCCAGCTGCTGGTCCGCCAAGACGCCGCCGAACATGCGGCGCGACAGGCAGCGGCCCGCCGCCTCGTCCAGCGCGCGTCGCGCGAAGCCCAGTGCGGCGGCGCCGACCGAGGGGCGGAACACGTCCAGCGTCGCCAGCGCGATCCGCATCCCCTGCCCGTCCTTGCCCAGCCGGTTCGTCTCGGGAACGAAACAATCCCGGAAACGCAAGGTGGCGAGCGGATGCGGAGCGATGACGTCGATGCGCTCGGCGATCGTCAGGCCTGCTGTGTCGGCCGGCACGACGAAGGCGCTGACGCCCTTCGCGTCGCCGTTCCTGGCGAAGACGACATACTGGCCCGATATGCCGCCGTTGGATATCCAGGTCTTCTCGCCATCGATGGCGTAGCCGCCGGTGACGGGCCGCGCCACCGTCGCCATGGCCGCCACGTCGGAGCCCGCATCCCTCTCAGACAGGGCGAAGGCGGCGAGACAGCGCCCGGCGCGGACCTCGGGCAGGAACCTGGACTTCTGCTCCGGGGTGCCGAACAGGGTGATGGCGCCGGTGCCCAGCCCCTGCATGGCGAAGGCGAAGTCGGCCAGGCCCGAATGCCGGGCCAGGGTCTCGCGCGCCAGGCAGATCGAGCGCACGTCGAACTTTTCTCCCGCGCCGGGGGCGGCCAGCGCCAGCCAGCCCGCCTCGCCCAGAGCGGCCGCCAAGCGCAAGCAGCTGCCGTCGACATCGTGATGGTCGACCAGCCCGGGCACGCGCTCGGCCGCCCAGCCATCCAGCCTGTCGGCCAGTTCGGCGTGGCGGGGCTCGAAGAAAGGCCAGCGCAGGAAGCTGCGGTCGGTCATGGGGTGGTCTCCCGGGGCGTTTGCGTCTCCTCAGCTCGCGCATCCATTCCCCCTCTCCCAGCGGGAGAGGGCGGGGGTGAGGGGGTAAGAGGGTCGGGGAGAGGCACTTCATTGAAGTTCGCCCCTGCTCCGCGATCCCGTACCCCCTCTCCCTGTCCCTCTCCCCCTGGGAGAGGGGACGGCAAAGCGGACTGCGGCGCTGTTGGAAGCCGATCGGAGGGAGGGGTGAGGCTGCGGCGGACGCTGTCCTTGGCCCGGCCCAGCAGATCCATCAGGGTGGCGGCATCGCGGTCTGATAGGCCGGCGAAGGCGGCGGCGATCCATTCCTCGTGCCGCGCCGCCATGCGCTCGAACTCCTGACGGCCCTTGGGCGTGAGGGCGACCAGCTGGGTGCGCTTGTCCTCCTTCGCCCGGCTGCGCAGCACCAGCCCCTCCTCCACCAGCCGTTCGGCGAGGCCGGTGACATTGCCGTTCGAAACCATCAGCCGGCGCGACAGGTCGCCCATGGTCAGCGCTCCGTTGGCCTTGTGCAATGCCGCCAGGAAGTCGAAGCGCGGCAGGGTGGTGTCGAAGGCGACGCGCAGATTGCCGCGCACCTCGTTCTCCACCAGCGTGGTCAGGCTCAGCAGCCGCAGCCAGAGGCGCAGGTCGCGATGGTCGCCGGGCCGGGCGGCGGTCTCGTGGTCGATGTATCGTTCCGGTTCCGGAACGGCCTGCTCCAGGGCGTCGCTCACGTCACCTCCCCCCCGTTCACGCCGATCGACTGGCCGGTGATGCCTGATGAGCCCGGGCCGCAGAGCCAGAGCACGGCCGCCGCCACCTCCGCGGGCGCCACGGCGCGGCCCTGCGGCACGGCGGCCAGCATGCGGGCGAGCGCGTCCTCCTCCGAGAGGCCGGTCTTGGCCCTGACATTGGCGACGCTGTCGCGCAGCAGGTCGGTGTCGGCATAGCCGGGACAGACCGCGTTCACCGTCACGCCCGATTTCGCGACCTCCACCGCCAGGGCGCGGGTCAGGCCGATGACGGCGTGCTTGGCGGCGCAGTAATGCGCGACATAGGCATAGCCCTTCTGACCGGCGGTGCTGGCGATATTGACCACCCGGCCCCAGCCCCGCTCCACCATGCCGGGCAGCACGGCCTGGGTGGCGGTGAAGGCGCTCATCAGGTTCAAATCGAGCATGCGCCGGAGGTCCGACTCCTCCAGCCGCTTGAAGGGCTTGCTGTCGGCGCCGCCCGCATTGTTGACCAGGATGTCGATCGCGCCCGCCGCCGCCACGGCCGTGCGCAGGGCCGGCCCGTCGGTCACGTCCGCCACGGTCCAGCCGGCGCCGATGCGCTCCGCCGCCGCGCGCAGGCTCTCTTCCGTGCGGCCGAGGATCGTCACTCGCGCCCCGGCGCCGGCCAGCGCCTCGGCGATGGCGAGGCCGATGCCGCGGCTGCCGCCGGTGATGAGGGCGTGCTTTCCGCCGAGGCTCATGGGATCGCCTCCGCGAGCGGCTGGGGCGTGGTGCGTCCTTCGACAAGCTCAGGATGAGGGAAGGGGGATGCCAGGCACTCCCGATCTCTGCCGGTGCAAGCTTGGCTGGGAGCAGCAACAACCCCCTCATGCTGAGCCTGTCGAAGCACGCACCCCATCATCGCTGCCATGCCCCTCATACCGAGATCGCCATGTCGAGGTCGCGCTCGACGTTGCGCAGATACTGGGCGCGGCCCGAGAGGTACTGGCGCGGCCAGGGCTGGCGGTCGTGGCGCAGCTGGGCCGCGGCATGCAGGGTGAAGTACGGGTCCGACAGGTGCGGCCGGGCCAGCGCCACCAGGTCGGCACGGCCCGAAGCGATGATCGAGTTGACGTGGTCGTGCTCGAAGATGTTCCCGACAGCCATGGTCGGCACGCCGGCCTCGTTGCGGATGCGGTCGCTGAAGGGCGTCTGGAACATGCGGCCGTAGACCGGCTTCGCCTCCGCGCTGGTCTGGCCGGCCGAAACGTCCACCAGATCGACACCGGCCTCCCGGAACAGGCGGGCGAGCGTCACCGCCTCGTCGGCCGTCAGCCCGTCCTCGTGCCAGTCGGTGGCGGAGATGCGGACCGACATGGGCTTGTGCCCGGGCCAGACCGCCCGCATGGCGCGGAACACCTCCAGCGGGAAGCGGGCGCGGCCGTGGATGTCGCCGCCATAGGCATCGCTGCGCTTGTTGGTCAGGGGCGAGATGAAGGCCGACAGCAGGTAGCCGTGGGCGGCGTGCAGCTCCACCATGTCGAAGCCCGCCTCATCCGCCATGCGGGTAGCGGCGACGAACTCGGCGGTGATGCGTGCCATGTCCTCCTGCGTGCATTCGCGGGGCACCTGGTTGCGCGGGCTCCAGGGGATGGGACTGGGGGCCAGCAGCGGCCAGTTGTCCCGCTCCAGCGGCACATCGTAGCCCTCCCACCCCACCTTGGTGGAGCCCTTCGGCCCGGCATGGCCCAGCTGCAGGCAGATCTTCGCCTCGCCATTGGCATGGACGAAGTCGACGATGCGCTTCCAGGCCGCCAGATGCTCCGGCGCGTACAGGCCGGTGCAGCCGGGGGTGATGCGGGCGTCCGCCGAGGGGCAGGTCATTTCGGTGAAGATCAGCCCGGCGCCGCCCAGCGCCCGGCTGCCGTAATGCACCAGGTGGAAGTCGCCGGGCGTGCCGTCGACGGCGCTGTACATGGCCATGGGCGACATGACCACGCGGTTCACCAGCTCCATGCCGCGCAGGCGGAACGGCGCGAACATGGGCGGCACCGCCTCCTGCTGCGGCCGGCCGGTGGCCGTCGACGCCAGCCACTGCTCGTAGGAGCGGACGAAGCCGGCGTCGCGCAGCTTGAGGTTCTCGTGTCCGATGCGCTGGCTGCGGGTCAGCAGCGAGTAGGCGAACTGCTCCGGTTCCAGCCTGGCGTAGCGGGCGACGTTCTCGAACCATTCGGTGCTGTTGCGGGCGGCCGACTGCAGCTTCAGCACCTCCACCCGCCGCTCCTCCTGGTAGGCGGCCAGCGCCGCGCGGAGGTCGCCCGGGGCGGCGTTCAGCCGGGCCGCCAGGTCGATCGCGTCCTCCAGCGCCAGCTTGGTGCCTGAGCCGATCGAATAGTGCGCCGTGTGCGCCGCGTCGCCCATCAGGACGATGTTGTCCTTGACCCAGTTCTCGCAGGAGACGCGCGGGAAGTTCAGCCAATCCGACCCGCGCAGGTGCCGCGCGTTGGTCATCAGGCGGTGGCCGTCCAGGTACTTGGCGAAGAGCTTCTCCCCGAAGGCGACGGTGGCGGCGCTGTCCGCCCCCTCCAGCCCCGCCTTGCGCCAGGCCTCCTCGGTCGTCTCGATGATGAAGGTCGAGCTGTCCTCGTTGAAGCGGTAGGCGTGGACCTGGAACCAGCCGTGTGGCGTCTCCTCGAAGATGAAGGTGAACGCGTCGAACACCTTCTTCGTGCCGAGCCAGACATATTTGTTGCGGCGCACCTCCACCTGCGGCCGGAAATGCTCCGGCCAATGGTTGCGGATGCGGCTGTTGACGCCGTCGGATGCGACGATCAGGTCGCAGTCCCCGAAGCGCTCCGGGATGGTTGCCGGGTCGATCTCCGCCTCGAAGACCAGCCTGACGCCGAGCGCCTCCGCCCTGCCCTGCAGGATGTTCAGCAGGCGCTTGCGCTCGATGCCGCAGAAGCCGTGGCCGGTGGAAGTGACGACGCGACCCTTGAAATGGACGTCGATGTCGTCCCATTGGGCGAAGCTGTCGATGATGGCCTGCTGGCTCTCCGCGTCGCCGCCCTTCAGGTTGCGCAGCGTCTCCTCGGAGAAGACGACGCCCCAGCCGAAGGTGTCGTAGGCGCGGTTGCGCTCATAGACGGTGATTTCGCGCGACGGGTCCGCCTTCTTCATGAGGATGGCGAAGTACAGCCCCGCCGGGCCACCGCCGATGCAGGCGATCTTCATGCTGCCGTCCCCGCTGGATGCCCTGATGCTTTAAGCTTAAAGCGATCGGTGGCGAGCGGCAAGGGGAGCGAATGGCGGATGCCTGTGTTTTCCCTGGCGACGCTTGCCCCGGCGGGGCCGCCATGCGCAAATACGCGTGGCATGCGCATGGAGGATGCGATGGACGGAGCTTGGTACGACATCAGCGCCCCGAAGGAGGAGACCAACCTGACCCTGAACCAGGATCTGGTCGCCAAGGTCCGCGCCCTGGGCGGCAGCCTGTCGGAGCGGGTGGAAAGGCTGCTGGAGGGTGAGCTTCAGGCCGAGGCGCGGCGGCAGGCATCGATCGATGCGGCGATCGACGCCCATAACGAGTTCACTCGCAAGCACGGCTTCCTGTTCGACGAGTTCAACAACGGGCGCTTCTACTGATGGCGCAGTTCGATGTGCATCGGAACAGGGGCTCGTCGCGGGCAAGCATTCCTTTCCTGCTCATCATCCAATCCGCACGGTTCGACAGGACGGATGGCCGGATCGTCGTACCGCTGATCCTGAAGGACCAGCTGACGTCTCATGACCCCATCTGAATCTTCTCTTCGTCGTCGAGGGACGTGAGGTCGTCCTCTCCCCCCTGCAGATCGTGACATTCCCGCGCGATGCCCTGGGCCCCAAGGTCGCAAACCTCGCCGACCAGGGCGACGATATCATTCGGGCGCTGGACCTGGTGATCTCCCGCGCCCACGGCTGAACCGCCGCTCCTCAGACCCCCGCCGTGGCATCCGCCTCCTCCCGCTCGCGCAGGCGGAAGCGCTGGATCTTGCCGGTCTGGGTCTTGGGCAGGGCGTCCAGGAAGGCCACCGCGCGCGGGTACTTGTAGGGGGCGATGCGGGCCTTCACGAAGTCCTGCAGCTCGCGGGCGAGTGCGTCACCGGGCGCGAACCCGGCGGCCGGAACGACGAAGGCCTTCACGATGCGGCCGCGCTCCGGGTCAGGGGCGCCGACGACGGCGCATTCGGCCACCGCCGGGTGGGCCAGCAGCGCCTGCTCCACCTCGGGCCCCGCGATGTTGTAGCCGGCCGAGACGATCATGTCGTCCGCCCGCGCCACGAACCAGTAGCGTCCGTCCCCGTCCCGGCGGTAGGTGTCGCCGGTGACGTTCCAGCCGCCCTGTACGTAGTTCCGCTGGCGCTCGTCCGCCATGTAGCGGCAGCCGACCGGGCCGCGCACCGCCAGCCGCCCGGTGGCCGGCCCGTCGAGCTCCCGCCCCTCCTCGTCCAGCAGCGCGGCCTGGTAGCCGGGCAGCGGCAACCCCGTGGCGCCGGGGCGGATGTCGTCGCCCCTGGCGGAGATGAAGATGTGAATCATCTCGGTCGAGCCGATGCCGTCGACGATGCGAATGCCCGTGGCCTCGAACCAGGCATCGCTGGTGGCCGCCGGCAGGGCCTCGCCGGCCGACACGCATTTGCGCAGGGAGGACAGGTCGTACTCGCCGCGCTGGCCCAGCATGGCGCGGTAGCCGGTGGGCGAGGTGAAGACGGTGGTGGCGCGGTGGCGCTGGATGCAGTCGGCCAGCGCCGTCGGCCCGGCCTTGTCCGGCAGCGCCACGGCGGCGCGGAAGCGGAAGGGGAAGGCCAGCAGCCCGCCCAGCCCGAAGGTGAAGGCGATGGGCGGCGTGCCGGTGAAGATCTCGTCCGGCTGCGGGTCCAGCATGTGCTTGGCGAAGCCGTCGCACATGGCCATGATGTCGCGGTGGAAATGCATGCAGGCTTTGGGCTGGCCGGTCGTGCCCGAGGTGAAGGCCAGCAGGCAGACATCGTCCTGGCTGGTCTCCACCGCCTGGAAGCCGGCCGGCTTGCCCGCCACGAGGCGTTCGAGATCCGCACCGGGGGCACCGAACGTCACTACCCGCAGCGGCTTGCCGTCCAGCGCCGCCCCGTGAAGCTCGGTGGTCAGCGCGGCGTCGCACAGCGCCAGGTCCACCCGGGCCTTGTCGATCACCTGCGCCAGCTCGCCGGCGCGCAGCATCGGCATGGTGGTGACGGCGACCAGCCCCGCCTTCATCACCGCGAACCAGCAGGCGAACAGCATCGGCGTGTTGGCGGCGCGCAGCAGCACCCGGTTGCCGGGCACCAGGCCCTGATCCTCGACCAGCACCCGGGCGATGCGGTCGGCGGTGTCGCGCACCTGGGCATAGGTCCAGACACCGTCGCCGCACAGGATGGCCGGCCGGTCGCCATGGCCCTCCCCGACCGCGCGGTCCAGCAGCTCCACGGCGCAGTTCAGCCGGTCGGGCCAGTGGAACTCCGGCCGGTCGAACAGCAGCAATGGCCACTGCTCCGGCGGCGGAAGATGGTCGCGGGTGAAGCTGTCCCGGTGCGCCGACGGCTTGAGCTGCACGTCTTCCTCCCCTGCCCGGTCATCCGAGTGATCGCCGGCGCCTCTGTCGGGTGCCGTTCCGATCCATGGAATGGTTTAGGCTTAAACTATCCTTGGGGTCAAGGTCGCGGGCGGATGAAATGGCCCTTTCGTCCGGATGGATATCGGCCCGTAGCGACGGGCCGGTCTGCTGCTACACTCCGTCTGGGCTACTGCCCCAACAACACCGCCACCGCCTGGAGACGCTCCCATGTCCGTCCGTTCCTTCGCCCGGTCCCTGCTGGCCGGCGCCGCCCTGGCCGCCCTTGCCGCCGCCGCGCCCACTTACGCTCAGACCGGTGTCGCCGCCCCGCAGGTCGCCCAGGCCGCCCAGAACGAGGAGGATGCGAAGCTCGACCGGCTGCTGGAGTCCTTCTACCAGCAGACGCTGGACCAGAACCCGAACCTGCGCTCGCGCCTGGGGCTGCCGGGCGACCATTCCAAATGGACCCCGGTGACGGACGAGTTCGAGCGGCGCCAGGCCCGCATCGCCGCCGCCAACCTGGACCGGATGCGGCGCGAGATCGACGAGTCGAAGCTGTCGCCGCGGGCGCGGATCAACTACCGGCTCTTCGCCTATACCCAGCAGACCCAGGTCGAGCAGGCGGCGTTCGAGGGCAAGACCCCGAACCTGACGCTGATCAACTCGCCGGCCGTGCAGATGCCGACGCTGCTGCTGAACTTCCACAAGATCGGCAGCGTGAAAGACGCGGAGGACTACATCGCCCGGCTGGAGGCGATGCCGCAGCAGCTGGCCGACGTGCTGGTCGGGGCGGAGGAGCGCAAGGCGCGCGGCGTCGTGGCGCCGGCCTTCAACTTCGGGCCGATCCTGGCCTCGGCCGGGGCGGTGATCAAGGGCAAGCCCTTCGACCAGGGCCCGGCACCGGCGCCGCTGCTGGCCGACTTCACCACCAAGGTCGAGAAGCTGGACGTGCCGGCCGCCGAGAAGGCGCGTTTGGTGGCGGCCGCCGAGCAGGCGCTGACCGGCAAGGTCGGCCCCGCCTACCGCGACTTCCTGACCCGGGTGGAGGCGCTGGGCAAGGGCGTCACCGCCAATGACGGCGCCTGGTCGCTGCCCGACGGCGCCGATCTCTACAAGGCGCGGATCAAGCTCTACACCACCCTGCCGATGGAGCCGGAGGCGATCCACAAGCTCGGCCTGAAGGAGGTGGAGCGCATCCAGGGCGAGATCCGCAAGATCATGAAGCAGACCGGCTTCAAGGGCGACCTGCAGGCCTTCTTCACCTTCCTGCGCGAGGACCCGCAATTCGTGCTGCCCAGCACCGAGGAGGGCCGCAAGACCTACATCACCCGCGCCACGCAGGTGATCGACGAGATGCGCGGCAAGCTGGACGCCTATTTCGGCGTGAAGCCCAAGAGCGAGCTGCAGGTGAAGGCGGTGGAGGCCTACCGCGAGGCGTCCGCCCACGGCGCCTTCTACGAGGCCCCGTCGCTGGACGGCACCCGTCCCGCCACCTACTACGCCAACATGAAGGACATGAAGGACCTGCCGCTCTACGAGCTGCAGACGCTGGCCTATCATGAGGGCATTCCCGGCCACCACATGCAGATCGCCATCGCGACCGAGCAGACGGACGTGCCCAAGTTCCGCCGCTTCTACAACAACTCGGCCTACGCCGAGGGCTGGGCGCTCTATTCGGAGAAGCTGGCCAAGGAGATGGGCGTCATCACCGACCCCTATTCCGACGTCGGCCGCCTGAACGCCGAGCTGTTCCGCGCCGTGCGGCTGGTGGTCGACACCGGCATCCACCACAAGCGCTGGAGCCGCGAGAAGGCGCTGGCCTACATGAACGACAACACCGCCAACGCGTCCGGCGACAATGCCCGCGAGGTCGAGCGCTACATCAACTGGCCGGGCCAGGCGCTGGCCTACAAGATCGGCATGCTGAAGATCGAGGAGCTGCGCGCCATGGCGCAGAAGGAGCTGGGCGACCGCTTCGACATCCGCGCCTTCCACGACACGATCCTGAGCCAGGGCGCCGTGCCGCTGACGATCCTGGAGGACATGATCAAGGCGCACGTCGCCCAGGCGAAGGCGGGCAAGGCGTGAGCTGATGACCCAATCCTCCTCCCGCGGGAGGAGGATTGGGTCGTCGAGGGTCGGCAGCGATGCTGCTGTGCGGCCTTCGACAGGCTCAGGCTGAGGGTGATTTTGCTGCTCCCCCGGCTTCGGAGCGGGAGTGCCTGGCACCCCCATCCTCATGCTGAGCTTGTCGAAGCACGCAGGACGGCCCAGCCTCTCCCGTCCGACGATCGAAAGAACCCGCCCATGCTCCGCCGCCTCGCCCTGCTGCTGCCCCTGCTCCTGGCCGCGCCGGCCCTGGCGCAGGACCAGCCCAGCCCCGTGCAGTACGACCAGAAGCTGATCGCCATCACCGGCGTGACGCTGGTGGACGGCACGGGTGCTCCGGCCCGGCGGGACGTGACGGTGGTGCTGCGCGACGGGCGCATCGCCGACGTGGGGCCGTCCGCCAGCGTCAAGGCGCCGGAGGGGGCCACGATCGTCGAGGGCAAGGGCCGGACGCTGCTGCCGGGCCTGGTCCTGATGCATGAGCACATGTTCTACCCGACCGGCCGGGCCAACTACACGGAGATGCTGTACAGCTTCCCGCGCCTGTACCTGGCCGGCGGCACCACGACGCTCCGCACCGCCGGCACCATGGGGCCCTATGCCGATTTGAACCTGCGCGCCGAGATCGAGGCGGGCAAGGTGCCCGGCCCCGACATGGACGTGACCGCGCCCTACCTGAACGGCCCGGGCCTGCCGATCCTGAAGGTCAACGCGCTCGGCGGGGTGGACGACGCCCAGCGCATGGTCGAGTACTGGGCGGCGGAGGGCGTCACCTCCTACAAGGCCTACATGCATATCCGCCGCGACGAGCTGAAGCGGGTCATTGAGACGGCGCACGCCAAGGGCCACAAGGTCACGGCGCATCTCTGCTCCGTCACCCACCGCGAGGCGGCGGAGATGGGCATCGACAATCTCGAGCACGGCTTCGCCGTCGCCACCGACTTCGTCGCCGACAAGAAGCCGGATGTCTGCCCCAGCCCCATGGCCGTACAGAAGTCCCTGGCCGAACTGGATGTGGACAGCCCCCAGGTGCGCGACCTGATCGCCACGCTGGTGGCGCGCAAGGTCGCCCTGACCTCCACCCTGACCATCTTCGAGACCTTCACCCCCGGCCGTCCCAAGGCGCCGGAGGAGGCGCTTTCCGTGCTGATGCCGCAGCTGCGCGCCCAGTATGAGCGGCGCTGGGAGCAGATTTCCAAGCAGGCGGACAGCCCCTGGCCCGCGCTGCTGTCCAATGCGATGAAGCTGGAGCGCATGTTCGTCGAGGCCGGCGGCACGCTGCTGGTCGGCACCGACCCCACCGGCTATGGCGGCGTCGTCGCCGGCTTCGCCTCCAAGCGCGCCATCGAGCTGCTGGTGGAGGCCGGCTTCGGCTTCGAGCGGGCGGTGAGCTTCGCCACGCTGAACGGCGCGCGCTTCCTCGGCCGCGACAGGGAGATCGGCACGGTCGAGCCCGGCAAGCGCGCCGACCTGGTGCTGGTCGAGGGCGACGCCGTCAGTGACCCCACCGCCCTGCGCCGCATGCCGCTGGTGTTCAAGAACGGCATCGCCTACCGCACCCAGGTCCTGATCGACGGGGTCAAGGAGCAGGTGGGGCTGAATTAGGCGGGGACCATGGCCATCGCCGCCGGGAGCAGCTGGGCTGTGGTGCGTCCTTCGACAAGCTCAGGATGAGGAACGGGGGATGCCAGGCACTCCTGGACCCAACCTGGGCAAGCCTCGCCGGGAGCAGCGAAAAGCCCTCATCCTGAGCTTGTCGAAGGACGCACAGCAGCAACGTTGCCGACCATCCGGCAATCCCCGGCCGGATATTCAAACCGCCAGCAGCAGCGCCGAATAAGCCCCCGCCCCCAGGGCGAAGGCCCAGAAGCGGCTCTGGCGCTCGCTCGGCACCTCCTCCTTCAGCACGGTCAGCACGATGCCGCCGCCGACGAAGGCGGTCAGCGCTGCGATGGCGGCCTCCGGCATGTCGGTCGCGGAGCCCAGGCCCCAGCCGGCCAGCAGCGCCACGACCAGGATCCAGCGGCCGACGCGGCGGTAGGAGCCCTGGTGGTCCTCGGCCAAGCCATAGTCGGCGACCAGGAAATGCAGCGCCATGGCGGCGGTGAAGAGGGCGAGCGGCGCGGTCCCCTCCTCCTCCCGGTGCGTCAGCAGATAGCCGATCAGCAGATTGTAGAGGGCGAAGGAGCCCATATGGACCCAGAAGACGCCCATGCCGGCGCGCTCATTCTCCTCCCCGCGCCCCCGGCCGGCCGGCGCCCCGCCCTCGCCACGCCCGGAGCGCGAGGTTATGGCCAGCCGGTCCAGCCCGTAGAAGGCCAGCAGCCCGACCAGCGACACCAGGTAGACATGCCGCCCGGCATAGCCGACCAGGGTCGATTCCTCGGCGAGTTCCTGCTGGCCGGCCGCCAGCTCCGGCAAGAAATGCACGAAGACGTAGGCGACGGAGACCCCGCCCGCCAGCGACAGCCAGACGCTGCGCGGCGAGCCGTGCAGGAAGCGCAGGCCCGACGTCGTCACATGCACCAGAGCCAGCAGCAGCGCCGCGCCCAGGGTCAGATAGAACATGGGGCCTCCCCGCCGCCGGTCCCGTCCGGGGCCAACAGCGGGAAACCGCAGGCGTCTCAGGCCGGGCTGACCACCACGCCCATGCGGATCTGCTCCGACGCGGCCGCGCGCCAGCCGCCGGGCACGCCGCGGATGTCCCAGAGCGTCACCAGATCGCCGGCGGCGCCCAGCGTCATCACCGCCCCCAGCGCGGTCCAGAGCGGATCGCTCAGCCCCAGGCCCAGCGCGAGCGGCGGCAGGCCGGTCAGCAGCAGCGGCGCCAGCACGCCGGCGCGGTAGGCGGTGACGCCCACCGGTTTGGTCAGGCGGCAATAGGGGTTCAGGCTGCGGCGGTCGAAGCCGAACTCCACCGTGCCGCCGCCCAGCCGCCAGACCGCGCCGTGCAGCGCCTCGTGCAGCGCCAGCAGCAGCGCGAGGCCCGTGAAGAACGCCCCCGGCCGCTCGGCCAGGACTCCGGCCATGCCGTGCAGGCTGGCATCCGGCAGCAGCGCCCACAGCGCCAGCCCGATCGCGGTCGTGACGGCGGCCGAGGCGCCCAGGGCGGAGGCGGCGGAACGGGTGAGGTCGGTCATGGCGGTCGTCCCGCTGGTGTCTGGTGCGGCCAGCATAGGGACCGGAGCCCTAACGAAACCTTGCCGCGCCGCCACGGAAAGACCCTGCGGGTTATAGTCATACGGCTCTTGTGTGCGCTCCCGCCGCAGGCGGTGCCGGGCGCGGCATCCCCATCTCCCGGGAATGGCGGCGGCGAGGACCCCGCCCAACGAACTTCGAGACAGGGGAGAGGACCATGGGTCTGTTCAGCATGTTCAAGGGCGACAGCGGCGGCGAGATGACCCCGCACAAGGCTTTCGCCATCGCGCTGATGTACTGCATGGGCGCCGACGGCGAGATGGACCCGGAGGAGGTGGGCCACCTGCTGGCCGTCATCGGCGGCGAGCGCAGCGGCGGCACCATCGGCGTCGGCGCCAACAACCGGGCGCTGCTGGAGAGCGCCATGAAGTACGTCCGCACCAAGACGCCGGACCAGTTCCTGGCCGAGGCGGTGCCGGTGCTGACCACGGCGCAGAAGCTCTGCATCCTCATGAACATCGTGGACAGCGCGCTCGCCGACGGCCAGGCCGAGCAGGAGGAGCAGCAGCTGTTCGACAAGTTCCAGAAGGCCTTCGGCATCACCGACGAGCAGTTCAAGCCCTACTTCGACGTGATCATGCTGAAGTGCGACCGCTCGGTCTTCGTCGACAAGAACCACCCGAACAACCGGCCGGACTTCCAGGTCGAGCTGAGCGGCCGCGCCGCCTGAGGCGACGGTTCAGGGGCAGGCTCCCTCCCCCGCCGGCCGCGCCCGGCGCGGGGAGGGGGCCTCTTCCCCACCTCTCCCGTTGCCGGGCTGCGCCGGGCGCCTAGCTTCCTGTGCCGGAACAAGGGACGGGGAGCATCGGCATGGGCAGCGGGCGGAACGCCGGAACGGCTGGCAGCGGCATGACCGGCGGCGCGGTCGCCGGCGACGGTGCCGGGACGGCGCGGCTGCTGGGCTATGCCGGCCTGATCCCCTTCGCGGCGGGCGCCCTCGCCTGCTGGCTCGACCCGGCCTGGCTGCCATGGGCGCCCGACTACGCGCTGGCCGCTTACGGCGCCGTTATCCTCTCCTTCGTGGGCGCCGTGCACTGGGGGCGGCTGGTGGCGCCCGGCGCCGCCCGCGACCCGCACGCGGCCGGCTGGTTCGTCTGGAGCAATGTGCCGGCGCTGCTGGGCTGGGCCGCGCTGCTGCTGCCCGCCGCCGCCCGCCTCGCCCTGCTGATCGCCGCCCTCGCCCTGGCCTGGGCGGTGGACCGCCATGCCTTCGCAACCGGCCGCTATCCCGCCTGGTTCGCCCGCCTGCGCACCCACCTGACCCTGGGCGCCTGCGCCTCCCTCGCGGCGGGGTTGGCGGGAGTGCTGGCGCGGTAGGCCTTCAGGGCTTGGCCCGGCACGCGAAACCGTGTGGAATCGGGGCCGGTGCGGCAGGCGGAAGGCGGAGCCCCATGGATCGATCGGACCGGATGGCCGAGGTGGCGGAGGTCGCGCGCTTGTTCGCGGTCCTGCCCGGAGTCAGGGCGGTCGCGCTGGGCGGCTCCACGGCCACCGGCAGGGGCGATGCCGCCTCCGACGCCGATCTCTACGTCTATGCCGACGCGCCGGTCGACCCGGACCTGCGGGCCGCCATCATCCTTCCCCGTGCCGTCCGGGCCGAGATCGACAATCGGTTCTGGGAGTGGGGCGACGAGTGGGAGGAGCGCGTCTCCGGCCACCGCTTCGACGTGATGTTCCGCTCGCCCGCCTGGATCGAGGAGCAGCTGGCGCGCGTGCTGGACCGCCATGAGGCGTCGATCGGCTACAGCACCTGCCTGTGGCACAATGTGCTCACCTGCCGGCCGCTGGAGGACGGGACGGGATGGCTGGCCGGGCTCAAGGCGCAGGCCGACCAGCCCTATCCCGACGGGCTGGCGCGGGCCGTCATCGCGAAGAACCATCCCCTGCTCCGCGGCACCCTGTCCTCCTTCGAGACGCAGCTGCTACGGGCCCTGGAACGGGGCGACCCGGTGGCGGCCAATCACCGCGCGGCCGCCCTGCTCGCCAGCTATTTCGACGTGATCTTCGCGCTGAACCGGCAGCCGCATCCCGGCGAGAAGCGCCTCCTCGACGCAGCCGCAAGCCTGCCAGCCATCCCGGTGAACCTGCGGCGGGACGTGACGACCTTCCTGCGGGCGACTGTGACCGGCGAGGGCGCCCGGGAGGCCGTCACCGCCCTGCTGGAAGGGCTCGACGCGGCGCTGGCCGGGCGCGGTGAACTGCCACCGGCCCATGGGCATCATGACGGGAGCGTGGACCACTCCGGCCAGTGCGCGCCTGGGGCGTGACGGAGGGCCGGGGGCGGCGCCGTCCTGCGGGGCGGTTCGGTGGGGCGGGAGGAGCCGGCGGCCTGTCCCGACATTCCCAGACCCATGATGTCGGCATGCGCTCCGCTCTTCCGGACCTGCGGCGCCGTGTGACGACGTCCTGGGCATCCGCATAGGGATAAGGGCGGGAGTTGCCCGAACCGGGTTTCCGGGCGCCGCGCCGGTCAGGGTGATGCCCGCGCCGTCTCCCCCACGCCTCGCCTCCCCGGTGCCTGATCGCCGTGGGACCGGACGCATGGGCGTGGCATGCGGTGTGCGGTTCGTCAGACCGGCAGCGTGAGGCACTCACGCGCGGGTAGGGCGCCCGACATCTCGTCGGCGGGAACTATCCTCTACGCGTAGACTGTGAATCTTTGTTTTTGGCTTTTGAGAGCGGACAATAGCGGTCGGCCTAAACGCTGCCGAAAACACCGTCGCACGCCCCGTGCCACGCCATTGCCCCAAGCGTGCGTCTGCCTCATGTGGGCGCGTAAAGGTGATCGCCGGGCACACAAGCGGCGGAAGCGTCATGGCGGGTGTGCCGGCCGCCCATTTGCGGAAAGGCCGCTTCCCCTCGCCTTAGCCTCCGCCCTGCCCCATCTTAAGCGGACACGAACGAAGGAGCGGACCATGGGCAAGCGCGGCATCCTGGGCGGCCTGCTGGGCGGCGGGCACAATGAGGGCGGCGACTATCCCGTCGCCAAGAGCGAGGCGGAGTGGCGGGCGCAGCTGTCGCCGCAGCAATATGCCGTGCTGCGCGGCCACGGCACCGAGCCGCCCCGATCGAGCCCGCTGAACGACGAGCACCGGCCCGGCACCTTCCATTGCGCCGGCTGCGCCAAGCCGCTGTTCGACATGGCGGACAAGTTCGAGAGCGGCACCGGCTGGCCCAGCTTCACCCGTCCGCTGCCGGACGCGGTGGGTGAGTCCGAGGACCGCAAGTTCTTCATGGTGCGGACCGAGGTGCATTGCGCCGACTGCGGCGGGCATCTGGGCCACGTCTTCCCCGACGGGCCCGCCCCGACCGGTATGCGCTACTGCATGAACGGGGTCGCCCTGACCTTCAAGCCGGCCTGAGGACGTCACGCCATGACCATCCGCCTCCTGCGGGCCCTGCCCGCGCTGCTGCTGCTCGCCCTGGCGGGGCATGCGGCGGCGCAAAGCCCGGCCTCCGGCCCCTCCCCCGCCCTGGCCGAGACGCGCACCGCGATCTTCGCCGGCGGCTGCTTCTGGTGCACCGAGTCCGACTTCGACAAGGTGCCGGGGGTGGTCGAGACCGTGTCGGGCTATACCGGCGGCCGCACCGCGAACCCGACCTACGAGCAGGTGGGCAAAGGCGGCACCGGCCATTACGAGGCGGTGAAGGTCACCTACGACCCCACCCGCGTCACCTATCCGCAGCTGGTGGAGTATTACTGGCGCACGGTCGACCCGGTCGATGCCGGCGGCCAGTTCTGCGACAGGGGCGAGAGCTACCGGACCGCCATCTTCGCCGCGACCGCCGAGGAGCGCGCCGCGGCCGAGGCGAGCGCCAGGGCACTGGCGGCCTCGGGCAAGCTGCCCGGCCCCATCGTCACGCCGATCCTGGACGCCAGGACCTTCTACCCGGCCGAGGGCTACCACCAGGACTACAAGAAGCTGAACACGCTGAAATACACCTTCTACCGCAGCCGCTGCGGCCGCGACGCCCGGCTGGAGAAGCTGTGGGGCGACGCCGCCGGCAAGTGGCCGGTCGTCGCGGCGGGCTCGTGAGCCGGGGCGGGCTGGAGCGGCGCGCCCTGCAGGGAATCGTCGCGGTGCTGGCGCTGGTGCCGCTGTCGGCGGGACTGCAGGGCGTGATCGAGGGGCCGGCGGCGACGCTGGGCGACCCGGCGGCGGGCCCCCGGCCGGTCGATCTGGACAGCCATTACCGCTACCTCTCCGGCCTGCTGCTTGGGCTCGGGCTGGTGTTCCTCTCCTGCATCCCCGGCATCGAGCGCAAGGGAACGCGCTTCCGGCTGGCGGCGGCCGTGGTCCTGGTCGGCGGGCTTGGTCGTGCTTTGTCCCTCGCCCTGCACGGCGCCCCGACCTGGCCGCACCTGGTCGGGCTGACGCTGGAGCTGGCGGTGGTGCCGGCGCTGGCGGTCTGGCAGGCGCGGGTGGCTCGGTCTGGGTGAGGGCTTCGCCTTTCTCGCCTGAACAAGGGCAGCGCTGAGGTTGTGCGTCCTTCGACAGGCTCAGGATGAGGACCTTTTTGCTGCTCCCTCTGGTCTGGGTTTGCTGCTCCCCATAGCGCGGGAACCAGGAGTGCCTGGCATCCCCCCTCCCTCATCCTGAGCTTGTCGAAGGACGCAGCACCTCCCAGCCTCTCCCGCCACACATGCTCCCCTGACGGAACCCGCCCCCGGGTCGGCGCCGTTACCCCCGGGCACCACCGGGGAGGAACGGTCTTGGACGATATGGGCGAGGCGCTGGCCGCGGCGGCGGCGCTGCTGGCGGTGGCGGACGGCGGCGACGCGGACGCGGTGCGCGGTCGGCTGCGGGCAAAGGCGCCAGGGGCGGTCGCGGCCTTCGACGGGCATGTGGCGCATCTGCGCGAAGGCGGCGCCGGCGGCGAGGAGAGCGCCATCCAGTCGCTGCACCCGGTGAAGGGCGACGCGGCGACGGCCGCCGCCCTGATGGAGTCGGTGCTGGAGACCGGCGGCGGTGTCGACGCCTTGGCGCCCGGCGCCCAGGCGGCGGCGCGACGGGTGGCCGAGACGCTGAATCTCAGCCCGACGCGCTTCGGCCTCTGAGGCCTAGCCCCTCTGGCCGCGACGGGCGCCACGGCACCCGTCCGCCGATCCTATACGAATGCACTACGACCTTTTGCGGGGACCGACTCCGCACCCTTTCGTCGCGGCGCTATCCTGGCCGCGCAACCCGCAGCCGAGACGGAGCCATCATGGACATCAGGGACTGGACCTTCGTCGAGGCGACCGAGCTGCTGATCGACGCGCTTGACGCCGCGGCCCCGGGTGACGGGGCCGGCGACGGCAAGGTCCAGGCCATCAGCGGGCTGCTGCGCCGGCTGCAGGGCGAGGAGGATCTCGCCACCGCCAGCCACCTCTATGCCGAGCTGCCCGGCCAGGTGCGCCGCCGCATCCGCCAGAAGGCGCTGTCGGCCGCCCAGCAGCGCCGGCAGGAGCAGCTGAAGCGCCTGCAGCGCCCCACCGAGCGCGTCTGGAGCTGACCGCTCCGCCGGTAGGTCGGGAGGAGACGCTGTCGTCTGGCGCTCACCCGTTGTCCATACGCTCAACCGTCATCCCGGCGAAGGCCGGGACCCAGGGGTTGCAGCGGGATGCGATGGATGCAGCCCTCGTCTCGTTCGTAGGTCGCATGGAGCCGCAGGCGTAATGCGACACCCCGGCCGGAGCATGTCGCATTGCGGCTTCGCCTCCATGCGACCTACGGCTATGGCCACGCTTCATCGGCCGCCCAGCGCGGCAACCCCTGGGTCCCGGCTTTCGCCGGGATGACGGGAAATAGAGGCAAGTGCCTTCGATCGCCGCCCTGCGACCTCTCACACCGCCACCCGGCGGAACTTCCTGGTCGGGAAGGCCTGCTTCAGCTCCGCCCAGCCGCCGGGGGCGCCCGGGGCGATGCCGCCGGCCTTGGCCTTGCGCAGCTGCTTCTCCAGCCGCTCCACCCGCTTGCCCGTGCCGGGGTGGGTGGAATAGAGCGAGCTGGTCGCCTGGGTGTTCTGCGGGATCACCTGCATCATCACCCGCAGGAAATCGGCCGACTTCGCCATGTCCAGGCCGGTGCGGTTGAAGACCGACAGCACATGGGCGTCGGCCTCGTACTCCAAATCCTGCGAATAGCCGCTGTTGATCATGGCGAAGACCGGCCCCTCCAGCGCGCCCAGCAGCTCGCCCGTCAGGGTGCCCGCCAGCGCGCCGCCCTGGGTGCGGCTGACCCGCTCCACCAGCGTCTGCTTGCCGATGCCGGAGAGGTTCTCGACGAAGGCCTTGTTCTTCATCTGCTTCAGCCCGTGGCTGAGCTCGGCGTGCGCCACCTCGTGCGCGATGACCGCCGCCAGCTCCTCCGGCGAGGCGGTGTAGCGCAGCAGGCCCTTGTGCACCGCCAGCTTGCCGCCGGGCAGGGCCCAGGCGTTCACCGTCTCGTTCTCCACCAGCACGATCTCCCAGGGCAGGGCGCGGCTGCTGGTGCGCAGGATCGGGTCGGCGAAGCGCTTGAGCGCGTCCTGCGCCTTGCGGCTGTTGTAGAGCCCGCCGGACTGGCCGATGAAGCGCGGGTAGAAGGCCTCGGCCATGGCGATCTCGTCCTTCTCGGACAGATCCATGCCCTTCATCAGCGAATTGGCCGTGCCCATCAGGTCGCCGAGGCCGGCCTGGGAGCCCATCTGGCCCAGCAGCTGGTCCAGCTGCGCCGCCGCCGGGGTGGCGGTCAGGCCGGCGGCGGCCATGGCGAGCCCGCCGGCCAGCAGCGTGCGTCTGGAAACGCGGTCGTCGGTCATCGCAGACATTCTCACTTGCTCGTCATCACGAAGGCGCCGTTCCAGTCGGTCGGCGGGGGGTTGTCCAGGTAGAAGGCGCAGCGCTTGGCATACAGCGCCGAGGTATCGTCGCCCGCGATGCCCTCGAAGGCGTAGCGCGCCTCGGCGAAGCGCCTGATATCGTGCAGGGCGAGCGCGCTTTCGAAGGCGGCCAGCCGGCGAAGCGTCTCCAGCGGCACCTCGCCGGCCCGGCCCACCACCTCGAAGACGGCGATCGGCTCGGTCTTGCCCTTGACCACCAGCCGGTCCAGCCGGCGCAGCACGTAGCGGTCGCCCAGGGCCGAGGCGGTGGCCTCGCTGACCATGACCAGGCTGCCATACTCCTTGTTGGCGCCTTCCAGCCGCGAGGCGAGGTTCACCATGTCGCCGGTGACCGTGTAGTTCAGGCGCGAGCTGGAGCCCATGTTGCCGGCGATGGCGTAACCGGTGGCGATGCCGATGCGGGTGCCGAGCGCCGGCATGCCGTACTCGCCGACCACCACCTCGGCATTGAAGCGCTCCAGCGCCGCCTGGCAGTCCAGCGCGGTCTCCACCGCCTTGATCTCGGCCCGGTCGGTCGGCAGCGGCGCGCCCCAAACGGCCATGACCGCGTCGCCGATGAACTTGTCGACATAGCCGCCATGCCGCTCCACCACCTCCGACATGAAGGTCAGGTAGCGGTTCATCAGCTCCACCAGCCGCTCCGGCCGGTCCTTGAGGCCCTCGCTGATGCTGGTGAAGCCGACGATGTCGGAGAACATCACCGTCATGTGCCGCCGCTCGCCGCCCAGTTTCAGGGCGGACGGGTCCTCGGCCAGCCGGTCGACCAGGGCGGGGGCGAGATAGTGGCGGAAGGCGTGGTGGATGCGCCGGCGCTCCCGGTCCTCGACCACGAAGCGGTAGGCGTAGAGCAGGGTGAAGGTGAGCGCGCCCAGGATGGCGAAGCTCGGCATCGGCGCCACCCAGCCGGCCTGCAGCGCCGCGACCGACACCACCCCCTGCGCCGCCGCCACCCCGGCCCAGGCCAGCAGCCCCAGCGCCGGGCTCAGCGCGAAGAACAGCAGCCCCAGCAGGAACAGCGAGCCGGCCACCGTCACGAAGGTCCAGCCGCGCGGCAGCATCTCCAGCGCCAAGCCCTTGGTCAGCGTGTTCACCGCTGCCGCGTGGATCAGCACGCCGGGCATGGAACGGCGGTCGACGACGGGGGCGAAGCGGCCGGGATCGGCGGCCAGGGCGCAGCGCTCGGGTGCCGCCCGGGCGTCCGCCGCCTCGTCATGGGCGAAGCGCTTGGCGCTGCGGAACCGGTCCTCCAGGTCCAGCGCCTCGCCCAGCAGCACGATCTTGCCCTTGAAGTGCCGCTCCATATAGACGGCGTCGCCCTTGCCGGTGCAGGCGAAGAGGTCGGCCAGGCTGTGCACCGGCACGTCGCCGGCGCCGGTGTTGAAGTTGATCAGGAAATCGTCGGCCGGCATCGGGGCGCCGGCGCGCATCGCCAGCTCCACCCCGAAGCTGGGGGCGGAGCCGCCGCGCTCGTCCTTGAAGTCGCGCCAGTAGCGGCGCACCACATCGTCGTCGTCCAGCTTCAGGTTCAGGGTGCGGAGATTGTCCGGCCCCTTGGCCGCCAGCAGCTGGCCCGGATAAGGCGCGATCGTCTCGCCCGACAGCCGCGCCTGTCCCAGCACGACCTTCCCCTGCTCCGCCGCCTGCCGCAGCGACAGCAGGAAGGGCCGGTCGTAGCCCCGCAGCAGCTCCGGCCGGTCCAGGCTGGTGGGGTAGATCATGTCGAAGCCCACCACCGTCGCCCCGGCCGCCACCAGGCCGTCCAGCACCTGGGCCAAGTGCGGCGTCCAGGCGACCTTGGGGGTGCCGGAGAAGGGCTCGCTGCGGTAGGTCTGCTCGTCCACCGCCACGACCACCGCATCCGACTGGGCCGGTGTGAAGAGCGGCCCGAAGGCGAGGTGGCGGAGCGGCAGCAGGAAATCGATGCCGCGCCGGTTCAACCCGTCCAGATCAGGCAGCGCGGCGACCGCGCCCAGAGCCAGGGCCAGGCCGCCAGCCACCAGGGCGCGGCGGGCCCAGCGGCGGCGCTCCCGCCCGCCGGCCGGGGCGGCTGCCATGGCGGGGGTCTCGGCCGGAACGGCGAGGGTCATGGCCTGCCCTCAGCGCGCCTGGGCGACGGGAACGACCCGGTTCGCGAGGGTGTCGGGCACGTCCAGGTCGGGGGCGACGCTGAACAGCGCGCTGCCCACCAACTGCTCGCCGCGCAGCACGTCCACCCGGTAGGGCATGCCGGGCTCCAGCGCCGCGGCGCCCGCGGGATAGGCGACCCAGCCCGTGGTGGCGGGCACCTGCCAGACCGTGGCCGGCGGTGCCGCATCCATGGCGACCACGCGCACGGTGACGGCCCCCCAGCCCTTGTCCCACTTGAAGGTCGGCTGGGCGGACTTCACCGCCCGCTCGGACCAGTTGTCGCCGGAGAAGGGGGTGACGCGGTTGACCGTGGCCCCGGCCTCCGACGCCTCGGCCAGCACGATGGGCTTCGCGGGCTCGCAGCCCGGCGCAGCATTGGCGTTGCGCTTGCCGCCCGATACTTGCGCGCCGTCGAGCCCGACCGTGGCGGTGCCGCCCTGAAGCGTCTCCGTCAGGCAGCCCGACAGGTAGCTGAGCGTCACCTTGCCCTTGGCCCCCAGCGCGATGCTCTGGCCCGGGAAGACATAGTCCATGAACTGGACGGCGGCGGTGCCCTCCACCGCCTCGACCACCGCGACGGCGTCGGTGCCGAGCCCCTTCAGCGGCGGCTGCGCGGCGCCGGCGGCGAGGCCCATCGGGCCCGGCAGCACGGCGGCCTGGCCCTGCGGCGATGCGGCCGGCTGGGGCGCCGGCGCCATGTTCTGGCGCAGCAGCTCCTGCGCGGCGCCGGGCGCCGCCTGCTTCAGCATGGAACCCAGGAGATTGTCGGCGCCGGCGGGCGCGGACGACAGCAGGCCGGCCAGGGCGACGACCCCGGCGAGGCGCGGATGGAACGACACGGGAAGCCCCCCTCATGTCCTGACGATGTGCGGATCGGGAAGACTTCCGCTCGCACGGTCCCCGCGCCTTCCCGAGGGGCATGACACCACAGGAGAGGTTAGGAAGGAGTGACGATTGTCACGCACGGGGTGCGATCGGCCTAAAGGGACAGGGGCTATTGTTATCGCCAATCTCGACCCGTCATCCCGGCCCCGGATCGGGCCATGGGCCCGTCCGAGGACAAGCTCCGGCCGGGACCCAGGGGTTGCAGCCATATGAGGTTGATGAAGCGGAGAGGCTGGAACGTGGTGCGTCCTTCGACAAGCTCAGGATGAGGAAGGGGGAATGCCAGGCACTCGTCCCTCCTAGACCACAAGGAGCAGCAAAAACATCCTCATCCTGAGCCTGTCGAAGGACGCAGAACCTAAACGCTGCCCGTCAACGCGCGCTGCATTCGTCGCATCCCGCTGCAACCCCTGGGCCCCGGCCTGCGCCGGGGTGACGGCTGAGGTTGGGCAGAGGGGCCGCTCCTCACCCCAGCCCCGGCAGCACCTTGCTCCCGAAGGCCTCGATGAAGGGGTCCTGGCTCTTGCCGACATGGTGCAGCTGCAGCTCCTCGAAGCCGAGATCGATATATTCCTGCAGCCAAGCGCGGTGCTGCCCCAGGTCGGAGGAGACGCGCAGCGACTTGCGCATGTCCTCCGGGCGGACGTGGCTCGAGGCCTGGTCGAACTCCTGCGGCGTGCGCAGCACCCAGTTGACCTCGCCGCCCAGCGCCAGGAAGCGCCATTGCTCGTGCGCCTCGCGCAGGGCCTGCTCCTCGGTCGGGGCCCAGGAGAGGCCGACCTGGAGGTAGAGCGGCTTGCCCTCGCCGCCGCCGCGGCGGAAGGCGTCGATCACCTTGCGCAGCTGCTCCGGCTCGGCGCTGGTGGTCAGCAGCCCGTCGGCCCAGCCGCCCAGCCATTCCGCCGTCGCCTCCGACACGCAGGCGCCGATCAGCTTCGGCGGGGTCTTCGGCAGGCTCCAGAGCTTCGCCTCCACCACCGTCACCCGGCCGCGATGGGTGACCGTCTCGCCCCGGTGCAGGGCGCGGATGATGTCCACGCACTCGCGCAGTTTCGCGTTGCGCTCCGCTTTCTCCGGCCAAGCCTCGCCGGTGATGTGCTCGTTCAGCGCCTCGCCGCTGCCGAGCGCGGTCCAGGTGCGGCCCGGAAACATCTCCGCCAGCGTGGCGATGGCCTGGGCCGTGACCGCGACATTGTAGCGCCAGCCCGGCACGGTGATGACGCCGAAGGGCAGCCGGGTCGCCTGCAGCGCCGCCCCCAGGAAGGACCAGGCATAGCCGCTATGACCCTGGATCTCGCCCCAGGGCGCCATGTGGTCCGACGACATGGCGGCGGTGAAGCCGGCCGCTTCCGCCGCCTTCGCCAGACGCAGCATCTCGGACGGCGGGAATTGCTCATGCGAGCAGTGGTAACCGATGCGGGCCATGCCCCCTCCTGATGCTGGGTCGCGTTAGGCAGAACAGGGCAGGGGCGAAGGCGTCGCGCGTCATTATCTACACAACATCATGTGTTCTTAGGTCGATTATCCACTTGCACGCCGTAGATTGATCCCCTAGACCCTTGCCATGGATTTCACACATCCGCCGGAAGCCCCCGCCATGCGCACTCCCCGTCCCGACCAGCTTTGGCCCGCCGTCGCCGGTGCGGCGCTGATCCTCTGCGCCCTGCTGCTGCCCTTCCTGGCGACGCCGGCCAAGGCCGACATCCCCATCGCCATGGCCGGCGCCCTGACCGGGCCGGTGGCGCCGGTGGGCGAGCAGGTGCGCCAGGGAACCGAGGCCGCGGTGGCGGACCTGAACGCATCAGGCGGCGTGCTGGGGGAGAAGCTGCGCCTGATCATCGCCGACGACGCCGGCACGCCGACCCAGGCGGTGGCGGTGGCGAACCGGCTGGCGACGGAGCGGGTGCGCATGCTGGTGGGCCATGTGCAAAGCAGCACGCTGATCCCCGCCTCCGCCGTCTATGCCGACGAGGGCATCATCGCCATCACCCCCGACGCCACGGCTCCGGAAGTGACCGAGGCGGGCCAGGGCTGGGTCTTCCGCACCTGCGGCCGCGACGACCAGCAGGGCGCCGTCGCCGGCGCCTGGCTGGCGCGCGAGTACAAGGGCCGCAAGGTGGCGCTGGTGCACGACCAGTCCACCTACGGCAAGGGGCTGACCGACGCCACCCAGGCGGCGATGAAGGCGGCCGGGCTGGAGCCGGCGCTCTACACCCAGCTGACCGTGGGCGAGCGCGACTTCACGGCGCTGGTGACGCGGCTGAAGGCGGCGGGCGTCGACGCGGTGTTCTTCGGCGGCTTCTTCACCGAGGCGGGGCTGCTGGTGCGGCAGATGCGCGAGGCCGGCCTGCAGGCGCAGTTCGTCTCGGCCGACAGCCTGGCCAACGACGCCTTCTGGCAGATCGCCGGCAAGACCGGCGAGGGCGCCATGATGACCTTCGAGGCGGACGTGCGCTCCAACCCCGGTGCCCAGGAGGTCATCCGGAAGCTGAAGGCCAAGACCGGCGAGGAGCCCGGCGCCTTCGTGCTCTACGCCTACGCCGCCGTCCAGGTCTGGGCCCAGGCCGCCATCAAGGCCGGCACCACGGAGCCGTCGAAGGTGCGCGACGCCATGCGCCAGGGCAGCTACCCGACCATCGTCGGCAATATCTCCTACGATGCCAAGGGCGACCGTCGCGAGAACAACTACGTGCTCTACCGCTGGAGCGAGGGCAGGTACACGCAGGTCGGGAAGTAGGCGGTCGGGCGGCGTCGAGGCCGTCGATACCGCTCCCGACGGGTGGCAGCGTCGCTCTCGTGCGTCCTTCGACAGGCTCAGGACGAGGGGGATTTAGCTGCTCCCGGTCAAGCCACCGCGCGTTTGGACCGGGAGTGCCTAGCACCCCCGTTCCTCATCCTGAGCCTGTCGAATGACGCACCACGGTCCAGCCTCTCCGGCAGTGCCTGGCATCCCCTTCCCTCATCCTGAGCTTGTCGAAGGAAGCACAACCTCCCAGCCCCTCCCGACCCACGGGCACCCCCCCGCCCCGGCGCATACCCCCTTTGCGCGCAGCGGGACGGATTGGTTAAGGCCCGTAACGGTCGCGTCACTCCCCTGTCATTCCCGAGGACTAGCGTCGCGGCGTCTCCCGAGCCCCACGCCAAGGTCCCGCCATGCCGATAGGCCGCCGCAGCTTCGCCCTGCCCGCCCTCCCGCCCAGCCTGGACCCGCTGCTGCGGCGCCTGCGCCTGCCGCTCGACCGGGCGGAGGCGGCGCTGGGCCGGCTGACCGTGCGGGGCCGCATCGTGCTGCTGGGCGGCGTGCTGCTGGCGGCATTGGCCGGCACCGGGCTGCACCTGACGGTCGCCACCTCCCAGGCCGTCACCGAGGCCGAGCGGGCGGCCGGGCTGGCGGCGCTGGGCGAGGCTTTCACCGCCTATTCGGTCGGGCTGGAGGATGTCGAGGGGCGCATGCTCTCCTTCGCCGGCGCGCCCTCGCAGGCCGGCATGAGCGCCGTCATGTCGGCGCGCGAGACGGCCTCGGCCCGGCTGACCGAGGCGCTGGAGCGGCTGCGCAGGGCCGGTGAGGCGCCTCTCGCCGACCGGCTGTCCGGGCTGCACGCCGCCTTCGACGGCAGCATCGAGGAGATGCTGCGCAAATCCGTGAACGTGGTCGAGGGCGGCGAGCTGATCGCCGGCGGCCTGGCCGAGCTGGAGACATCCGCCGCCGCGCTGCGTGACTGGCTGGCGCAGCGGCGCGAGCCCGAGGCGGCGCGCTTCTCGGCCGAGCTGGAACGGGCGCGCCAGGACCTCGCCGCCCGCAGCGTCGACGTGCTGGTCCGCCGTACGCCCGAGGCGCAGGCCGCCGCTGATGCGGCATCCACCGCCATGCTGGGCGCCATCGACGGCGCGCTGGCGCTGATGGAGGGGCAGGAGCGCGCGGTGCGCAAGATCGCCACCGGCGTGCGCGGCGACCGCGACGTGGTGCGCAACGGCGTCGCCTCGATCGTCGCCTCCTCCGGCCAGGCCAGGGAGTTCTTCGACCGGTTCGAGGCGGCGCGGGGCGATCTCCGCGCCTTCGTGGTGGAGGAGCGCCGGCGGCTGGCCCAGGCGCAGAAGAGCGGGCTCGACGCCTTCGCCGCCGGCAGCCGCAGCGCCGGCCGGGTGGCGATCGGCATCATGATGCTGATCTCGCTGGCCGCCGCCGCCGCGGTGCTGGCGGTGGCGCGCAGCATCGTCCGGCCGCTGGCCGGCATCACCGGCGCCATGGAGCGCATAGCCGCCGGCGATCTGAAGGTGGCGCTGCCGCCTTCGGGGGACAGCCGCACCGAGATCGCCGCCATGGTGCGGGCGCTGGAGCGCTTCCGCCAGGGGCTGACCGAGGCCGAGGGCTTGCGGGAACGTCAGGAGGCCGAGCGCGCCATGGCCGAGGCGGAGAAGGAAGCCGCGCTGGCGACCATGGCGCGCACCGTCGAGGAGGCGACCAGCCGCGCCGTGGCCGAGGCGGCCGAGCGCGGCGCCGGCATGCGCGGCCTGTCGGAGCATGTCGCCCACGATGCGCGGGCCGTCCTGGCGGCGGCGTCCGACATGGCCGAGGCCAGCGGTCGGGCGCTCAGCGGGTCCGAGGAGGTCAGCCGCGCCGTGGCCGGGATGGCGTCCACCATCGACGGGCTGGCCGACGACGTGACCCGGGTGGCCGGGCTGGTCCGGCGCGCCGCCGAGGATGGCGGCCGCAGCCAGGAGGGCATCCAGGAGCTGGAGGCGGCCATCGCCGGCATCGGCGGCGTCGCCGCCATGATCGGCGACATCGCCCGGCAGACCAATCTGCTGGCGCTGAACGCCACCATCGAGGCGGCCCGGGCGGGCGAGGCCGGCAAGGGCTTCGCCGTGGTGGCCGCCGAGGTCCGCGCCCTGTCGGAGCAGACCGCGCGCTCCAGCGGCGAGATCCACGAGCGCATCCGCCGCATTTCCGCGTCCACGGCCGGCACGCTGTCGGCGGTGCGCTCGGTGGTGGAGGACGTGGCGGCGCTGACCGGCATCGCCGGCACCATCGCCGCCCGCATGGACGGTCAGCGCGCCGCCACCGCCGGAATCGCCGCCGGGGCGGAGTCCTCGCGGGAGGCGGCGCGGCTGGCTGCCGAGCGCATCGCCGAGGTCGAGGCGCTGGCGCGCGACGCCGGCGACCGGGCGGGCACCCTGACCCGCACCGCCGGCGAGGCCGTGCGCTCGGTCGAGGGGCTGCAGCGCCGCGTGCTGGCCGCCCTGGCCGGCGCCGCCGAGCCGTCCCGGCCGGTACCGGTGGCGGTCTCCCGCGCGGCCTGACGCAACCTCCGCCCCGCCGGCCGGTTTAATAGAACGGTCATGGAACGGAGGCGGTCATGGCGAAGGGGAAGAAGTCGCGCGTGCCCAAGCGCATTGCGGGGGTGAAGCTGCCGAAGGCGCTGCGCCGGTCGAAGGCGCTGAACTCGCTGCTGGGGAACGATGTCGGCCGGCAGCTGCTGGCCGACGCGCTGGTCGCCGCGGCCACGGCCGCCGCCGGCGTGCTGGCCGCGCGCCACAAGCCGGAGCTGCGGCAGGCCGGCCAGGCGGTGGGCGAGCAGCTGGCCGACGCCCGCGACACGGTCGTCGATACGGCGCAACAGGCCGGCTCCGCCACCCGCGACCTGGCCCACGCCGCCGCCGGCGCGCTGGCCCATGTCGTCACCGACGCCGCGCTGTCACTGGTCTCGACCAAGGCCAAGCCTGCCTCCGGCGCCAAGGCGGCGTCGAGCAGGCGGCACTAGGGGCAGCTAGACTAGGGCTGTCGGAGTTAGGCCCCGCTCCCCGTCGTCCCGGCGTAGGCCGGGACCCAGGGGTTGCAGCCGAGCACCATCGATTAAGCGCCGTAGGTCGCATGGAGCGAAGCGCAATGCGACATGCCCCGGCCGGGGTGTCGCATTACGGCTCCGCCTCCATGCGACCTACGAACCACACCTGTGCTGCATCCGGCGCACCCCACTGCAACCCCTGGGTCCCGGCCTGCGCCGGGATGACGGTTGGTGGGGTCACACCCCTCCGGCCCTGATCCAACGACCTTAATTCGCGGCGCTCGGGCGGTCCTCGCCGCCGGGCATGTCCCAGCCGGCCTGGCGCACCGCCAGCCCGTAGGTGCGGCTGACCGGCACGCGCAGGCCGTTGGACAGCTCCAGGGTCAGGCGCCCGCCCTCGCGGTGGAGCCGGCGCACCGCGTCGCGCGCCACCCACCAGGACCGGTGCACCTGCAGCCCCGGCAGCCCGTCCAGCTCCTCGACGGCATCGGCCAGCCGCAGCAGCAGCAGGTCCGATCCGGCCGAGGCGTGGACGCGCAGATAATGGTCCTCCGCCTCCAGTGCCAGCAGCCGGTCGCCCAGTGGCCGGGGCAGGCGCTTCATGAAGGCCCGCTCGGCGGCGGCGCCGACCGGTCTCGGCGGCTCCGCCACGGCGATGTCCCGCGGCGCCGGCGTCTCCTCCACCGGCCGCTCCGCCTCGGCCGTCACGCTCCCGGCCGGTTCGGGCGACGGCCGCCGCAGCGCCTGCCAGACGATGCCGATGCTGACCGAGATGGTGAACACCTTCACGTACAGCATCGGCAGCAGCTCCAGCGGGAAGGGCTTTCCGGCGCGCAGCGAGGATTCCACCCAGGCGACGATGAAGGTCATGGGGAAGGCCGCCACGAGGCTCGCCACCGCCATCTCCGCGATGCTCCCCTGCGGGCGGAACCGGGGCGAGGCGCGCAATGCCGCCAGCACCGGCAGAAGCTGCGCCCAGCCGACCAGCGCCGCCGCGATCCAGTAGGGGAAGCGGGCCTGCCAGGGCATGTCCTTGTAGGTGCCAAACGGTCCGAGCAGCCCCAGGATGGCGCCCATGACCAGGATGATTCCGAGGTCTCGCAGGTAAATCGGGCGCATCCGCCTCTCGCGCTTCGTGAATGGCACTTGTCGCCTTTCCCGCATCCGTCAGCGGCGTTCGCGCAACAGGCGTTGCCGACCAAGCCTGCCGTGGCACTCCCTTGGCCCATCGCCGGGACCATCCGCCCTAGAACTTTTTGCGGAACATCCGGGGTGCGGGCAAGCATTAACAAGGTGACACTGATGTCCTTCACGGTGAACGTCAACGGCCGCCGCCGCCGCGTCGATGCGGCCGGCGAGACGCCCCTGCTCTGGGTACTGCGCGAAGAGCTCGGCCTGACCGGGTCCAAGTTCGGCTGCGGCATCGGCAGCTGCGGCGCCTGCACCGTGCATGTCGACGGCGCGGCCGTCCGGGCCTGCACGGTCCCGCTGGAGAGCGTCGGCAGCGCCCGCGTGACCACCATCGAGGGGCTGGCAAGGGGCGAGCGGCTGCACCCGGTGCAGCAGGCCTGGCTGGACGAGGACGTGGCGCAGTGCGGCTACTGCCAGGCGGGGATGATCATGGCGGTGACCGACCTGCTGGCCCGCAATCCCGACCCGACCGACACCGACATCGACCAGGCGCTGACCAACATCTGCCGCTGCGGCACCTATCCCCGGATCCGCAAGGCGATCCACCGCGCCGCCCGCCTCGTGAAGGAGGCGTGAGCCATGGACGCCACTTTCTCCCCCTCCCGCCGCGGCTTCCTCAAGGTCACGGGCGCCGCCGGCGCGCTGATGGTTTCCTGCCCGAGCGATCTTCTGGCGGCGCCCGGCCGGGCCGCCCGCGACGCCAAGATCGGGCTCTATGTCCGGATCGACCGTGACGGCCAGGTCACCATCGGCACCGCCACGACCGAGCTGGGCCAGGGCACCCTCACCTCGATCCCCATGCTGATCGCCGAGGAGCTGGACGTCGACTTCGCCAAGGTCCGCACCGAGCTGATCCCGACGCCCTTCACGGTCGACAAGGGGCGCATCAGGCCGCTGTCCTTCCACTCCGGCGCCGGCGGCAGCAACGCCGTGTGGCGCAGCTACGATCCGGCCCGGCAGGCGGGGGCGGTCGCCCGGCACCTGCTGGTGCTGGCGGCGGCGGAGCGCTGGGGCGTCGATCCGGCCGAGCTGACGACCCGCGACGGCATGGTGCTGCACCCGGGAAAGCGGCGGCGCGCGGATTACGGCGATCTGGCCGAGGCCGCAGCGAAGCTGACCCCGCCGAAGGACCCCCTGCCCCTCAAGCCGCGGTCCGAGCACAAGATCATCGGCCGCCCGCAGACGCAGAAGGACGCCCGCGCCATCGTCACGGGACAGCCGCTCTTCGGGCTGGACCGCAGCCTGCCGGGCATGCTGCACGCGGTCGTGGCCCGCAGCCCGTTCCTGGGCGGCACTCCCCGCTCGGTGGACGAGACGGCGGCGCGCGCCATTCCGGGCGTCGTGGCGATCCTGCCCATCGCCGGGCCGAAGCCGGGGGAGCTGTACGGGGTAGGCGGGGTGACCGCCGCGGGCGTGGCGGTGGTGGCCGACGATCTCTGGACGGCCATGCGGGGCCGCGAGGCGCTGAAGATCGAGTGGGAGCCCGGCCCCGTCCGCGAGACGACGTCGGACCGCATGGCCAAGGGCTGGGAGATGGTGCGCACCGGCCAGGGCCAGGTCGTCCGCGACACCGGCAACGTTGATCAGGCCTTTGCGGCTGCGGCCCGCACCATGGAGGCGGAGTACGAGTTCCCCATGGCGGCGCACGCCACCATGGAGCCGCCCAACGCCATCGCCCATCTGGAGGGCGGGCGTCTCAGGATCATCGGCTGCAACCAGCTCCCCCCCATCATGCTGGACATCGTCGCGCGGGTCGCCGGCGTCGAGGTCGGCAACATCGACTATGAGCCGGTGCGGGCCGGCGGCGGCTTCGGCCGGCGCATCTTCCCGGAGGCGATCTGCGAGGCCGCGTCGCTGACGAAGCAGACCGGCCGGCCGGTGAAGGTCGTCTGGACCCGCGAGGACGACATCGCGCACGATCCGTTCCGCCCCGGCGGCTGCCACCGGGTGCGGGCGGCGCTGGACAAGGACGGGAAGCTGGCGGGCTGGCGCTACGACCTCGCCAGCAAGTCGCAGCTGTCGGACTGGCTGCCGCTTCCGCCGGACCAGCAATGGGGGTTCGAGGTATTCCCGGACGATTTCCCCGGGATCACGGCGCCCAACCTGCGGGTCGCCTGGCACCGGCTGCCGACCACGGCGCCGCACGGCGCCTGGCGGGCGCCGGGCTATCTCGCCAACGCCTGGGTCGTGCAGAGCTTCATGGACGAGATCGCCCATGCGCTCGGCCGCGATCCGCTGGAACTCAGGCTCGACTGGCTGGGAGAGGCGCGGGAGATGAAGTACCAGAACCGCGAGAGCGGCCCGGTCTTCCACACCGGCCGCGCCGCCGCCGTGCTGAAGCTGGCGGCGGAGAAGGCCGGCTGGGGCACGCCCCTGCCCGCCGGCCGGGGCCGCGGCATCGCCTCGCATTTCGCCTTCGGCACCTATGTCGCCCATGTGGTCGAGGTCACGGTGGCGGACGGCGACTTCACGGTCGACCGCGTGGTCAGCGCCATCGACTGCGGCCTCGTCGTCAATCCGAACGGCGTGGTCATGCAGAACGAAGGCGGCATCAACGACGCCCTGTCCGCCGCGCGCGGCCAGGAGATCACCGTGCGGGACGGCAAGGTCGAGCAGTCGAACTTCCACGACTACGAGATGATGCGCATCGACCGCGCGGCGACACGGATCGAGACCCATATCGTGCCCAGCGAGGCCACCCCGCGCGGCATGGGCGAGCCCCCGCTCCCGCCCCTGACGCCGGCCCTGTGCAACGCGCTGTTCGCGGCGACCGGCAAGCGCATCCGCCGCCTGCCGATCCGCGGCCAGCTGACGGCGTGACGGGCCCCGCTCCGTAACGGTCCGGAAACCGTTTGCGCCTTGGCGTCCGGGGCGCCGGCGGCCTATCCTCCCTGCCCGAAGCAACCCCCTCGGGCAGGGAGAATTTCCCCAATGGTCAAGCTCACCGTCAACGGTGCCCCGCACACGCTCGACGCCGATCCGGAGATGCCGCTGCTCTGGGCGCTCCGGGACATATTGAACCTGACCGGCACCAAGTATGGCTGCGGCGTCGCCCAGTGCGGCGCCTGCACCATCCATCTTGACGGGCAGCCGGTGCGCGCCTGCGCCACGCCGCTGGCCGCGGCCGAGGGCGCCAAGGTGACGACCATCGAGGGGCTGGGCGGCGACCATCCCGTGCAGAAGGCCTGGGTCGAGGCGCAGGTGCCGCAGTGCGGCTACTGCCAGAGCGGCCAGATCATGAGCGCCGCCGCGCTGCTGGCGCAGAACCCCAAGCCCGCCGACGCCGACATCGACGCCGCCATGGAGGGCAATCTCTGCCGCTGCGGCACCTACCCCCGCATCAAGGGCGCCATCAAGCGCGCCGCCGGCGTCGCCTGAGGGAGGCCATCATGACCATCGCGCCAGACACCATTGCGCTTGGCCGCCGCCTGCTGCTGAAGACCATGGGCGGCCTCGCCGTCGCCGTGAGCATCCCCCTGGACGCGCTGGCGCAGCAGACCCCGCCCGCCGCACCCCCGCCCCCGGCCACCCCGCCGCTGCTGGCCGGCGCCGCCGGCGCCAACCGCCAGGCCGGCATGCTGACCGCCTATGTCGTGGTGCGGCCGGACGGCAAGGTGCTGCTGCTGTCGCCCACCACCGAGATGGGCCAGGGCACCAGCACCGCCCATGCCGCCATCCTGGCCGACGAGCTGGGCGTCAGGATCGAGGACGTGACCGTCGAGACGGCGCAGCCGGCCGATCCCTGGCGCTGGGGCCCGGCGACGGGCCGCACGATGGGCTCCGGCGGCAGCTGGGGCGTGCGCCGCTGGGCGCCCTATGTCCGCCAGGCCAGCGCCCAGGCGCGCGAGATGCTGGTGACGGCGGCCGCCGCCCGCCTGTCCGTTCCGGCCGCCGAGCTGGTGGTCGAGGACGGCCGCATCCTGCACAAGGCGTCGAACCGCGGCCTCGGCATCGGCGAGGTGGCGGAGGAGGCCGGCAAGCTGGCCCCGCCCGCCTCGCCCCGCTTTGCCGATCCGGCGCGCTACCGCTATGTCGGCAAGGAAGTGCCCCGGCTGGACATCCCGGCCAAGACGACCGGCGCGCAAATCTACAGCTTCGACTTCAAGCTGCCGGGCATGCTCTATGCCTGCGCCCGCTTCAACCCCGTCTTCCACGCCGATTTCGCCAGCTTCGACGCCGCCAGCGCCAGGACGGTCAAGGGCGTGCGCGACGTGGTGAAGATTCCCGGTGGTGCCGCGATCATCGCCGACAGCGCCTGGGCCGCCATGAAGGGTGCGGACGCGCTGAAGTTCGTGGCCGCCCCCAGCCCGCAGGACAGCCTGGACAGCGCTGCCATCTCCGCCGCCATGCGCGAGGGGCTGGGCGCTTCGACGTCCGCCGTCGCCAAGGAGGAGGGTGACTTGGCCGCCGCCTTCGCCGGGGCCGCCAAGGTCGTCGAGGCCGACTACGAGGTGCCCTACATCAGCCACGCGCCGATGGAGCCCTGGAGCTGCACCGCCCAGTTCAAGGACGGGGTGCTGGAGCTGTGGGCGCCGACCCAGGTGCAGGACCGGTCCTTGCGCACCGCCATGCGGGTGGCGGAGCTGCCGGAGGACAAGGTGCGCATCCACACCGTCTCGATCGGCGGCGGCTTCGGCCGGCGGCTGGCGGACGACGGCATTCCCGGCGCCGTGCTGGCGGCCAAGGCCGTGCCCGGCACGCCGGTGAAGTTCTTCTGGCGCCGCGAGGACGAGATGGAGCGCGGCTGGTTCCGCCCGGCCCAGGCGGCGCGGCTGCGCGCGGCGCTGGCCGCCGACGGCACGCTGCTGGGCCTGTCCTTCCGCGCATCCGGCCCCTCCATGCGCATGGAGTTCGCGCCGGGCAACATGAAAGAGGGCGACCTCGACGGCGCCTCGGTGCAGGACCTGCCGAACCTGCGCTACAAGAAGGGCGCCTACAAGGTCGACTACGCCATGCGGCACTTCAAGGTGACCGCCGCGCCCTGGCGCTCGGTCGGCGCCACGCAGAACGCCTTCTTCCTGGAATGCTTCATCGACGAGGTCGCCGCGGCCGCCGGCCAGGACCCCGTCGCCTACCGCAAGCGCCTGCTGGCCCATGACAAGCGCGCGCTGAAGGTGGTGGACACCGCCGCCGAGAAGTCCGGCTGGGGCCGCAAGCTGCCCGAGGGACGGGCGCTGGGCTTCGCCTTCTTCGAGAGCTACGGCAGCCTTTGTGCCCATGTCGCGGAGGTCTCGCTGAAGGACGGGCGGCCCCGGGTGCACAAGGTCACGGCGGTGCTGGATTGCGGCGACCTGGTGCTGCCCGACGGTGCCCGCAGCCAGGTCGAGGGCGGCGTCATCCAGGGCCTGTCCACCTGCCTGCACGAGGCGGCGACCATCAAGGGCGGGCAGACGGCGGAGAAGAATTTCGACTCCTACCAGCTGCTGCGCATGCCCGAGGCGCCCGTCGTCGACGTACACTTCATCCGCAGCGGCGAGCCCCTGGGCGGCGTCGGCGAGCCCGGCCTGCCGCCGGTCACGCCCGCCGTGGTGAACGCGGTGTCCGCTCTCACCGGCAAGCGCGTCCGCACCCTGCCGCTGGACAAGGCGCTGCAGGCGTAGGGGCGGGGCTCCGCCTCTCGACCGTGTTTCCCCTTCCCCGTCACCCCGGCGAAAGCCGGGGCCCAGGGGTTGCAGCGGGATACGGTCGATGCAGCGCCTGTGTGTCGTTAAGTCGGCTGGAGCTGTGGGCATTGTGCGCCCTGGGGGCGCGCTTCATTGGTGGTTCATGGCTGCAACCCCTGGGTCCCGGCTTTCGCCGGGATGACGGTTGGAAAAAGGGCCGACGGGTGAGATCCGAACCACCGGTTCCCCAACGGGCCTACCGCATTGCCCCATGTCCTGACGGCCGCCGCCGCATTAGTCTAGCGTCCGATAGAGCGAAGAAGTCAAAGGGACTGGTACATGGCGAGCCTGCGGGCGCATCTGGTGAGCTTTCTGCTGCGCCGGACCATGAAGCGGCAGCTGGAGGCGGCGCAGGACGCCGAGGATGTCCGCGCCATCTTC
Organism: Azospirillaceae bacterium; assembly: GCA_035626475.1. Lineage (GTDB taxonomy): Bacteria > Pseudomonadota > Alphaproteobacteria > Azospirillales > Azospirillaceae > DASPKT01. The sequence continues at coordinate 66,351 of DASPNP010000016.1, forward strand.
AACCGGGGCGTCCCCGCCAGCACGGCGGGGGTCCGCATCCTGGCGGACAAGCTGGGCGGCGTGCCCGGCGAATGGGTGGAGCCGAAGCGGGGTGCGCCCGTCGGCCACATGCTGTTCCTGCACGGCGGCGGCTATGTCGCCTGCTCGGCCAGGACTCACCGGCCCTACACCACCTGGTTCGCGCGGGCGGGATTCCGCGTCTTCGCGCCCGACTACCGGCTGGCGCCCGAGCACCCCTTCCCCGCCGGGCTGGAAGACGCGCTGGCCTGTTACGAGGAGCTGCGGGTGCGGCCGGGGCCACTGGTGCTGGCGGGCGATTCCGCCGGCGGGGGCTTGGCCCTGTCGCTGCTGCTGAGCCTGAAGGCCCGCGACCTGCCGATGCCGCGCGCCGCCGCCCTGTTCTCCCCCGTCACCGACCTGATGGCGACGGGCGCGTCCATCCGCGAGAACGACGGGCGTTGCGCCATGTTCAGGGGCGACCGGATGCGCCTGATGGCCCCGGCCTATGTGCCCAACCACACCGCCGACGACCCGGTCGCCTCGCCGCTCTATGGCGATCTCGCCGGCCTGCCGCCGCTGCTGTTCCATGTCGGCGCCGACGAGGTGCTGCGCGACGACAGCGTGCGCGCGGCCGAGAAGGCCAGGGATGCCGGCGTCAAGGCGGAGCTGAAGGTCTGGCCGGCCGTGCCGCACGACTGGCAGCTGATGCACAGCTTCATTCCGGAAGGGAAACAATCCTTGAAGGAGGCCAATCGCTTCCTGCGGCGGCATGCCGGGATCGTGCCGTGAGCGGCTCGGACGTCGAGGTCGCCATCATCGGGTCCGGCTTCGCCGGCCTGGCCATGGCGATCCGGCTGGCGCTACGGGGCGAGCGGCGCTTCCGCATCCTGGAGAAGGCGGCGGAGATCGGCGGCACCTGGCGCGACAACACCTATCCCGGCTGCGCCTGCGACATCCCCTCGCCGCTCTACTCCCTCAGCTTCGAGCCGAACCGCGACTGGACGCGCCTCTACCCGACCCAGCCGGAGATCTGGTCCTATATGCGCGCCGCCGTCGACCGCCACGGCCTGCGCGCCCAGACCTGGCTGAACGCCGAGGTGGCGGAGGCCGCCTTCGACGAGGCGGCAGGCCTATGGCGCATCCGCACGGCGGACGGGCGCGCGCTGACCGCCCGCTTCCTGGTCTCCGGCATGGGCGGGCTGTCGCGGCCGGCCGTCCCGGACCTGCCCGGGCTGGACCGGTTCCGGGGGAAAATCTTCCATTCCGCCGCCTGGGACCATGGCTACGACCTCCGGGACAAGCGGGTGGCGGTGATCGGCACCGGGGCGAGTGCTGTGCAGTTCGTGCCGGAGATCGCCCCCAAGGTATCCCGGCTGCACCTGTTCCAGCGAACCCCCAACTGGATCATTCCGAAAGCGGATCGATCCTTCGGGCCCTTCGAGCGCTGGCTGGTCCGCAACGTCGCCGCCTACCGCAAGGCGCTGCGCGGTTGGATCTACGCCTATCATGAGCTGCGCTTCATGGGCTTCAGCGGCAATGAGCGGCTGCGGCGCTTCGTCGAGGGACAGGCGCTGCGCCATTTGGCGCGGCAGGTGCCGGACCCGGAGCTCCGCGCCCAGCTGACGCCCGACTATGCGCTGGGCTGCAAGCGGGTGCTGATCTCCAACGAATTCTATCCGGCCCTGACCCGGCCCAACGTGCATCTGGAGACGGCGGGCGTGCGCGGGATCGAGGAGGATGCGGTCGTCACTGCCGATGGGCGGCGGCTGGAAGTCGACGCGATCATCCTCGCCACCGGCTTCCGCGCGGCCGAGGTGCCGGCGCCGGTGCGCATCCTGGGGCGCGGCGGGGTCGACCTGTCGGACGCCTGGGCCGACGGCATATCGGCCTATCTGGGCCTGCTGGTGAAGGACTATCCCAACCTGTTCCTGCTGATCGGGCCGAACACCGGCCTCGGCCACAACTCCATCATCTTCATGATCGAGGCGCAGGTGGACTACATCCTGCGCTGCCTGGACCTGATGCGCGCGCGGGGAGCATCGCTGGTGGAGGTCACCGCCCGGGCGCAGGACGGCTTCAACCGGGAGATCCAGGAGAAGCTCCGCCGCACCGTCTGGCTGTCCGGCTGCCGCAGCTGGTACCTGGATTCGCGCGGCCGCAACGTCACCCTCTGGCCCGACTTCACCGCCCGCTTCTGGGCCCGGACAAGGCGGGTGCGCGAGGCCGACCTGCGCTTCGCCGCAGTACCCGCCGAATGACTGATACGACGGAGCGCGGCCTCTACGCCCCGGTGAAGGCCTTCCTGGAGGGCCAAGGGCTGGAGGTGAAGGGCGAGGTCGGCGGCTGCGACCTGGTGGCGGTGCGCGCGGGCGAGCCGCCCGTGGTGGTGATCGGCGAGCTGAAGCTGGGCTTCACCCTGGAGCTGGTGCTGCAGGGCGTGGACCGGCTGGCAGCCTGCGACGAGGTCTGGCTGGCGGTGCGGGCCAGCAAGCGCGGCAAGGGGCGCGAGGCCGACGGGCGGGTGCGCAAGCTGTGCCGGCTGCTGGGCTTCGGGCTGCTGGTAGTGGACCATGCCGACCGGGTGCATGCGCTGGCCGAGCCCGGCCCCTGGGTGCCCCGGCGCGACGCCAAGCGCCGCTCCCGCCTGCTGGCCGAGCACCAGCGGCGCCAGGGCGATCCCAACCAGGGCGGCCTGACCCGCACCAAGCTGATGACCGCCTATCGCCAGCAGGCGCTGGCCTGCGCCCGCGCCATGGCCGAGACACCCCGCCGCCCGCGCGAGCTGAAGGAGGCGGCCCCCGATGCGGCCAAGATCCTGCAGAACAATGTCTATGGCTGGTTCGAGCGGGTGGAGCGCGGGGTGTACGCTCTGACCGACGCCGGCCGGAAGGCGCTGGAGGAGTGGGCATGAGGCGGCGGGACGCGCTCTCTTTCCTCGCCGGGGCGCCCCTGCTGGCCGGCACCCTGGCCGCCCCCGCCCTGCGGGCGGCGGAAAGGACGCCGCTGCTGGACGGCTGGGCGCCGGCGCGCGAGGCGCCCAACGCAATCATCGCCTTTGCCGAGGGCGGCCGGGTGTTGCGGTCGGAGGCGCGCGGCGCCTACGCCGCCGACCAGCCGGTGCTGCTGGCGAGTCTGTCCAAGGCGATCACCGGCGCCGCCATCCTGGCGCTGGTCGCCGACGGCAAGCTCTCCCCCGACGCCACGCTGGGCCAGGTACTGGAACCAATCTTCCGCCGCCTCGGCCGTCCCAAGGACCCCGCCTGGGCCGCCGTGACGGTGGCGGAGCTGGCGCGGCACGAGGGCGGCCTGCACAGCCTGGGCACGCCCGACCCGCTGCCGCCCGCCGCCTTCGGCCGGCTGCCCCGGGGCGCCGGGATCGACGCGGCGCTGCGGCTGGCGCTGGACACGCCGGCCGGCCCGCGCGGCCGCTACACCTATTCCAACCTGGGCTATCTGCTGCTGGGCCACGTGGTGGAGGCGGTATCCGGCCGGCCGCACGATGCCTTCGCCGCCGATCGGCTGCTGCGGCCCCTGGGCGTCCAGGGCGCGGTCGACCCCGCCTGGCGCGCCGCAGGGCCCTTCGGCGGCTGGCGCTTCACCCCGGCCGGCTATCTGCGCTTCCTGGAAATCTTCCGCCCCGGCGGTCCGCTGCCGGAGCGGGTCCTGGCGCTCGCCGACGCTGAGGGCTTCTATTCCTACGGCCGCTTCCGCGACGCCGCGCGCGGCGCCTGGTACCATACCGGCAGCTGGGGCCCGCGCACCGCCTTCGAGACGGTCGGCGACCGCGCCTGGTTCCTCGCCTTCGACCCCGCGCCCGGCATGCCGACCGAGCGGCGGCGGGCGTTGCGGGCGGACCTCATGGAGCGGCTGCGGGCGGCGCGGTAGGGTCGGCTTACAATCCCTCGCCCCTTGCGGGAGAGGGATGGGCCCCGCCGCGAAGCGGTGGGAGGGTGAGGGGTGGACCAGCGAAGCTGGGCCTTTTCGGCGGCTGAGCGTGGGCTGAGGGCGGAGAACGTCCACCTGCGGTGGCCGACCCCTCATCCTCCCCAAGCAGGCTTGGGGCCCCATCCTTCTCCCGCAAGGGGAGAAGGATGAAAACCCGCCCCTCCTCAGCTTCCCGCCAGCAGCGCCTCGACCTCGGCCTTGCGCAGGATGCGGCCGTGGGAGCCGGCGATCACGTCCACCTGCAGCCCCTTCTCCTTCAGCCAGCGCACGAAGTTGCGGGTGGAGCTGTTGTTGGGGTAGGCGCCGGCGTTCACCAGGTCGGACTGGAACAGCACGCGCTGCTTCGGCAGGTAGGTCACCAGGAGCCCGCCGGCATGCGGGTCGTTGCCCAGGTTGAAGATTATCACCTCGTTCGCCTGATCCTTCAGCACCCGCTCGCCGGCCAGCTCCTCCACCACGGGCGACTTGGGCGCCTTGGCGAGGCGGTCGGGCTCGCCGCGCGGGGTGACCTTGGCCAGCGCCTCGATCACGGGCGTGACGCCGGTGGGCGCGATGATGCGGGCGCCCTCGGCGACATAGGGGCGGATGCCGCCGATATGGTCGCCATGATGATGGCTCTGCACCAGGAAGCGCACCGGCTTGCCCGGCGCGATCTCGGCCGCCTTGGCCAGCACCTTCTCGGTGGCGGCGCTGCCGACGGAGGCCTCGGCCACCAGCAGATGGTCGGCGAACTCCACGATCATGACGTTGTGGAACCAGGGGCCCGGCCCCTCCGACGGGTTCATGACCAGATGCACCCGCTCGCCCAGGCTCTCCACCGTGAAGGGCTGGCGGAAGGACGGGTCGTCGGCCCTGGCGTCCTTGGGCAGCTCCAGGTCGGCCGGGGTCAGGTCCGACGCGGCGGCGGCCTGGGTCAGGCGGAAGACGCTGTCCACCGGGCCGTGCGCGTCGGAGATGTTCGAGACGGTGACATGCTCCGGCACCTGCACGCCGGCGACCTCGCGGTAGCGGCCATAGGCGACCCGCACCCGGTCGTTGCCGTACTGGCTGGCGAAGGCCGGCAGGTCGATCTGCTGCCAAGCCAGGCGCCGCGTCGCCTCGTCCACGGCGACGGTGCGCCGGCGGCCGTCCGGCCCGGTATGGGCGAAGCGGTCGATGCCGCTGCCGGCCTCGTCCTCCAGGTCGGTGATGCGCGACGGGTCGGCCAGCACCCGCTCGATCAGCCGGCCGGGCAGGAAGCGCTCGAGATCACTGGGCTCGTTGGGCGTGTCGCGCCAGGTGCGGCCGCCGCGGTCCAGCGTGAAGCCCTTGCCGTCGCGCAGCACCGTCGTCAGGTGGAAGTCGAAATCGCCGGAGATCCAGGCGCCGCGGGTGAAGTGCAGGGTGCGGCCGGGCCGGTCGATGACGATGCGCACCTCCGCCGGATAGGCCTCGAAAGGCGGCATCACCGCCAGCGACTGGGCGCCGTTGCGCGCCTCGCCGGCATAGCGGACCGACAGGACGGTGCCCTCCTTACGGTCGCTGCCATGGGCGGCCAGGCTGCGGCGCAGGCTGTCGGCGGCCTTGGCCTGCTCGGCCGTGGGGGCGGGCGGAGTCTGGGGAGCCTGGGGCGGCGTCTGCGCCTGGGCGGGCGCCTGGGCGGCGACGGTCGACAGCAGGCAGGCGGTGAAGGCGGCGAGCAGCAGCGGGCGGGCGGGACGCATGGGCGGGCTCTCCTGGCATTGTTCGTTGCCCCTGGCCTTACGGGGCAGCGCGGCCCCCGTCAATGCCGCCCACCCGCCGGAAACAGCCATCTTTCAGAGCGTTAGCATCCCGACACGATCCGCTCACCGTCCCGTTACGAACGGCCTCCCGCATGTCGTTCGTTTCAGCGCGCGAACACCGCCGAGCGCCCCTTCGGCAGCGCCCCCAGCGACGCCGCCAGCGCCGCGATGGCCGTGGAGATCTTCTCGCCGCCGATGGCCGAGGGCTCGATCGGGTTGGCGTAGTCCTCGTCCCGGTCGCAGATCAGGCGGAGGTCGACCAGGGGCAGGTTGCGGCGGAAGGCCTCGCGGGTGATCCCGTCGTTCAGCAGCGACAGCGCCGCCGGGACCAGCGTCCGCCTCGGCTCGTCCGGGTAACGGGCATCGTAGATGGTGCAGACGGCCGTCGGCACGCCCGTCGCCGTCACCGCGTCCAGCATGGCGGCATAGTCGCGGCGGAAGCGCGTGCGGATCTCCGCCAGCCGTCCCACCGCCTCGGCCATGGAGGTGGCGGGCTGGCCGAGGATGCCGGAATAGCCCAGCGCGTCGTTGCCGCCGGCGCTGACCACCAGCAGCCCGGCATCACCGGGCAGCCGCCGCAGCTGGCCCGGCACGCCGGCCATGACCGCGCCGTCCACCGCCAGCAGCTCCGCCTTCCAGCCCGGCGGCAGCTTCGGCGCCAGCTGCCGCACCACGTCTGGCGCGCCGCCGACATAGGCCGCGTTGTCGAAGATCGAATCACCCAGCAGCACCGCCGTCGGCATGACCAGCCTCCCCTCGTCTCCTGAAAGGATTTCCGTCTGATCGCGCGTGCCATACGCCCCCTCTGGGGAGGGGCATCGAGGCGCAACCAGCGAGAATTCCTCTTTCCGGCGAACAGGCGCGGGCGGGGCGGCGTCACGGAAATTATGCGGAAGAGGCGGTTGCCAGCGGCACGCCCCTGGCGGAGGATATTTGTCCGGACAAATAGGGAGCGGATCATGACGGCCCGGCGCGCCTACGCCCTTGTGGACGGGATGCGGGTGCACTACCGCATCCAGGGCTCCGGCCCTGTCGTGATGCTGTTCCACGACAGCCCGAACTCGTCCTGGCTGATGCTGCCGGCCATGGCGGCCCTGGCCGCGCGGGGCTTCACCGCCATCGCTCCCGACACGCCGGGCTACGGCCTGTCCGACCGTTTCCCCGGCGACCCCGCGGAGGTCGACCTGCACCGGGTGGCGGCGCATTTCCACCGGCTGCGCGAAGCGCTGGGTCTCGGGCGCGTCGGCGTCTACGGCTACCACACCGGGGCCGCCATCGCCGCCATCTTCGCCGGGCAGCGCCCGGACGCGGTGGCGGGCTTGGCGCTGAACGGCTACCCGCTGTTCACGCCGGCGGAGCGGGCGGACATCCTGGCCGGCTACCTGCCGCGCTTCGAGCCGGCCTGGGACGGCACGCATCTGGCGTGGCTGTGGGCGCGCATGCGGGAGCAGACCATCTTCTTCCCCTGGCACCGCGCCGACGCCGCCCACCGCATGGTCTACGACGTGCCGCCGCCGGAAGCGACGCAGGCCTCGATGAACGACTTCCTGCGGGCGGGCGACTGGTACCGGGTGGTCTATGGCGCCGTGTTCGGCATGGATTGCGCGCCGCCGCTGGCGCGGCTGGCCTGCCCGACCCTGGTCTGCGCCGCCGCCGCCGACCCGCTGGCCGCCCACCTGCCGCGCCTGGAGACGCCCCTGCCGCCGGGCAGCGCGGTGGAGCGGCTGGAGACGCCGGTGGCGGCGCTGGAGCGGTCGCTGGATTTCCTGGCCGGCCATCCCGGCGACCCGGCGGGCGAGCCCCTCCCCACCGCAGCGCCCCCGGGCATCTCGCCGCTGTTCCTGGGACCGCCGGGGGCGCAGCTGCATGGGCTGTGGTCTCCGGGCGAGGGACGGCCGGTGCTGCTGCTGCACGGTGCCGGCGGCTCCGCCCGCACCATGGCCGCCGTCGCGGCGCGGCTGGCGGAGCGGCGCCCGGTCCTGGCGCTGTCCCTGCCCGGCCACGGCGAGTCCGACCCGCCCGCAGGCCCGGTCGGCATCGAGGGCTGGGCGGCGACGGCCGGGGCGGCGCTGGACGGGCTCGGCATCGGCGAGGCCGACGCGCTGACCTGGGGCGAAGGCGCCCTGGTCGCCCGCTCCCTGCCGGCGGGCCGGGTTCGCCGGCTTGTCGCGCTGGAGGTGCCGCAGGCCGGCGACGTGGCGGAGGCGGAGCGCCTGGCCCCGTCCGTCGCGCCGCGCTGGGACGGGGCGCATGTGCTGACCGCCTGGCACATGGTCAGGCTCGGGACCCTGTTCCGCCCCTGGTACCGCACCGACCGCGCCCATGCCCGCACCGACGCGCCCGACCCCGACACGGCCCGCATCCATCTGGAGGTCTGCGAGCTGCTGAAGGCCGGCGATCGCTATGGCGAGGCCCTGCGCGCCGGTCTGGCCTGGACGGGCGAACGGCCGGAAGCGGTGACGCTGCCGCACGATCCGGCGGCCGCGGCGGCGGAGGTGCTTTCATCCCTCTCCCCCTGAGGGAGAGGGAGGGACCCATTGCGGAAGCAATGGGGGGGGGTGAGGGGTCGGCAGTCGAAGGCTGACGTTCTCTACGGGTGAACTTGGGACAGCGGTCAAGAACGCCCGCCTGCGGCGGTCGACCCCTCATCCTCCCACGCTTCGCGCGGGTCCCATCCTTCTCCCGCAAGGGGAGAAGGATAAGGAGAGCGCCCCCTCACGCCACCCGGACCGCCTCGCCCTCGATGGTCATGCCGCCGCCCGGCCCCGGGAAGGGCGGCGGGGTGGTGCGGTCCAGGTGGGCGCGGAGGATGGCCATGTTGCGGGTATTGGCGCGGAAGAAGACGTCCGAGACCCAGCCGACCAGCGGGATGGCGCTCAGCACCGCGTCCAGCCCGACATTGCCGGCCATGCGCACCTGGGTCCAGCGCGAGACGCCCAGGCGCCGCGCCTCCCAGATCAGGTAGGCGGAGACGGCCTTGGAGGCCAGCAGGCCCAGGCCGGGGATCAGGTTCAGCAGCGCGTCCAGCCCGAAGCGGATGCCGGTGCCGGGAATGCGGAAGGCGCTGTCCAGCAGCCGCGCCAACCCGTCCAGCCGCGCCCGCGCCTCGTCGGGCCCGCCCTGGAAGCCGCGATGCTCCCCGCCGAAGCCGGTCCCGCCATATCCCGCCAGCGCCATGTCCCTCTCCCCCGCGAACCCTGCGACGGCGAGGTATGTGGCTCCGCGCCCGCCCGCCCGCAAGAGGGGCGGGCGGCGGGAAAAGTCCATAATTTACTTAGGGTTGTCGGGGTGGCACCCGCTCCTTGATCCTTCTCCCCTTGCGGGAGAAGGATGGGGCCCCAAGCCTGCTTGGGGAGGATGAGGGGTCGGCGGGCGAAAGCCCGACGTTCTCGACCATCGTTCCAGGATCACCCGTCTAGAAGGCCCGGCTTCGCCGGTCCACCCCTCACCCTCCCATTGCATGCGCAATGGGTCCCTCCCTCTCCCGCAAGGGGAGAGGGATGAATTGGCGCTCACAGCAGCTCGGACTTCGGGGGCGGCGGGCGGTGGGCGGTGCGGGCGATGGAGAGGCAGCGCTCCAGCCGCTGGATGAATTCCTCGGGCCGGAAGGGCTTGGCGATGATGTGGACGGCGCCGAAGGCCCGGGCATGCTCCAGCACCTTGGCGTCCGGCCGGGCGGTCACGAAGATCACCGGCAGCTCCTGCCAGTGGATGCTGCCGCGGATCGCCTCCAGCGTGTCCAGCCCGTTCAGCCTGGGCATGTTGATGTCCAGCAGCACGGCGCGCGGCTGCACCCGGGTCAGCGCCGCCAGGCAGGCCTGCCCGTCGCGCACCGGCACGGGCGTGTAGCCGGCGGCCGTCAGCAGCATCCCGATCAGGTTGCGGTTGTCGTCGTCGTCCTCGGCGAAGATGATGGCCCCGCGGCTCATGCCCGGCCTCCCGCACCGGCCGTTGAAGAAGCGAGGAAGCGCGCGGCGACGCGGCTCCAGCCCTCGCGGCCGACCGTCACCGCCTCCGCCGCGACGGCCTGCGCCGTGCCCGTGTCGCCGTCAGCGGCCGCCTCGTGCAGCCGCTCGCCGAGTTGCTGCAGCCGCCGCAGCCCCGCGGTGCCGGCGGTGGAGATCAGATCGTGCGCCTCGCGCCGCAGCGCCTGGAGGTCGCCCGCCGGCCCCAGCGCCGCCAGCCGGTCCAGCCGCCGGTTGCCGTTCGCGACCATGCCCCGGACCAGCTCCTCGAACATCTCCTGCTCGGCCAGCGCCTCCAGCTCGCCCAGCGGCGCCTCGTCGAACAGGACGGGCCCGGCGGCGGCCGGTTCCGGCGCGGCGGCGGGCGCGGCGCCGTCGATCCAGCGCCGCACCGTCTCCAGGAACCGGCGGCGGTCGTAGGGCTTGGGCAGGAAATCGTCCATGCCGGCGGCGGCGAACCGGGCTTCCATCCCGGCCATGGCGTTGGCGGTCAGCGCCACCACCGGCACGCGCCTGCGGCCGGTCCCTTCGACGGCCCGGATGCGGCGCGTCGCCTCCAGCCCGTCCATGACCGGCATCTGCACGTCCATCAGCACGAGGTCGACCGGCAGCTCGGCCAGCATCGCCAGCGCCTGGGCCCCGTCCTCGGCGCAAACAACCTCGTGGCCCTCGCGCTGCAGCATGATGAGGGCGACCTGCCGGTTGATGCGGTTGTCCTCCACCAGCAGCACGCGCCCGCCCCGGCGGGGGGCCGCCGGCGCCGGCCCGGGCGCGGCGGGGGCGACCTGGCGCAGGAACAGGCTGGCGAGCAGGTCCTGCAGCGGCTGGCGGCGCACCGGCTTGGACAGGACCCCGTCGAACACGTCCCGGTCGGCCACAGCGCGGTCCATGGCGCCGAAGGCGGAGATCAGCACCAGCTTGGTCTCGCTGAGGCGTCCGTCGGCGCGCAGCGCGCGACCCAGCTCGTCGCCCCGGACGGCGGCCATGCTGTAGTCGATCATGACCATGTCGGGCGGGGTGCCGGCCGCCCACAGCCGGTCCAGCTCGGCCGCCGCCGCGCCCGGCTCCTCGACCGCCCGGGCGGCGATGCCGAAGCTCTCCAGCGTCTGCAGCAGCACGCGCCGGTGCAGCGGCACGTCGTCCACCACCAGCACCCGCAGCCCGCGCAGGCGTTCCGCCACCTCGGCCGGGGTCGCCAGCGCGGCGGCGGCGCGGGGCAGGCGCAGGGCGAACCAGAAGCAGCTGCCCTCCCCCGGCCGGCTCTCCACCCCGATCTCGCCGCCCATCAGCTCCACCAGCTGGCGGCTGATGGCGAGGCCCAGGCCGGTGCCGCCGAAGCGCCGGCTGATCGTGTCGTCCGCCTGGCCGAAAATCTGGAACAGCCTGCCCCGCTGCTCGTCGGTCAGGCCGATGCCGGTGTCGGTGACGGTGAAGCGCAGCAGCGCGTCCTCGCCCTCGGCCCGGGCCCGCACCTCCAGGGCGACGGAGCCGGCTTCCGTGAACTTCACCGCGTTGCCGGCGAGGTTCACCAGCACCTGCCGCAGCCGGGTGGGATCGCCCCGGTAGGAACCGCGCGCGCCCTCCTCCACGAAGCAGGCCAGATCCAGCCGCTTTTCCGCCGCCCGGGGCGACAGCATCATGGCCACGCCCTCGACCAGGGCGTTCAGGTCGAAATCGATGGCCTCCAGCTCGACCTTGCCGGCCTCCAGCTTGGAGATGTCCAGGATGTCGTTGATGACGGCCAGCAGCGCCTCGCCGCTTTCCTGGATGCTCTGCACATAGCCCTTCTGCTCGGCGTCGAGGGGGGTGCCGGCCAGCAGCTGGGCCATGCCCATCACGCCGTTCATGGGCGTGCGGATCTCGTGGCTCATGGTGGCGAGGAAGGCGGACTTGGCCTGGCTGGCCGCCTCGGCGGCGGCGCGGGCGCGGTCGCGCTCCTCCGCCAGGGCCGCCATCGCCTCGGCCTGCCGGCACTTCTCCTCGAAGGCGACCTGCTTGCCGAGCGCCGCGCCCAGCGCGCCCGCCATCAGCTCCAGCAGCGAGACATCGTCGCCGGTGAAGGCGTCGGCCTCCGTCGCCATCACCTTCAGCACGCCCACCGCGCGGCCGCCCTCGAACAGGGGCGCGCAGACCATGGCGCGGACGCCGACGCGGCGGCACGCCTCGCGGTCCACCCGGTCGTCGGTCTCGGAATCACGGCAGAGCAGCACCTCGCGCCGCTCCACGCACAGGCCGGACAGGCTGCCCCGGCGCTTCAGCCGCAGCCCGACATTGGCGGAGATCGCCGCGCTGGCGGCGCGGTAGACCATCTCCTCGCCCTCGACCAGCTCCACCACCGCGCCCTTGCAGCCGGTCAGCGCCTGCATGCGGTCGACGACCAGCTGCATGAACTGGCCAAGGTCCAGCTGGGTGTCGGCCAGCATGGCCTGGGTGCGGACGACCTCCTCCAGCCGCCGGATGCGGGCGGGCAGGCGCAGCGCGTCCGCCATCCCGGCGTCGGCCGGCGCGTCGGCGAAGGGAAAGGCGTCGGTCATCGGGCGGGCAGGTCCTTGCCCCGGCGGTATCGGCCCGGGGCGGCCGCCGGACGCCACCGACGCCATGGGGACGCCGGCGGGCCGGAACGGAACACCGCCCTAGGATATCCCGCAAGCCCTGCCGGGATATAGACCTTTCGCCTAATACTTAGGCAGTAGGTCCGTCACCAGACCTTCACGCGGCCCTCGGGCGGCAGGTACAGCTTCTCGTCCGACTTCACGCCGTAGGCCTGGTACCAGCTGTCCAGGTTGCGCACGGTCAGCACCCGGTAGGGGCCGGGGGCGTGGACGTCGGTGACGATCTGCTGCTTCAGCGAGGCCTCGCGCCGCTTCTCGCGCCAGCCCTGGGCGAAGGCCAGGAAGAAGCGCTGGTCGCCCGACAGCCCGTCGATGACCGGCGCCTCCTTGCCGCCCAGCGACAGGCGGTAGGCGTCGTAAGCCGCGGCCAGGCCGGCCACGTCGGCGATGTTCTCGCCCAGCGTCAGCGTGCCGTTGATGCGGATGCCGGGCAGCGGTTCGTAGGCGTCGTACTGCGCGACCAGCTTCTTGCCGGCGGCCTCGAAATGCTCGAGGTCCTCCTTCTTCCACCAGTTGCGCAGCCGCCCCTCGGCGTCGAAGTCGGAGCCGAGATTGTCGAAGGCGTGGCTGATCTCGTGCCCGATGATCGAGCCGATGGCGCCGTAGTTGGCCGCCGCGTCCGCCGCCGGGTCGAAATAGGGCGCCTCCAGGATGGCGGCCGGGAAGTTCAGCGCGTTCTGCAGCGGCAAGTTCACGGCGTTGACCGTCTGCGGCGTCATCCACCACTCGTTCCGGTCGACCGGCTTGCCCAGCTTGGCGCGCTGGTGGCGGTATTCCTGCAGCTCGGCCCGGCGGGCGTTGCCGTAGGCGTCGCCGCGGCGGATCTCCAGGCCGGAATAATCGCGCCAGGTCTCGGGATAGCCGACGCCGACCTTCAGCGCCGCGACCTTGGCCTTCGCCATGGCCTTGGTCTCCGGCGTCATCCAGTCCAGCGCGTCGATGCGGCGGTCGAAGGCGGCCAGAATGTTGCGCACCATGTCCTGCACCTGGGCCTTGGCCTCGGGCGAGAAATGGCGCTTCACGTAGATCTGGCCGACCGCGTCGCCCAGCGCGATGTTGGTGTCGGAGATGGCGCGCTTCCAGCGGTCGCGCTGCTTGGTGGTGCCGCTGAGCGCCGTGCCGTAGAAGGCGAAGCGCTGGTCGGACACGGCCTTGGGCAGGTAGTTGGCGCCGTTGTTGATGGCGTGGAAGGCCAGATAGTCCTGCCAGGCCGACAGCTTCTCGGAGCCCACCAGCTTGGCGAGGCCGGTGATGGCCTTGGGCTGCCAGGCGATGAAGGTCTCCTGGTCGGAAAGGCCGGCGGCCTGGAAGTAGGCGTTCCAGTCCAGCCCCGGCGCCTTCTTCGCGAACTCGGCGCGCTTCCAGGGATTGTTGCCGTTGTGGACGTCCTGGCTGTCGGTCAGCGAAGTCTGCGCCCGGGCGATCTTCATTTCCAGGTCATAGACGCGGCGTGCGCGGACGTCGGCATCCTCGTACCCGGCATGGCGCAGCATGGCGGCGATGTGGGCGCGGTACTTGTCGCGCAGCGCCGCCATCTCCTTGGACTGGTCGACATAGTATTCGCGGTCGGGCATGCCGAGGCCGCCCTGCAGCAGATAGGGCGTGTTGCGCGTCGGGTCCTCGGGCGCCTGCGCGACGAAGAGGCCGAACAGGTTGGTGGTCCAGAAGTTGGTGGCGTTCAGCGGGTCGACGTCGGCGCGCAGATTCTCGCCCAGATACCGCGCCAGGTCGGCCTTGGACTTCAGCCCGCGGATGGCCTGCAGCTCCGGCTGCAGCGGCGCCAGCCCCTGCGCCTCGATGGCGGCCTCGTCCATGAAGGAGGCGTAGTAGTCGGCGATCTTCGCCATGTCGCTGCCGGCGGCCGGCTTGCCCTGGGCGATCTCCTGGAACAGGTCCGCCATCCGCTTCTCGGCCTTCTGGAAGACCTCGAAGCCGACGCCGACGGAGGAGCGGTCGGCCGGGATCTCGGTCGACTTGCGCCAGCCGCCATTGGCATAGGCGTCGAAATCGTCGCCGGGCTTCACGGTCTGGTCGACATAGGCGAGGCTGACGCCGCTCTTCAGCGCGGGCGCGGCGGCCACACTCTGCGCCGCCGGGGCGGCGTCGCGGTTGGCGGAGCAGGCGGCCAGCGCGCCCAGGCAGACGCCGGCGAGCAGAAGACGCTTCAACATGGGGTTCCCTCCCGGATGCGCCGGCCTTGCGGCGGCCGGCCTTCATTTCCGGAGGGAGAGTAGGGTCATGCCGCGCCGCGCGCAAAAGAATTCACGCGCGGTGCCGATGCTTGCGAAGCCGCAGCGAATACTTGAAGTTCATCCTTCTCCCCTTGAGGGAGAAGGATAAGGGCCAGCGCCGGAGGCGTGGGAGATGGGGGGAGGCAGGCGAGGCTGGCGCGTGGTGCGTCCTTCGACAGGCTCATCCTTCGACAGGCTCAGGATGAGGGAGGTTGGTTCCAGGCACTCCCGGCGCAAACCCGTCATGACTTGGCCGGGAGCAGCAAAATCCCCCTCATGCTGAGCTTGTCAAAGCACGCACCACAGCGCCGCCCTCCCCTCACTTCCCCCGCCGCTGCTCCTCGCGGATGGCCTTGAACTCGGTGCCCTCGCGCCAAGCGGGCCAGCTGGTGCCGTTGGCCAGCTCGCGGCCGATGTCCAGGTTCATGCGGGTCTCCTCGACCATGCCGCGCAGATCGAGCTGGGGCCCGTACTCGTCGTCCGGCGTGTGGTAGCGCAGGCGGGTGTAGGCGTCCATCTGCGCCTTGCCCCACTCCGCCCCGTGCTCGACGCTGTCGGTGCCCTGGGTCGCCCACATGGCGGGGATGCCGACCCGCGCCAGGCTGAAATGGTCGGAGCGGTAGTAGAGGCCGCGCTCGGGGAAGGGCTCGGGCTTCACCACCTTGCCGTTGGCGGCCGCCCAGCGCGCGACATGGTCCTCCAGCTCCGACTTGCCGGCGCCGACCACCATGATGTCGCGCATCGGCCCGAAGGTGCCCATCATCTCGATGTTGAGGTTCGCCACCGTCTGCGCCGCCGGCCAGATGGGGTTGCGGCCGTAATATTCCGATCCGATCAGCCCCTGCTCCTCCGCCGCGAAGCTGATGAAGGCGACGGTGCGCTTGGGCTTCTCCTTGGCCTGGCCGAAGGTGCGGGCGATCTCCAGCATGGCGGAGACGGCGGTCGCGTTGTCCACCGCGCCGTTGTAGATGTCGTCGCCGCCGACCGCGGGCCCGCGGCCCAGATGGTCCCAGTGGGCGGAGTAGAGCACGACCTCGTCCGGCCGCTCCGACCCCTTCACCATGCCGACCACGTTGCGCGACACCAGCTTGCGGTGGGCCGTCTTGAAATCGGCGGAGAAGGTCAGGTCCAGCGGCACCGCCTTGAAGCCGCGCTTGGAGGCGGCCACCGTGAGCGCGTCCAGGTCCTGGCCGCCCATGGCGACCATCTCGCGCGCCACCGCCAGCTGCACCCAGCCCTCCAGCGCCGCCAAGCCCTTGCCGGCGTTCTCCGGCTCGATGTGCAGCTTGGGCTGGCGGTTGGAGTTGGCGGTGATGGCCCAGGGATATCCGGCCGCCTGCGCCTCGTGCACGATGATCACGCCGGCCGCTCCCTGGCGCGCGGCCTCGGCATATTTGTAGGGCCAGCGGCCGTACCAGGTCATGGCCTTGCCGCCGAACAGGCTCTCGTCGCCGACATTGAAGCCGGGGTCGTTGACCAGCACCATCACGACCTTGCCGCGCACGTCGACGCCTTCATAGTCGTTCCAGCCATGCTCCGGCGCCACGACGCCGTGGCCGACGAAGACGACGGGCGCGTCGCGGACGGTCGGGTTGTCCTCCAGCCGGCGGGTCCAGTACATGGCCTGGGTGAAGTATTCGTACTGCTTCGCTTCTCCCTTGCCGGAGCGTACCGAGATGCGGCCGGGGTCCTTCATGGTGACCTCGACCAGCGGCACGTCCTGGTACCAGCCGCCGTTCACCGCCGGCTCCAGCCCCGCCGCCTTGTACTGCTCGGCGATGTAGGCGACGGCCTTGTCCTCGCCCGGCGTGCCGGGCTTGCGCCCCTCGAATTCGTCGGAGGCCAGCACCTCGATGTGCCGGCCGAGCCGCTCGACGGTGATGTCCTGGGCGAGCGCTTGGGTGAAGGCGGTTCCGGCGAGCAGGCCGGCGAGCAGAAGGGAGGCGGTGCGCATGCGGTCGGCTCTCCTGGTGGGGCGCCCTGGGTAGCACCCGGTGGTCACCCCCCTCAACCCCCGAGGCGCGGATTCTTCCCGCCTTCAATCCCTCGCCCCTTGCGGGAGAGGGATGGGCCCCGCCGCGAAGCGGTGGGAGGGTGAGGGGTCGGACGCCGCAGGCGGACGTTCTCGACCGCTGATCCAAAGCTTACCCGTCGAAAAGGCCCGGGCTGCGCCCGGTCCACCCCTCATCCTCCCCAAGCAGGCTTGGGGCCCCATCCTTCTCCCGCAAGGGGAGAAGGATAATCAACGCCCCTCACCCCCTGGCGCGCAGATTCTTCCCCACGATGGCGAGGATGATCAGGATGAAGGCGCAGAGGCGCAGCATGTAGATCCAGGCGACCTCGTCGCCGTCGCCCTCCGCGAAGGCCACCGCCGCCTGGTTGGCGGCCATCAGCCAGAAGGCCGCCGCGAAGGACAGGAAGAAGCCGTCGCGCGTCCGGGCCCAGAAGCGCAGGAAGTACACGCCGGCCAGCATGTAGCCCATGGTGGCGGCGCCGGAGATATAGAGGAGGTTCTGATACAGGAAGTCCATCATGCGCTCCTCAGTCGGTTTCCCAGATGAAGCCGACCAGCAGGATGGTCAGGGACGCCAGCGCCGTCAGGGTACGGAACGGGCGCATGTCGATGTGGGGCAGGATCATCAGGTCGACGACCAGCAGCATGTTGTTGAGGAAAAGGCCGGTGAAGCACAGCGCGCTCAGCAGCAGCAGCCGGGTCCGGCTCTTCAGATAGCCGCGGATCAGCAGCAGCATGCAGACCAGGCTGGTCGCGGCGCAGAGCAGGTAGATGGCGGCGCCTAGGGTCATGATGGCCTCAATCCTTGCTCAGCTTGAAGGCGTCGGCGAACGACCGGATCTTCGCGTTCGGGGCGGACAGGATGGTGCGGATCAGCGCCATGGGCTGCTCGGTGTAGACGGACTGGATGGCGGCGACGCGCGAATCCAGCTCCGGGCTGGCGGGCAGATAGCGGTGGCGGTTCTCGGGCGCGTCGCCGACCAGGCCGCCATGGCGCAGCGCGGTCAGCGCCTCGTTCACGGCGGCGGCACTGCTGCGCAGCTCCTGCACGATCTCCTCGGCCGTCCATGCCCGGTCGGGCGTGCGGCGGAGCAGCATCAGGATGTCCAGCGCCCACACGGTCTTCAGGTGGGAGCGGACGAACTGCAGGAGGTCGTCCGTCAGCACACGGCGCCTCCGCCGCCGCGCGGGCGGTCGTTTCTGCCGAAGCCCCCCATCGCTCACGCCCTATGCGCGGCGGAGAGGCGCGCCGCCCGGGCGGGCGGCTTCGGCACGGGGCCGACGGCGGCCGCGAGGGCCGCCTCCGCCGCGACCGGCGCCTTGGCGGCGGCGCCCAGCAGGCCCGCCAGCACGCCGCGCAGCGCCGCGGCCTCCACCGGCTTCTGCAGCATCGGCACGCCGACGTAAGAGTCGTCGACGGCGACGCTGTCGTAGCCGGTCAGGAAGACGAAGGGGATGCCGCGGTCGCGCAGCCGGTCGGCGATGGGATAGGCGACCGCGCCCTTCAGGTTCACGTCCAGGATGGCGCAGTCCAGCTCCTCGCTGCCGGCGGCGGCCAGCGCCTCCTGCAGCGTGCCCACCGGCCCGACCACGTCGATGCCGAGGCCGGTCAGGATCTGCTCCATCATCAGGCCGACGATGGCCTCGTCCTCGACCAGCATGACCCGCAGCCGCGGCGGCAGCGCCGCCGACGAGGACGGGATCTCGGCCGGGCGGGACCCGGTCATGGGCGCCGTCTGCTCGGTCACCTCGGTGCGCGGGATGGCGATGGTGCATGCCAGCCCCTCCGCCCGCCAGTCGAAGGCGACGGTGCCGGACAGCTGCTGCTCGATGCTGGCGCGGATGACCCGGACACCGAAGCCCTCGCGCTTGGGCTGGCCGGAGGTGGGCCCGCCGGTCTCGGTCCAGGTCAGGGCCAGCATGTCGCCCGCCATGCGCCAGGTCAGCGAGACCGAGCCCTGGGCGGTGGACAGCGCCCCGTACTTGGCGGCGTTGGTCGCCAGCTCGTGGAAGGCCAGGGCCAGCGTCTGCGCCGTCGCCGGGCGCAGCTGGTAGGCGGGGCCGTCGCAGCGGACGCGGCCGGCCTTGCCGTCCTGGTAGGGCTCCAGCTCCTCGCGCGCCAGGCGCGCCAGGTCGGCGCCCTCCCAGCGGCTTTCCGACAGCAGCGTGTGGACCGAGGCGATGGCGCGGATGCGGCCTTCGACGATGTCCACATACTCGGCCACGCTGGGGGCGCGGGTCAGGCGCAGCACGCTCTGCACCACCGCGAGCGCGTTCTTGGCGCGGTGGTCGACCTCGCGGACCAGCAGCGACTGCCGGTGCTCGGCCTTGCGCCGGTCGGTCACGTCGGCGACGACGCCGCTGAGGCCGATGGTCCGGCCCTCCTCGTCCAGCGTCGGGACGACGGTGGCGCTGCACCAGCGGATCTCGCCGTCGGGACGGCAGATGCGGAACTCCGCCTGGAAGGACTGGCCCGCCTCGATGGCGCCGCGGTTCTGGTTGAACAGCCGGTCGCGGTCCTCGGGATGCACCAGGTTCTGCATGGTCTCCGGCGTCGGCGTGCGCGCCGCGTCGAAGCCCAGGATGCGGTACAGGCCCTCGTCCCAGATCATGGTGCCGGCGCCGATGTTCCAGTCCCACGAGCCCATCTGGCCGGCGGCGAGCGCCAGCGACCGCCGCCGCTCGCTCTCGCGCAGCCGGGCGCTGTAGGCGGCCAGGGCCTCGGTCCGCTCCTCCACCCGCTTCTCGAGCTCGGCGTTCAGCGCCTCGAGCGCGCGGGTCTTGCGGTGCAGCTCGGTGAAGATCCGCACCTTGGCGCGCAGCACCTCCGGCACGACCGGCACGGGGACATAGTCCACCGCGCCCGCCTCGTAGCCGCGGATGCGGTCCAGGTCAGACATCAGGACGGCCGAGATGAAGATGATGGCCGTCTTCTCGAACCGGGGGTGCTCGCGGATCATCTCCGCGAGCTGGAACCCGTCCAGTTCGGGCATGCAGACGTCCACCAGCACCACCGCGATGTCGTGGCGCAGCAGCTGCTCCAGCGCCTCGCGGGCCGAGTTCGCCTTGATCAGCGTCTCGTCCAGCTCGGCGAGGATCGCCTCGTAGCTGAGCAGCTTGCCGGGCTGGTCGTCGACGAGGAGGATCTTGACCTTGTTGCCGTCTTCCAAGGCGATCACGCCCCCTTACCGGTGCAGCCACATGCGCAGCGCGGACAGCAGCTGCTCGGTATTGACGGGCTTGGCGAGGTAGTCGGAGGCGCCGGCCTCCAGGCACTTCTCGCGGTCGCCCTTCATCGCCTTCGCCGTCAGCGCGATGATCGGCAGTCGACGGAAGGCCGGGTTGGCCCGGATCGCCTCCATCGTCTGATAACCATCCATGCCCGGCATCATGATGTCCATAAGGACGATGGCGACACCCGGCGTGTCCTCCACGATCTGGATCGCCTCCTGGCCGGTGGTGGCGGTCAGCACCTTCATGCCGCGCCGCTCCAGCACGCTGGACAGGGCGAAGATGTTGCGGGCGTCGTCGTCGACCAGCAGCACGGTGCGGTTCAGCAGATCCTCGTCCGAGCTGTGCAGCCGCTCCAGCATGCGCCGCTTCTCCACGGGCAGCTGGTCCACGACGCGGTGCAGGAACAGCGAGGTCTCGTCCAGCAGGCGCTCGGGGCTCTCCACGCCCTTCACGACGATGGAGCGGGCCATGGCGTGCAGCCGGGCATCCTCCTCGGCCGACAGCTCGCGGCCGGTGAAGACGACCACCGGCACGTCCGCCAGGGCGGCGTCGCCGCTGATCCGCTCCAGCACCTCGAAGCCGGTCATGTCGGGCAGGCGCAGGTCCAGCACCACGCAGTCGCACTGGGTCTCGTGCAGGATCTCCAGAGCCTCGCCGCCGGTGCTCGCCGTCGAGATCTCGATGTCGTCGTGGCCCAGCAGCTCCTTGATGCTCAGCAGCTCGTGCGGGTTGTCCTCCACCAGCAGCAGGCGCTTGCGGCGCGGCTGGGCGTAGTCCTTGATCTTGCCCAGCGCCGAGTCCAGCCCCTCGGGCGTGGTCGGCTTGGTGATGAAGGAGAAGGCGCCGCGGGCCAGGCCGTGCTGCCGGTCCTCGTCCAGCGTGACGATCTGGACGGGGATGTGGCGGGTGGCCGGGTTGTGCTTCAGCTGGCTCAGCACGCTCCAGCCCAGCATGTCGGGCAGGAACACGTCCAGCGACACGGCGGTCGGCTGGTACTGGGCCGCGAGGTTCAGCGCGTCCTTGCCGCGCATGGCGACCAGCACCTTGAAGCCCTTGTCGCGCGCCAGGTCGGCCATGACGCGGGCATAGTGCGGGTCGTCCTCGACGATCAGCAGGACGCTGTCGCCCTCCTCGATCATGTTGCGGTCGTCCGGCACCTGCTCCACCTGCCGTTCGGGCAGGCCGGCGGCGGTGCGCCAGTTGCTCTCGGCCGGGACCAGGGCCGGGCGCTGGCCGGGCACGGTCTGGGACTGGGCGCTCTCGTCCGGGCGGATGCTCGGACGGCCGGCCTGCGTCGGGCCCAGATAAGTGGCCGGGATGTACAGCGTGAAGGTCGAGCCGGCGCCCGGGACGGAGCGCAGCTGGATCTCGCCGCCCAGCAGGTTCGCCAGCTCGCGCGAGATGGCGAGGCCGAGGCCGGTGCCGCCGTACTTGCGGCTGGTGGAGGCGTCGGCCTGCTGGAAGGCCTCGAAGATGATCTTCTGCTTGTCGGCGGGGATGCCGATGCCGGTGTCGGTCACCTCGAAGGCCACCACGGTCGGGGCCTGCTTCAGCACCGGATGGTCGGCGGACCAGCCGGTGGGCGCGGCCGTGACCCGCAGGCTGACGCCGCCCTGGGCGGTGAACTTGAAGGCGTTGGACAGCAGGTTCTTCAGCACCTGCTGCAGGCGCTTGCTGTCGGTGATGATGCTGCGGTCCATCGCCGGGTCCAGCTGGACGTCGAAGCCCAGCTGCCGGTTCTCCGCCTCGTGGCGGAAGGGCCGGGCGACCGTGTCCAGCAGGTTGGTGACCAGCAGTTCCTCGGCGTCCACCGACACGGTGCCGGACTCGATCTTGGACAGGTCCAGAATGTCCGAGATCAGGTTCAGCAGGTCGGTGCCGGCGCCGTGGATGGTGCGGGCGAATTCGACCTGCTTGCCGGTGAGGTTGCCGTCCGGGTTCTCGGCCAGCTGCTGGCCGAGGATCAGGATCGAGTTCAGCGGCGTACGCAGCTCGTGGCTCATGTTCGCCAAGAACTCGGACTTGTACTTGGAAGTAAGTGCAAGCTGATTTGCCTTTTCTTCCAGCGCTTGTTTCGCCAGTTCGACCTCGTGGTTTTTGAGTTCGACCTCTGACTTTTGCTGCGCCAGCAATTTCGCTTTGTCTTCCAATTCTTCGTTGGTGTGACGCAGCGCTTCTTGCTGCTCCTTCAACAGTTCTTCCGAAGCCTTCAGCGATGCTGCTTGCTCCTTCAGCCGTTGGTTGGTATCCT
>DASPNP010000017.1:0-35458 GCA_035626475.1 Azospirillaceae bacterium
ATTCCGGCGCGATCGGCGCGGTGGCGTCGTTCAAGCGCACGTCGCCCAGCATGTCGGCCGGCCCGTCCGGCCCCTCGGCGACGCGCTCGCGATCCTCGGTCCGCTCGTTGCTGCCGGCCGGCGGCTCCTGGCCCTGCTCCAGCAGCGGATTGCGCTCCAGCTCCTGCTGCACAAAGGCAGTGAGCTCCAGATTGGACAGCTGCAGCAGCTTGATCGCCTGCTGCAGCTGCGGCGTCATCACCAGCGACTGGGACTGCCTGATATCGAGGCGTTGCTGAAGCGCCATGCCCGCCCGGAACCCCTGGGAGTGACGCCCCCGGGCCCGGGCTTTCAGGAAAGCCTAGGCCTAGAGGCTGAACCGCTCGCCCAGATAGACCCGCCGCACATCCTTATGGGCTACGATCTCCGAGGGCTCGCCCTCCATTAGTACCATACCATCGTGCAAGATGTATGCCCGATCGACGATGTCCAGCGTCTCGCGGACATTGTGGTCGGTGATCAGCACGCCGATGCCGCGCTCGCGCAGATGGCTGACCAGCTCGCGGATGTCGTTCACCGCGATCGGGTCGACACCGGCGAAGGGCTCGTCCAGCAGGATGAAGTGCGGCTGCGAGGCCAGGGCGCGCGCGATCTCCACGCGCCGCCGCTCGCCGCCCGACAGGGCCAGGGCGGGGGTGCGGCGCAGGTGGGAGATGGAGAATTCGGCCAGCAGCTCGTCCAGCATGGCCTCGCGGGTGTCGCGGTCGGGCTCCACCACCTCCAGCACGGCGCGGATGTTGTTCTCGACGGTCAGGCCCCGGAAGATCGAGGCCTCCTGCGGCAGGTAGCCGATGCCCAGGCGCGCGCGGCGGTACATGGGCAGGTCGGTGACCTCAAGCCCGTCCAGCGTGATGGTGCCGTAGTCCGGCAGGATCAGGCCGGTGATTATGTAGAAGCAGGTGGTCTTGCCGGCGCCGTTCGGCCCCAGCAGCCCCACAGCCTCGCCGCGCCTCACCGACAGGCTGACGTCGCGCAGCACCGGGCGGCCCTTGTAGGACTTGCCCAGCTTGGAGGCGGTGAGGCCGGCCTTGTCGTTGTCGGCGACCAGCCGGGGGCCGGTGCGGTCCTGCGTGCCCTGGGCGTCGTTGCGCGGGGTCATGGCTTCTTCACCTCAGGGGTCTGGCCCGGCTTGGGGGCGGGCTTCTGGGCAGGCGTGGACTTGGTGCCGGACTGGATGTCCTGGCCCGGTACGAACAGGCCGCGCACGCGGCCGTCGCCCCGACCTTTCGCAGTAGCACCGGGGCCGGCCAGCATGCGGCTGACGCCGGTCTCGAGATTGACCTCGGCGGCGTTGCCGTTCAGCTGGCTCTGGCCGCGCGTCACCTTGACGTCGCCGGTCAGGGTGGCGAGGCGCGAGCGGATGTCGTAGGTGCCGGTGGCGCCGCGCGCCACCTCCTTGGGCGTGGAGATGACGACGCCGCCCTGGGCGTCCACCCGGGTCAGGTCGAGCTGGCCCTGCTGGTTCTCCGTCAGCAGCCCGACCAGCCGGTCGGCGCGCACGCGGTTGTCGCCGCGCACCGCGACAGCGTCGCCGCGGGCCACCATCAGGCTCTCCTTGCGCCAGTACTCCAGCGTGTCCTTGGCGGTGACCACGTCGTTCTCGGTGATGAGCCGCAGGTCGCCCCCCGTGAGGACGGCGACCTCCTTGTCCACGTCGTACACGCCGCGCTGGCCGTAGGCCTGTTGCTGCTTGGCCGAGCGGATCTCGACATTGCCGTCGGCGGCCAGCCGGTAGATCTCGTTCCCGCCGCCGGCGGCCTTGCGGTAATAGGCGGTGACCGTGTCGGCGCGCAGCGTCACGTCGCCGCGCACGGCCACGACGTTGCCGCGGGCGACCACCGCCAGATTGTTCTCATGCCACTCGAACGCCTCATCGGCGGTGATGTCCACCGCGCCGGGCGGCGGCCGGGTGGCGGGCGCGGGCACCTCCGGGTCGGGCGACTGGGGCGCGGCCTGCGGCACCGGCGGGGCGTCGGGGACCGGGGCGGCGGTCGGGACCGGCGGCGCCTCGGTGGGGATCGGCAGGGGGTGCTGCGGCGGCTGCTGCGCCGTGGCGGGGATGCCCAGCGCCAGCCAGAGGGCGGCGCCGCCCAGGATCAGCCCGCGCTTCATTGCTTCGCATCTCCGGAAGTGGTGCCGACCGCCGCCGGCGCGGCCTGGGGCCGGCCGCCGAAGCCCTCGTCCAGGCGCAGCCGCGCCTTGCCGGTGAAGACGATGGTCTTGCCGTCGTCCAGGATGCGGAAGCCGCCGGCGTCGATGTCGCCGAAGGGCCCCTGCCCCGTGACCCTGGCGTTGCCCCAGGCGATGCCCTTGCCGGTGTCGACCTGCACGTCCTCGGTCCGGAACTCGTAGCCCTGGTCATGGAAGAGCGTGACGTCGCCGGCCAGCGCCAGCCGCCCCGACGCCTGGTCGTAGCGGCCGCGCCGCGATTCCAGCGACACCCACTCGCCGCCCTTCAGGGTGATCTGCGCCTGCGGGTTCACCAGGTCGACCTCCTTGCCGGGGCCGGTGGACTGGATGGCGCGCTCGGCCCGCACCTCGAAGGGGCGCTGGGTCTCGTCGGTGGCGCTGTAGCGGGCGTTCACCATCTCCAGCTGGCCGCTCTCGGGCCCGGCCTGGCGCGGCAGCGTCGTCTCGCGCAGCAGCGGCCAGAGCGCCATGGCGGCGATCATCGCGGCGGCCAGCCCGGGCAGCGCCACCTTGGCGATGGCGACATAGCGGGTGTGACGCTCGCTGTAGCCGCGCGGACGCGCCGGGTCCGCCGCCGGGGGCGGACGGCTGGAGGCGCGGTCGTCGGGGGTCGGAGCGGTCATGCTGTCCGGCTGGAAGTGAAACCGTTGCGTCGGCGGGCACACTGTACCCGACGCGCGAATCAGGGGTCAAATCGTGGCTTTTTCCAGGTCCGTCCAGGGGCGCGCGGCAGAATTGCGCAGGATGCGCGCCGCCGGCGGCTGGATCAGTGGGCGAAGATATCAGGCTCGTCCCAGCCGCCCAGGTCCAGCAGGCCGCGGGTCGGCAGGAAGTCGAAGCAGGCCTGGGCCAGCTCGGTGCGCCCCTCGCGCGCCAGCATGGCGTCCAGCTTGCCCTTCATCTCATGCAGGTAGAGCACGTCGGCGGCGGCGTATTTCAGCTGCTCGGCCGAGAGCTCGTCGGCGCCCCAGTCGCTGGACTGCTGCTGCTTGCTGATCTCGACGCCGACCAGCTCCTTGACCAGATCCTTCAGCCCATGGCGGTCGGTGAAGGTGCGGACCAGCTTGGAGGCGATCTTGGTGCAGTAGACCGGCGCCGTCATGACGCCCAGATACTTGTACAGCACCGCCACGTCGAAGCGGGCGAAGTGGAAGAGCTTCAGCACGTTCGGGTCGGCCAGCAGGCGCTTCAGGTTCGGCGCGTCGGCCTGGCCCTTTCGGATCTGCACCAGGTGGCTGCGGCCGTCGCCCGAGGAGAGCTGAACCAGGCACAGCCGGTCGCGGTGCGGGTTCAGGCCCATCGTCTCGGTGTCGATCGCCACCACGGGACCGAGATCGAGACCATCGGGCAGATCGCCGTCATAGAGGTCGATGGACATGGCGGCGGCTCCTGCAGTCTTCGTCGGGCGGGTGGGTCGGACAGATCGTCGGCGGGGAAAGCGGACCCCGGAAAAGACGCGGGCCGCCGTCCTTTCGGAGCGGCGGCCCAGCGACTTTTACTTGTACAGCACTAACTCGCGAGTTGGTGCCCAGGAGAAGACTCGAACTTCCACGGTATCTCTACCACAGGTACCTGAAACCTGCGCGTCTACCAATTCCGCCACCTGGGCATCGCGGGCCGGATAGCTACCGTTCCAGGGACCCCGTGTCAACACCTTCTTTTTGGCTTTCGCCGAAGCTGTTTTCCGGAGGGATCCCGGGGCGGAGCGGCTACTAGCCGTTCGCGGAGCGCTTCTATATAAGCTTGCGCCGAGCGGGTCAAAGGGTTCTTTTCTGCCCCCGCGATTTTGGTTCAGCGCACCTGTCAGAAGGGTCGGAGAAGGCGATGGTCTATCGGTATCGGGTTGCCACGGTGTTCGGCGCGTCGGGCTTCATCGGGCGTCATCTGGTGAAGCGCCTGGCGAAGACCGGCTGCATCATCCGCTGCGTCTCGCGCCAGCCGAGCAAGGCGGGCTTCCTGCGCACCAACGGCGCCGTCGGCCAGATCGCCCCGATGGGCGTGGACATCCGCGACGATGCCTCGGTGCGCGACGCCATCCAGGGCGCCGACCTGGTCATCAACCTGACGGGCATCCTGGCGCCGTCCGGCCGGTTCGGCTTCGACGCCGTGCATGCCGAGGGCGCCGGGCGCATCGCCCGCATCGCCGCCGAGTGCGGCGTGCAGCGGCTGGTGCACCTGTCGGCGCTCGGCGCCAAGGCCGGCTCCGCCTCCAAATACGCGGCCAGCAAGGCCGAGGGCGAGCGCCAGGTGCTGGCCGCCTTCCCCGGCGCCACCATCCTGCGCCCCTCGATCGTCTTCGGGCCGGAGGACGGCTTCTTCAACCGCTTCGCCCGCATGTCCATGATGGCGCCGTTCCTGCCCCTGATCGGCGGCGGCCACACCAAGTTCCAGCCCGTCTATGTCGGCGACGTGGCCGACGCCCTCATGCAGGCGATCTCGACGACGGAGAGCATGGGCAAGACCTACGAGCTGGTCGGCCCGGGCACCTACAGCTTCCGCGAACTGATGGAGCTGGTGGTCCGGGAGACGCAGCGCAAGAAGCGCCTGGTGTCCCTGCCCTGGGGCCTCGCCAAGCTGATGGCCTTCTTCATGGAGATCCTGCCGGGCAAGCCGCTGACCCGCGATCAGGTGGAGCTGCTGAAGACCGACAACGTCGCGTCGGGCCAGCTGCCGGGCCTGGCCGAGCTGGGCGTGAACGCCACGGCGGTGGAGCTGATCGTGCCCACCTACCTGGACGCCTTCCGCGTCGGCGGCCGCTTCGCCACCCAGCGCACCAGCAGCACCACCGGCGACGTCAACGACGCCCCGCGCGGCGAGCCCGCCAACCCGGGCCGCGGCAAGTACGTGTGAGACGGGCGGCCAGCGTCCCCTGGTGAACCGGTCGCAAGGTTCTCACCGACGGCTGCCGCTCCCTGACCGTCATCCCGGCGGAGGCCGGGACCCAGAGGTTGCAGCCATGGGCGGCCGATGAAGCGCGCCCGTAGGTCGCATGGAGCGCAGCGCAATGCGACATGCTCCGGCCGAGATGTCGCATTACGGCTCCGCCTCCATGCGACCTACGGGTGCTGCATGGATCGCATCCCGCTGCAACCCCTGGGTCCCGGCCTGCGCCGGGATGACGGGTGGAGGGGTCACTTCTCGCCAGGCATCGTTTAACGGGCCTAGGCCCGGTCAGTGAAAGGGGTGCTCCTGCGGGGGCGCCCTTTTCTTTTGCCCCTCACCGCGCCAGCGTGAACCAGGCCAGCATCAGGGCGCCCAGCACGATGCGGTACCAGGCGAAGGGCGCGAAGCCGTGGCGGGAGACGAAGCCCACCACCGCCTTGACCACGACGAAGCCGGTCAGGAAGGCGGCGGCGAAGCCCACCGCGATGAGCGCGATGCCGTCGGTCGACAGCGTGTCGCGGTTCTTGAACAAATCGTAGGTCGCGGCCCCCAGCATGGTGGGGATGGCGACGAAGAAGGAGAACTCGGCCGCGGCCTTGCGCTCCACCCCCATCAGCAGCGCTCCCATGATGCTGGCACCGGAGCGCGAGACGCCCGGCACCAGCGCCAGGCACTGGAACAGGCCGATGCGCAGCGACAGGGAGATGGGGAAGTCCTCCACCTGGTCGTGCCGCGCCACGGGCACCGCCCGCTCGATCATCAGGATGGCGATGCCGCCCAGGATCAGCGCCACGCAGACCACGACTGGGTCGAACAGCACGTTCTTGATGAAGCCGTGCAGCAGCACGCCCAGGAACGCCGAGGGCAGGAAGCCCAGGATGATGGCGGCGGCGAAGCGGCGCGCGCCGGGATCGCCGCCCAGCGTCGCCACCACGCGCCAGAGCCGGGCGAAATAGGCGATGCAGACGGCCAGGATGGCGCCGAGCTGGATCACCACCTCGAACACCTTGCCCGGCGGTCCCTGGAAGCCGAGCAGGTCCCCCAGCATGATCATGTGGCCGGTCGAGGAGACGGGAATGAACTCGGTCAGCCCCTCGACAAGGCCCAGCAGGACGGCTTCGAAGAACATAGGGGACAAGGCTCCGCTTCTGCGCTCGGGCGCTTATAGCAGCGCGCGCACCGTCGGGCGAGGCACGCGTGCGGCGCAGCAACGGGTGAACGGGCAGCCTCCTTTGTTGATCCCTCACGCGATAGTCTCGGATCGGACCTATTCACCGGTAGATCGGCTGCTCATTTCCTGTGCATCTGGCCGCCCCTCACCAGCGCATCGCAGCAATGCGGCAGCCCTGCTGACCAATCGGCAAAAAAGTTCTGGATGAGGCTCCTTCTCTGACTTATACGAACCTTGGCGGGCGCTCCGACGACAGAGCGTTACGCTTTCGTGACGAGGAGCGGTCGATGGCGCAGAAGATGCTGGGGTTCGTCCATACGGGGCAGATGCTGCCGGAGAAGCGCGCGGCCGAGCTTCGCCGGGAGGATTTCCAGGAGATCTACGCCCGCTTCAGCGATCCGGCGGCGGCCGAGCAGGCCAACCGATGCTCGCAGTGCGGCGTGCCCTTCTGCCAGGTGCACTGCCCGGTCTCGAACAACATCCCGGACTGGCTGAAGCTGACGGCCGAGGGCCGGCTTGAGGAGGCCTACGAGGTCTCCCAGGCCACCAACAACTTCCCCGAGATCTGCGGCCGCATCTGCCCGCAGGACCGGCTGTGCGAGGGCAACTGCACCATCGAGCAGTCGACCCACGGCACCGTCACCATCGGCTCGATCGAGCGCTACATCACCGACACGGCCTGGGAACGCGGCTGGGTGAAGCCGGCGGTGCCGGTGCGCGAGCGGCCGGAGAGCGTCGGCATCATCGGCGCCGGCCCGGCCGGGCTGGCGGCCGCCGACCAGCTGCGGCGCAAGGGCTACCAGGTCCATGTCTACGACCGCTACGACCGCGCCGGCGGCCTGCTGATCTACGGCATCCCCGGCTTCAAGCTGGAGAAGGAGGTGGTCGAGCGCCGCTCCCGCCTGCTGGCCGATGCCGGCGTCACCTTCCATCTCGGCTTCGAGGTCGGCCGCCACGCCACCCTGGCCGAGCTGCGCGCCAAACACGCCGCCGTGCTGATCGCCACCGGCGTCTACAGGGCGCGCGAGCTGGAGGCGCCGGGCTCGGGCCTCGACGGCATCGTGCCGGCGCTGGAGTACCTGACCGCCAGCAACCGGGTGGGCCTGGGCGACACGGTGGTCGACTATGTCCGCGGCCGGCTGAACGCCCAGGGCAAGGACGTGGTGGTTATCGGCGGCGGCGACACCGCCATGGACTGCGTGCGCACCGCCATCCGCCAGGGCGCCCGCTCGGTCAAGTGCGTCTACCGCCGCAACCGCGCCAACATGCCCGGCAGCCAGCGCGAGGTGGCGCATGCCGAGGAGGAGGGCGTCGAGTTCGTCTGGCAGGCGGCGCCCGAGGCCTTCCTGGGCGACCGCACCGTCACCGGCGTCCGCGCCCACCGCATGCATATGGGCGTGGCCGACGCCACCGGCCGGCAGACGCCGCAGCCGATCGAGGGCAGCGGCTTCACCCTGCCGGCCGACCTGGTCATCAAGGCGCTGGGCTTCGACCCGGAGGAGCTGCCGACCCTGTTCGGCGAGCCGGCGCTGAAAGTGAGCCGCTGGGGCACGGTGCAGGTCAGCCACCGCAACCAGATGACCAACCTGGATGGCGTCTTCGCCGCCGGCGATATCGTCCGCGGCGCCTCGCTGGTGGTCTGGGGCATCAAGGACGGCCGCGACGCCGCCGAGGGCATCCACCGCTATGTCCAGGCCCGCGCGGCCGCGGCGGGCGGCATGGAAGCCGGCCGGCTGGCCGCGGCGGAGTGAGCGCCATGGCCTTCACCTACCGCCTCTACGACAACCTCTCATCGGGCAACGGCTACAAGTGCCGGCTGATGATGACCCTGCTGGGCATCCCCTTCGAGCGGGTCGAGATCGACATCGACCGGGGGGAGAGCCGCACGCCGGAGTTCCTGGCGATGAACCCGAACGGCCGCATCCCGCTGCTGCAGGTGGCGCCGGACCGGTACCTGGCCGAGAGCAACGCCATCCTCTGCTTCCTGGCCGAGGGCACCGAGTACCTGCCGGCCGAGCCCTGGCTGCGCGCCCAGGTGATGCAGTGGCTGTTCTGGGAGCAGTACAGCCACGAGCCCAACGTCGCCACCGCCCGCTTCTGGATCACGCACAAGTTCGAGATGAACGAGGAGCGGGTCCACGCGCTGGTGCTGAAGCGCGAGCAGGGCCACGCCGCGCTGAAGCTGATGGACCGGCACCTGGCGGCGACGCCCTTCCTGGTCGACAGCCGCTACACCATCGCCGACATCGCGCTCTACGCCTACACGCACGTCGCCGAGGAAGGCGGCTTCCAGCTGGACGAGTACGAGAATCTCCGCCGCTGGCTGGACCGCGTGGCGGCGCGTGACGGCCACATCCGCATCACCGACAAGGTCGGGCTGCCCGTGGGGGGCGCCTGATGGCGAGCCTACTCCGCCGCCGTGCGCCGGGCGCGGGCCAGCAGTTCGTCCGGCACGCTGACCAGAATGGGCAGACCGACGCGGTTGTCGGGATCGGCCATGACCTGTTCGAGGCTGCTGGGTTCGGGAATGGCCTCGCCATCCTCGATCATGCCTTCGATGTGACCGCTGAGGGCTTCGACGGCCATCTCCCTGACTTCGTCGAGGGTGGAACCTGCCGTGATGCAGCCAAGGAAGTCCGGGAAATGGACTCCATAGTCGGTGTCGGGGTCCTTGGCGAGGATGGCGATGTAGGTTGGCATGGGGCGCTCCTACTTCAGCTTGATGCCGGATTGCCGCTCGATGCTGGCAAGCGTGGACGGCGGCACGTCCTTGCGTGGATGAGGAACGGTCACGGTGCCGGGTCGTCTCGGATGCCCGAAATGCCAGTGGCTGCCGGTCGTCCGCTTGTGGAACCAGCCCTCGGCCTTGAGACGCCTGATCACTTCCCGGCTGTCCATCCCGCCATCATAGACCCGCAACGCGCCCTGGTGAACCGGGGATCGCTGCGCCTGCACAGCTTCTGAGACGAAGGACCCCAGCCATGACCCACGAGATCGAATCCGGCGAGACCTTCGTCCAGGCCTACCGCGAGAACGCCAAGCGGCTCGAGGCGGAGCATGTCTGGTCGCCCGAGATGGAGCACGACGCCTGCGGCGTCGGCTTCGTGGCGGCCATCGACGGCAAGCCGCGCCGCGCGGTCGTGGAGAAGGCGATCGAGGCGCTGGCGGCGCTGTGGCACCGGGGTGCCGTTGATGCCGACGGCAAGACCGGCGACGGCGCCGGCATCCATGTGCAGATCCCCCAGGCCTTCTTCCGCGAGCATGTCGCCCGCACCGGCCACCAGCCGATGGACGGGCTGATCTCCGTCGGGCAGGTCTTCCTGCCGCGCACCGACATGGAGGCGCAGGAGCGCTGCCGCTGCATCGTCGAGACCGAAATCCTGGCGTTCGGCTACTACATCTATGGCTGGCGCCAGGTCCCCATCAACATCGAGATCATCGGCGAGAAGGCCAACGCCACCCGGCCCGAGATCGAGCAGATCATGATCGGGAACCCCAAGGGCGTGCCCGAGGAGCAGCTGGAGCGCGACCTCTATGTCATCCGCCGCCGCATCGAGAAGGCGGTGAAGGCGGAGTCGATCAACGACTTCTACATCTGCACGCTCTCCTGCCGCTCCATCATCTACAAGGGCATGTTCCTGGCGGAGCAGCTGACCAGCTTCTACCCTGATCTGCTGGACAAGCGGTTCGAGTCGAGCTTCGCGATCTACCACCAGCGCTACTCGACCAACACCTTCCCGACCTGGTGGCTGGCCCAGCCCTTCCGCATGCTGGCGCACAATGGCGAGATCAACACGCTGCGGGGCAACATCAACTGGATGAAGGCCCACGAGACGCGGATGGCCCACGAGGTCTTCGGCGCCGATATCGACGACATCAAGCCGGTGATCCCCGTCGGCGGCTCCGACAGCGCCTGCCTGGACAGCGTCTTCGAGGTGCTGGTCCGCGCCGGCCGCAGCGCCCCCATGGTCAAGACCATGCTGCTGCCCGAGGCCTGGTCGGACAAGGAGGTGATGCCGCAGGCGCACCGCGACCTCTATTCCTACACCAACTCGGTCATGGAGCCCTGGGACGGGCCGGCGGCGCTGGCCTGCACCGACGGCCGCTGGGTCGTCGGCGGCATGGACCGCAACGGCCTGCGCCCCATGCGCTACGTGGTCACCGGCGACGGGCTGATCGTGGCGGGCTCCGAGACCGGCATGGTCAAGATCGATGAATCCTCGGTCGTGGAGAAGGGCCGCTTGGGGCCGGGCCAGATGATCGCCGTCGACCTGCAGGCCGGCCGCCTCTATCACGACCGCGAGATCAAGGACCAGCTGGCCGCCCGCCAGCCCTACGGCACCTGGAACCGCCACATCACCGTGCTGGACGATCTGGTGAAGGGCGCGCCGGTCGAGCCGGCCGAGCTGCCCCGCGAGGAGCTGCGCCGCCGTCAGGTCGCCTATGGCGTGACGCTGGAGGATGTCGAGACGATCCTGCACCCGATGGTGGAGGACGCCAAGGAGGCCATCGGCTCGATGGGTGACGACAGCCCCATCGCCGTGCTCTCGGACAAGTACCGCGGCCTGCACCATTTCTTCCGCCAGAACTTCAGCCAGGTCACCAACCCGCCGATCGACTCGCTCCGCGAGCAGCGGGTGATGAGCCTGAAGACGCGGCTGGGCAATCTCGGCAACATCCTGGACGAGGACGACAGCCAGACCCGCCTGCTGCAGCTGGAGAGCCCGGTCCTGACCACGGCCGAATTCCGCGCCATGCGTCGCTACATGGGCGCGACGGCGGCCGAGATCGACTGCACCTTCACCATCGCCGCCGGCGAGCACGCGCTGCGCGACGCCATCCGCCGCATCCGGCAGGAGTCGGAGGACGCGGTGCGCGGCGGCGCCACCCACGTCATCCTGACCGACGAGGCGACCGGGCCCGGCCGCGCCGCCGTGCCGATGATCCTGGCGACGGGCGCCGTCCACACCCACCTGATCCGCCAGCAGCTGCGCACCTTCACCAGCCTGAACGTGCGCTCGGGCGAGTGCCTGGACGTGCACTACTTCGCCGTGCTGATCGGCGTCGGCGCCACGACGGTGAACGCCTACATCGCCCAGGAGGCCATCGCCGACCGCCACCGCCGCGGCCTGTTCGCCGAGCTGTCGCTGGACGAGTGCCTGGCTCGCTACAAGAAGGCGATCAATGACGGGCTGCTGAAGATCATGTCCAAGATGGGCATCTCGATCATCAGCAGCTACCGCGGCGGCCTGAACTTCGAGGCGGTGGGCCTGTCCCGCTCGCTGGTGGCCGAGCACTTCCCCGGCATGGTCAGCCGCATCAGCGGCATCGGCCTGACCGGCATCCAGAAGAAGGTGCTGGAGGTCCACACCGCCGCCTATGACGAGGAGGTCATCGCCCTTCCCGTCGGCGGCTTCTACAAATTCCGCAAGAACGGGGACCGGCACGCCTGGGAGGGCGGCCTGATCCACATGCTGCAGCAGTCGGTGGCGACCGACAGCTACTCCACCTTCAAGAAATATTCGGAGGCGGTGCACAAGCGCGCACCCACCCACCTGCGCGACCTGCTGGACTTCCGCCTGCAGAAGGAGCCGGTGCCGCTGGACGAGGTGGAGAGCATCACCGCCATCCGCAAGCGCCTGGTCACGCCCGGCATGTCGCTGGGCGCGCTCAGCCCCGAGGCGCACGGCACGCTGAACGTCGCCATGAACCGCATCGGCGCCAAGTCCGATTCGGGCGAGGGCGGCGAGGACCCGGCGCGCTTCAAGCCCGACCGCAACGGCGACAACTGGAACTCCGCCATCAAGCAGGTGGCCTCGGGCCGCTTCGGCGTGACGGCCGAGTATCTGAACCAGTGCCGCGAGATCGAGATCAAGGTCGCCCAGGGCGCCAAGCCCGGCGAGGGCGGGCAGCTGCCCGGCTTCAAGGTGACCGAGCTGATCGCCAAGCTGCGCCACGCCACCCCCGGCGTGACGCTGATCAGCCCGCCGCCGCACCATGACATCTACTCGATCGAGGATCTGGCGCAGCTCATCTATGACCTGAAGCAGATCAACCCGGACGCCAAGGTCTGCGTGAAGCTGGTCAGCCGCTCGGGCATCGGCACGATTGCCGCAGGCGTCGCCAAGGCCGGCGCCGACGTGATCCTGGTGTCCGGCCACAATGGCGGCACCGGCGCCTCGCCGCAGACCTCCATCAAGTTCGCGGGGCTCCCCTGGGAAATGGGCCTGTCGGAGGTGCAGCAGGTGCTGACGCTGAACCGGCTGCGCCACCGCGTGACGCTGCGCACCGATGGCGGCCTGAAGACCGGGCGCGACATCGTCATGGCGGCGATGCTGGGCGCTGAGGAATTCGGCATCGGCACCGCCAGCCTGATCGCCATGGGCTGCATCATGGTCCGCCAGTGCCACAGCAACACCTGCCCGGTCGGCGTCTGCGTGCAGGCGCCCGACCTGCGGGAGAAGTTCACCGGCACGCCCGAGAAGGTCGTCAACCTCTTCAGCTTCATGGCGGAGGAGGTGCGCGAGATCCTGGCGGGCCTGGGCTTCCGCAAGCTGGAGGAGGTGATCGGCCGCACCGACCTGCTGCACCAGGTCAGCCGGGGTGCGGCGCACCTGGACGATCTCGACCTCAACCCGCTGCTGGCCCAGGCCGACCCGGGCAAGGGCGCGCGCTACTGCACGCAGGTCGGCCGCAACGAGGTGCCCGACACGCTGGACGCCCAGATGCTGCGGGATGCCGGCCCGCTGTTCGAGGAGGGCGAGAAGATGCAGCTCGCCTACAATGTCCAGAACACGTACCGCGCCATCGGCACCCGCATGTCGGCGATGATCACCCGGAAGTTCGGCATGACCGGGCTGCAGCCGGGCCACGTCACCGTGCGGCTGCGCGGCTCCGCCGGCCAGTCGCTGGGCGCCTTCGCGGTGCAGGGGCTGAAGCTGGAGGTGTTCGGCGACGCCAACGACTATGTCGGCAAGGGCCTGTCGGGCGGCACCATCGTCGTCCGGCCCATGACCGCCAGCCCGCTGAAGACCAACGAGAACACCATCATCGGCAACACCGTCCTCTACGGCGCCACGGCGGGCAAGCTGTTCGCGGCGGGCCAGGCGGGCGAGCGTTTCGCGGTGCGCAACTCCGGCGCCACCGTGGTGGTGGAGGGCTGCGGCTCCAACGGCTGCGAGTACATGACCGGCGGCATCGCCGTGATCCTGGGCAAGGTGCGGGATAATTTCGCTGCCGGAATGACCGGCGGCATGGCCTTCGTCTATGACGAGGCCGGTGGCTTCCCGCTCTATGTCAACAAGGAGAGCGTCGTCTACCAGCGCATCGAGGTGCCGCACTACGAGCAGCTGCTGAAGGGCCTGATCGAGGAGCACGTCGCCGAGACGCAGAGCCGCTGGGCCATGACCCTGCTGAACGACTGGGAGCTGGTCCGCGACCGCTTCTGGCAGGTGGTCCCGAAGGAGATGCTGCACCGGCTGGCCGTTCCCGTGACCCGCCCGCTGGCGCTGAGCGCGGAGTGATGTGAGCGGCCTTATCCTTCTCCCCTTGCGGGAGAAGGATGGGGCCCCAAGCCTGCTTGGGGAGGATGAGGGGTCGACCGCCGCAGGCGGACGTTCTCGACGCTACGTTCAAGCTGAACCGGTGAGAACGTCGGGCTTTCGCCCGCCGACCCCTCACCCTCCCACCGCTTCGCGGCGGGCCCCTCCCTCTCCCGCAAGGGGCGAGGGATGATTACCGCCCCGCCGCCATCGCCTCCAGCAACGCCACCGCCTCCGCCGCCCGGTCCTCCGGCACGAAGAGATGGTCGTGGTGGTAGGCCGCCACGGCGTTGGTGCTGATGCCGGCCGCCGCCAGCCG
This sequence comes from Azospirillaceae bacterium, assembly GCA_035626475.1. Taxonomy (GTDB): domain Bacteria; phylum Pseudomonadota; class Alphaproteobacteria; order Azospirillales; family Azospirillaceae; genus DASPKT01. The sequence goes on from DASPNP010000017.1 coordinate 14,144, forward strand.
CGAGGTGACGGCGGCGAGGAAGCCGACCGCGTCCAGGGCCGAATGCACCGTCAGCGTGATCCGGCGGCAGGGGAAGATCGCGGCCAGCCCGGCCCGCGCCGCCTCATCCGGCGTGACGATCAGTGTCATGCCCTCGGCTTCCCGGAACAGCATGACCGGCGCCAGCCCGGCGGGAACAGCTTGCCCGTGCGGGATCGTCGCGAAGACGAAACGGCCGGGCCCCAGCTCCGGCCGCATGGTGGCGATCAGGCGGGAGAGGTCGCGCTCGCCGCTCACGGCCGCACCGTGTAGCGCAGGAAGCCGTCATGGCCGCCGGCGACCTTGTCATAGAGGGCCCGCGCCGTGGCGTTGCCCTCATGGGTGTGCCAGTAGACCCGGCCCCAGCCTTCGGCGCGGGCGATCTCCACCAGCCGGTCGATCAGCGCCCGGCCGACGCCCCGGCCCCGCGCGTCGGCGTCGGTGAACAGGTCCTCGAGGTAGCAGAGGGTCGCGCTGCTCCAGGTGTGCGGGTGCAGCACGTAGTTGGCGAAGCCCAGCGCCCGCCCCTCCCCGTCCCGCGCCATCAGCGACTTGATGGGCGCTTTCGGGTCCAGGATGCGGCGCCAGAGCTCGGCCACCGTCGCCTCCGGCAGGCTCACCTCGTAGAAGGCGCAATAATCCGCCCAGAGGCGGCGCCAGTCGGCCTCGTCGCTCGGCGTGGTCCGGGTGATGGTGACGGTCATGGGCCCCTCCTTCTCGGGTGGGACCATACTCCGAAGGAGGCGGCCCCTGTCCAGTGGCGGGCCCCATTCCGCCCCTTTGGTTTATCAGGGCCTTGCGCTACAGTGCCGGCCGCATGCGAACGCTCTTCCACCACCCGCTCTCCCCCGTCGCGCGCAAGGTGCGCGTCGCCCTCGCCGAAAAGCGGCTCGAGGTCCAGCTCGAGCTCGTCAAGCCCTGGGAACGGCAGGAGGATTTCCTCATGCTGAACCCCGCCGGCGAGGTGCCCGTGCTGCTGGAGGAGGACGGCGCCGTCATCGCCGGCCACCAGGCGGTGACCGAGTATCTGGAGGAGGCCTATCCCACCACCAGCCTGCTCGGCGCCGAGACGGTGCAGCGGGCCGAGGTGCGCCGCCTGGTCTCCTGGTTCGACAGCAAATTCGCCCTGGAAGTCGGCGACATGCTGCTGGGCGAGAAGCTGATCAAGCGCCTGTCCGGCCAGGGCACGCCGCACGCCCAGGCGATCCGCGCCGGCCATGCCAACATCCACTACCACCTGGACTACATCGCCTTCCTGGCGGACCGGCGGAACTGGCTGGCGGGCGACCATTTCTCGCTGGCCGACATCGCGGCGGCGGCGCACATCTCCTGCATCGACTATCTGGGCGACGTGCCCTGGGACGACCATCCCGAGGCCAAGGACTGGTACAGCCGCATCAAGTGCCGCCCCAGCTTCCGCCCGCTGCTGGCCGACCATCTGCCCGGCGCCCCGCCGCCCAAGCACTACGCCGACCTCGACTTCTGAAGGCTATCTCCACGGAGATATCCCGGCGGCGCCCCATTTCCGCCTGCTTAAGCACGCTAGACTGCACGCACCCGCAACGAGGAGAAGTCCCATGCGCCGCGTCCTGTCCGCCCTGCCCTTGACCGCCCTGCTGCTGACCGCGCCCGTCCTGGCGCCGGCAGCCCAGGCGCAGGTGATCATGCCGACCATGGACCAGGTGACCGTCCAGTTGACCCAGGAGGATTGGGTCCGCACCGAGACGGCGCGGGTCACGCTGGTGGTGGACGCCGTCGGCAATGGCGGCTCGGTCCGCGACGAGGTGCTGAAGGCCGCCGCCGGCGTGTCCGACCGGGCGGAGTGGCGCATCGTCAGCTTCGACCGCCGCCAGGACGAGGCCGGGCTGGACAAGTGGCAGGCCGTGCTGGAGACCCGCCTGCCCGAGGCGTCCTTGGGTGGGCTGGAGGAGCGCGCCCGCAAGGCCAGCCGCGCCGGCCTGCAGATGCGCGTCGCCGGGGTGGACTTCACGCCGACCGTGGCCGAGATCGAGGCCGCGCGGTCGCGCTTGCGCGCCCAGATCTACGCCCGGGTGACCGAGGAGCTGAAATCCGTCAACGCCCAGTTCCCCGGCCGCGCCTTCCGCGTCGCCCAGGTGAACTTCGAGGCCCACCCCGCCTCGGTGCCGCCCCCGCACTACGCCAAGGCCGAGCGCATGGCCATGGCCGCCGCACCCATGGAAAACGGCGCCGCGCCGGCGATGGACGTCGCCCAGAAGATCACCCTGACCGCCCACGTCTCCTTCCAGGCCGTGGCACCCAACGAGCCGGGGAAGTAGGGGGGGCTCCGTCCCTTTCCCCTCCACTACCCGTCATCCCCGCGGAGGCGGGGACCCAGGTAATGAGCGGGCTATCCGGCCGTCGGCGGGGTGGAAAGGACGACGTTGCCGCCCGTCCTCCCGAGCGCCGGTGCAAAGGAAATGCCTGGGTCCCCGCCTCCGCGGGCATGACGGGCAGTGGATGATCGACGTGACCCGGCCTACAACCCCGCGGCCAGCTGCGCCTTCAGCCCCTCGCGGTAGGTCGGGTAGCGTAGCGCATATCCCAGCTCCTCCTTCAGCCGCCGGTTCGAGACGCGCTTGCTCTCGGCGTAGAAGCTGGCGGCCATGGGGCTGAGCCGGGCTTGGTCGAAGGGGATCAGCGGCGGCGGCTCCATGCCCAGCAGGCCGGCGGCGAAGGCGATCACTTCGGGCGAGGGGGCCGGCTCGTCGTCGCAGACATTGTAGGCCGCCCCCGGGTTGGGCCTGGACATGGAGGCGACCAGCGCGCCGGCGATATCCTCGGCATGGATGCGGCTGAAGACCTGGCCCGGCTTGTCGATGCGGCGCGCGGTGCCGGCACGGAGGCTGTCGATGACGCTGCGGCCGGGGCCGTAGATGCCGGGCAGGCGGAAGAGATGGACCGGCACGCCATGGTCCCGGTGGAGATCCAGCCAGCGCGCCTCGGCCCCGGCCCGGGCGCGCCCCCGGTCGGTGACGGGCGCGACGGGCGTGGATTCATCCACCCAGCCGCCCTGGTGGTCGCCATAGACGCCAGTGGTGGAGAGATAGCCGGCCCAGGCGAGCCCGCTCACGGCGGCGATGTCCCGGGCGTGGTGGTCCAGCACGGCGGCGCCGCTCCCGTCCGGCGGCACGGAGTCCAACAGGTGCGTGGTGCCCGCCAGCGCCGCGGCCGGGTCGTCCAGCGGCCGGTCGCGGTCGAACAGGAACGCCTCGATCCCGCGCGCCGCCAGTTCGGACCGCTTGGCATCGGAGCGGCAGGTCCCGGCCACGCGCCAGCCCTCGGCCAGCAGCCGGTCGGCCAGCACTTGGGCGCTGTAGCCGAGCCCGAAGCAGAAGAGGCGCTTCCCCATGACAGGCATTCCGGTTAAGTCCTTCGCGACGTCCAATCCTTGACGACTGTAGGCGCCATGACCCGCCCCCTCAACGCCCTCGCGCTCGGCTTCCTGCTGCTGGCCGGCACCGCCGACGCCGCGCCCTTCGCCTCGCGCGCCCAGTGCCTGGCGAAGGCGCAGGAGCTGCCCGACCACACCTTCGAGGCGGCGCTGGCGTGGGAGAAGGCGGGCGGCGGCCAGGACGCGCAGCTGTGCCAAGCGATGGCCCTGCTGTTCCGCGCCGACTACGGGGCCGCCGCCGACCGGCTGGAGGCGCTGCTGCCCAATCTGAAGGCGTCGCCGCGTGTCCTGGCGGGCCTGTGGCAGCGCGCCGGCCTCGCCAATGCCGAGGCCGACCGGCCGGAGCGGGCCGAGGCGGCGTACGGCCGCGCCATTTCCCTGGACCCGACGGACCCCGAGCCGCTGGTCGACCGCGCCATCCTGCGTGCCGGCGCCGAGCGCTACTGGGACGCGCTGGCCGATCTGGACCGGGCCGCCGCCATGGCGCCGCACCGGGCCGACGTGCTGGTGCTGCGCGCCGCGGCGAAGCGCAAGCTGGCGCAGGACGCCCCGGCGGCGGCCGACCTGGAGAAGGCGCTGCAGCTGGAGCCGAAAAACGTCGAGGCGCTGCTGGCGCGCGGCAACCTCAAGGCCAGCCGGGGCGACGCGATGGGCGCCCGCTCCGACTGGCTGCGGGTGCGTGAGCTCGCCGGCGACACCGGCCCCGCCCGCGACGCCGCCGACAACATGGCCAAGCTGGACGCCATGGAGGCGGAGGCGCGCAAGCGCTGAGCGCTGCCGGATAAGAGCTGGGGAGGCGTACCTCCACTGCCCGTCATCCCGGCGCAGGCCGGGACCCAGGGGTTGCAGCGGGATGCGGCCAATGTAGCACGCCTCAATGGCAGTGATTGAGTTGTGCGTCCTTCGACAAGCTCAGGATGAGGATGATTTAGCTGCTCCCGGCCGAACTTGCGCGTGATGGAACCAGGCGTGCCTGGCATCCCCCCATCCCTCATCCTGAGCTTGTCGAAGGACGCACAACGCCCCAGCCGCTCCGCTTCACCGGCCGCCTATGGCTGCAACCCCTGGGCCCCGGCCTTCGCCGGGGTGACGGATGAGATTGGCAACCACCGGTGAGAACCGAGCGGCCGGCTTTTGCGCCAGTGCTAGCCCATCTTCAGCGCGTCCGGCTTGTGAGCGGCGCGCTTGCCGCTCTTGTCGCTCTCGACGATGTACTGGGGCTCGTCGCGGCTGGCGGCGACCTTGTGGCCGGCGATGTGCGTCTCCGACGTCGCCTTGCGGACCACGTGCCCCTCGGTCCCGCCCTGCGGCGTGTTCCAGCGTACCTTGTCGCCGGGCTTCAGGTTCTTCGCCATGGGTCCCTCCGGTCGGTTGCCGGGCGCCAACAGGAGGGAGTGGCGATGATTGCGGGGTGGGAGGGGCAGGCGCGTGCTGCGTGCTTCGACAAGCTCAGCATGAGGAAGGGGGTACGCGAGGTACTCCTGTCCCCTATGCCGGGAGCAGCACAATCCCCCTTAGCCTGAGCCTGTCGAAGGCCGCACCGCGGCAACCGCTGCCTTCCCTTCCAGCGCAGGCCTGAAGGAAAGCCCCCGTCAGCTCGCCATGTCGTCGATGTCGCGGGCCAGGACCTCGCGCTTGCCGACATGGTTGGCGCGGCTGACCACGCCTTCCTGTTCCATGCGCTCGATCAGGCGGGCGGCGCTGTTGTAGCCGATGCGCAGGTGCCGCTGGATGAAGCTGGTCGAGGCCTTGCGCTCGCGCGCGACCAGGGCCACCGCTTGGTCGTAGAGGTCGTCGCCGCTGCTCTCGCCGCCCTTGCCGCCGCCCCCGCCGCCCTCGTCCATGTCGAAGGGAGCACCACCCTCCTCGTCCTCGGTCACGGCGTCGACATACATCGGCTCGCCCTGGGCCTTGAGGTGCTTCACCACCTCCTCGACCTCCTGGTCCCTGACGAAGGGCCCGTGGACGCGGGTGATGCGGCCGCCGCCGGCCATGTAGAGCATGTCGCCCTGGCCCAGCAGCTGTTCCGCCCCCTGCTCTCCCAGGATGGTGCGGCTGTCGATCTTGCTGGTGACCTGGAAGCTGATGCGGGTCGGGAAGTTGGCCTTGATGGTGCCGGTGATGACGTCGACCGAGGGGCGCTGCGTCGCCATGATGATGTGGATGCCGGCGGCGCGGGCCATCTGGGCCAGCCGCTGGATCGCCGCCTCGATGTCCTTGCCGGCGACCAGCATCAGGTCGGCCATCTCGTCGACGATGACGACGATGTAGGGCAGCTCGGTCAGGTCGATCGGCGTGTCCTCGAACACCGGCTTGCCGGTGTCGGGGTCGAAGCCGGTCTGCACGCGGCGGGTCAGCACCTCGCCATTGTCGCGGGCCTCCTTCAGGCGCGCGTTGTAGCCGTCGATGTTGCGCACGCCCAGCTTGGACATGGCGCGGTAGCGGTCCTCCATCTCCCGCACGGTCCATTTCAGCGCCACGACCGCCTTCTTGGGATCGGTGACGACCGGGGCCAGCAGGTGCGGGATGCCCTCATAGACCGAGAGCTCGAGCATCTTGGGATCGACCATGATGAAGCGGCACTTCTCCGGCGGCAGCCGGTAGAGCAGCGACAGGATCATGGTGTTGATGGCGACCGACTTGCCCGAACCGGTGGTGCCGGCGACCAGCAGGTGCGGCATGCGGGCGAGGTCGGCGATGACCGGCTGGCCGCCGATGTCCTTGCCCAGCACCAGCGCCAGCTTCTGCTGGGTCTTGTCGTAGCTCTCCGCCGCCAGCAGCTCGCGCAGCAGCACGGTCTCGCGCTTGGCGTTGGGCATCTCGATGCCGATGACGTTGCGGCCGGGCACGACCGCCACGCGCACCGACACGGCGCTCATGGAGCGCGCGATATCGTCGGCCAGGCCGATGACGCGCGACGATTTGGTGCCGGGCGCCGGCTCCAGCTCGTACAGCGTGACGACGGGGCCGGGATGGACCTTCACGATCTCGCCGCGGACGCCGAAATCCTCCAGCACGCTCTCCAGCAGCTCGGCGTTCTGCTGCAGCGCCGCCTCGTCCAGCGTCACCGAGCGCTGCGCCGGGTCGGGCAGCTGCAGCAGGTCCAGCGGCGGCAGTTCATAGTCGCCGGGCGAGGCTTCGGGCTCCAGATCCAGCTTGGACTGGCGCGGCGCCTCGCGGCGGGCGACCTCGACCATGCGCGGCTTCGGCGGTGGCTCCACCACGGCGGCGGGGCGGGTACGGCGCGGGGCGTCGCCCTCCTCACCGTCCTCATCGTCGTCAAGGGCGGGCGCGTTGCGCTCCAGCTTCGGGATGGCGAGGCTGGGCTCGGCGCGCAACGGGCGCGGCGCCTCCTCCAGCGCGGGTCCGCCCAGGCTGGGCGCCCGGCGCGGGCCGGCGGGGCGGACGGGGCGCTCCTCCGGTTCGTCCTTGCGGCGGGACAGCAGGCCGGTGACGCTGGCGGCGATGCCGGACAGTCCGCCCGTCACACCGCCGACGGCGCCGGAGACGCCGCCCGACAGCCCGTCGCGCAGGCCCGACAGGCCCGGCTTCAGCGAGCGCAGCGGCACGCCCAGCGCGCTCATCAGCAGCAGGAAGCCGGGAATCGCGGCCAGCGCGCCCAGCAGGAAGGGGCTGCTCCAGCCGACCAGGCCCATCAGGCCGCGGCTGGTCTCCGACAGCAGGATGCGCCCGACGCCGCCGCCGGCCGCCCCGCCCGCCGGAGCCGACAGGCCGGCCAGCGCCATGGAGGTCACGATGATCGCGGCCAGCGCCGCCAGAAAGCGCCAGGTCTTGCGCCCGGTGGTGGCGTGGCGCATGACCCGCAGCCCCCAGCCGGCGACGATCACCGCCATCAGCCAGGCCGCCAGCCCCAGCGTCTGGATCAGCAGGTCGGCCATGTAGGCGCCGCCGAGGCCCAGCAGGTTGCTGACCGGCGCCACGTCGGACGCGGCGGCGGTGCTGAGCGACGGGTCGCCCGGATCGTAGCTGGCCAGCGCCGCCGCCAGGGCGCCCGCGGCCAGCACGACGCCAAGCCCGCCCGCCTCCTTGGCGCGGCGCACCAGGAACTCGGACGCGCCGTCGGGCAGCAGGGCGTTGCGGCCATTGCCCTTTCCGGCGGGTGCCTTGCCCCCGGCGCTGCTGCGCGGGGCGGGACGGGAGGCGGCGAGGCGGGTCGTCATGGGGCCATCACTCGGGAGATGGAAGCGGGATCAACGGGTGACAGGCGGTACCAAGACGCATTCAGGTGAAGAATGCGTTTCATCACAGCAGATCGGCGATACGGGCGCAGGCGGCGGCCACCGTCGGCGCGTCATGCACCAGCGCCACGCGGATGTATCGCGCGCCCTGGTTGGTGCCGCCCGCATCCGGGCTGGTCAGGTAGGCGCCGGGCAGGACGCGCAGCGCCGCCTCGCGCCAGAGCGTGCGGGCCGCACGCTCGCCGTCGCCGACGTCCAGCCACAGGAAGAAGCCGCCGGCCGGCCGGTAGAAGCCGAAGCGGCCCGCGAGCGCCGCCTCGGCCGCGTCGAACTTCAGCCGGTAGAGCCGCCGGTTCTCCTCGACATGGGCGTCGTCGGACCAGAGCGCGACCGAGGCCGCCAGCGCCGGGATCGGGTTGCCGGCCAGCCCGTAGCTGCGCAGCCGGGAGAAGGCGCGGATAAGGTCGGGATGGCCGGCGACGAAGCCGGAGCGCAGCCCGGCGGCGTTGGAGCGCTTGGAGAGCGACTGGAAGACCAGCAGGTTCTGGAGATTTCCGCCCATGGCCTGGGCCGCCTCCAGCGCGCCCGGCGGAGGGGCCTTGTCCCAGATGTCGTTGTAGCACTCGTCCATCGCCAGCACGAAGCCGTGCCGCCGGGCGAGGGTCAGCGCCTTCTTCAGATAGTCCAGGCTGGCGACGGCGCCCTGCGGGTTGGCGGGGGAGCAGAGATAGAACAGCGCCGTGCGCGCCAGCAGCTCTTCCGGCAGCGCGTCCAGGTCGGGCAGGAAGCCGGTCTCCTTCGTCGCCGGCAGGAAGACCGGCTCGGCGCCCGCCAGCACCGCCGCCCCCTCGTACACGGCGTAGAAGGGGTTGGGGATCAGCACCGCCGGGCGCCGGCCCGCCTTCTCCGGCGGGCAGGCCAGCAGGGCCACCTGGAACAGCGCCTCGCGCGTGCCGGCCAGCGGCAGGATGCCGGCCTCGTGGTCGACCATGCCTTCGGGCAGGCCGTAGCGGCGGCGCAGGTAAGCCTCCACCGACTGGCGGAAGGCCGGCGTGCCGGCGACCGGCGGGTACTTGGCCCAGTCGGACAGGGGCGCCTTCGCCAGCGTTTCCGCCAGGATCGCCGGCGGCGCGTGCTGCGGCTCGCCCACGGATAGGGCCAGGGGTGCGGTGTTGGCGCGCGGCGTCACGTCGGCAAGCAGCTGCGCCAGCCGGGTGAAAGGATAGTCGGACAGGCCCGCGAGACGGGCGTTCAGCTCCGGCGGGGCGGCCTCGAAGGGCATCGCGGCGGATTCCATCTCGTACGAAACGGAAACGAGTGTACCGCCGCGCTCCCCCGCACACAAGGCATGCCCCCGAAATCGCACACCCGAAAGGGACGAGGAATCACCGGCTTGCGCGGCGATGCTGAGAGGGCGACTCAGTAAGTCGTTGATGCGACTCGGGTCTATCCTTACTTGCGGGCGGGCGTCGCCGTCCCACGATCCCCATCCCCGGTCCTCTCTCCGTCCGTTCCGCTTCCCTCCCCGTCATCCCCGTGGAGGCGGGAACCCAGGCATTCCCTTAGCACCGGAACAGTGAAGCGGGAGCGCAACGCGGCCCTTTGCGCCTTTACTCGCATCGCTAGCACGCTCATTACCTGGGTCCCCGCCTCCGCGGGGATGACGGTTGAGAGAGGACGGGCCGGGAGTTCCAGTATTTCCTACAACGCCTCCGCGTTCATCTCGCCGGTGCGGATGCGCACCGCCTGGGCCAGTTCCAGCACGAAGATCTTGCCGTCGCCGATGCGGCCGGTGTTGGCGGCCTTGTGGATGGCCTCGACCACGCTGTCGGCGAGGTCGTCGGGCACCGCCACCTCGACCTTCACCTTGGGCAGGAAGTTCACGGCGTACTCGGCACCCCGGTAGATCTCGGTCTGGCCCTTCTGCCGGCCGTAGCCCTTGACCTCGGTGACGGTCAGCCCCTGCACGCCCAGCGCCGTCAGCGCCTCGCGCACCTCGTCCAGCTTGAACGGCTTCACGATCGCCATGACCAGTTTCATGGGGCTCCCCTTCCTTCTGTCGCGCGGCCCGGCGGGCCGGTTCCGGCGGGGATGCTTCAAGAAGCGTGCCGCGCCGCAGCATGGCCTCTCCGCAGGGGGTAGCGCCCTCGGCAAGGGGCGAGCGGCCCCCTCGCTGGGCAGCAGCAGCCCAAAAAATGGGCAGGCGCCGTGGCCTTCAGGGGGCGCGACGACGCGTCCCCTGGACAAGGCGGGCCGGAGTGCCGATTGTCCTGGCATGGACAGCATCCCGACCCAGCTGGCGGAGGCCGGCCTCATCACCGATCCCGCAGTCATCGACGCGGACGTGGTCATCGTCGGCGGCGGGCTGGCGGGCCTCACGCTCGCCTGCGCCCTGGCGACGGCCGGGCTGCCGGTGGTCTGCGTCGACCGCGACGACCCGTCGGTCCAGTTGCTGGAGAATTTCGACGGCCGCACCACGGCGATCTCGCTGGGCTCGCAGCGGGTGCTGGACGGCGCCGGCATCTGGCCGCGCATCGACCCGGACGCCCAGCCGATCCTGGACATCCGCGTCACCGACCAGAACGACCCGCTGTTCCTGCATTACGCGCACCAGGAGGTGGGCGACCTGCCCTTCGGCTGGATCGTCGAGAACCGCACCATCCGCCAAGCGCAGTTCGCCCGGGTGCGCGAGCTGCCCAGCCTGACCCACCTGACCGCGACCAGCGCCCGTAGCATCGAGCGCACCGACACCCATGCGCTGGTGACGCTGGAGGACGGCCGCGTCGTGCGCGCCCGGCTGGTGATCGGCGCCGACGGGCGCAACAGCCTGGTCCGCAGCCACGCCAACATCCGCGTCGACGGCTGGAGCTATCCTCAGCATGCCATCGCCGTGACCATCGAGCATGAGGAGCCGCATTACGGCACCGCCGTGGAGCTGTTCCTGCCGGCCGGCCCCTTCGCCATGCTGCCGCTGACCGGCAACCGCACCAGCATCGTCTGGTCGGAGCGGGAAGCCCTGGCGCCCTTCTACATGAACCTCGACGAGGCACGCTTCACCGCCGAGCTGCAGCGCCGGTGCGGCGACTGGCTGGGCCGGGTCACGCCGGTGGGCAAGCGCTTTTGCTACCCGCTGGGCATCAGCCACGCCGAGCGCTACACCGACCGCCGGCTGGCGCTGGTCAGCGAGACCATCCACACCATGCACCCCATCGCCGGCCAGGGGCTGAACATGGGGCTGCGCGACGTGGCGGCGCTGGCCGAGGCGATCGTGGATGCCTGGCGGCTGGGGCTGGATGTCGGCGCGTCGGACGTGCTGGAGCGCTACCAGCGCTGGCGCCGCTTCGACAATTTCACCCTGCTGGCGGTGACGGACGCGCTGACCCGCCTCTTCTCCAACGACATCGGCCCGGTCGCCGTTGCCCGGCGCTTAGGCTTGGCCGCCGTCGACCGGCTGCCGCCGTTGCGCCCGCTGAAGCGCCTGTTCATGCGCCACGCCATGGGCGTGGTCGGCGAGCTGCCGCGCATGATCAAGGGCGAGCCGCTCTAGGCCTTCTCCCCGAAATTGTTGCGCCGACGCCCCGGATCGCCAACACTCCGCCCAAAATCAAGGGCGTAGGGGGAGCGGCAGATGGCGCGGCACATGTTCGGGATGAGGCGTTCGGCGGCGGGGACCGCCCTGCGCTGGGTCGGCGGCATCGTCGGTCTGGTCCTGCTGCTGCTCGCGGTCGCCGTGGCCGGGGTCTGGCTGCACATGCGGTCGAGCCTGCCGCGGCTGGAAGGCGAGCTGCCCCTGGCCGGCCTGCCCGCCCCGGTCACCGTGGAGCGCGACGCCCAGGGCGTGCCGACGCTGACCTCCACCGACCGCGTGGCGCTGGCCCAGGCGCTGGGCTATCTGCACGGGCAGGAGCGCTTCTTCCAGATGGACACGCTGCGCCGGGCCGCCGCCGGCGAGCTGGGCCTGCTGAGGCCGGCCGCCGCCGGGCTGGACAAGACCACCCGCCCGCACCGCTTCCGCCAGCGCGCCCAGGCCATGGTGGAGCGGGCGACGCCGGAGGACCGGCGCATGTTCAAGGCCTATGCCGACGGGGTGAATGCCGGGCTGGCCGATCTGGGCGCCGCCCCGGTGGAGTACCTGCCGCTCCAGCGCGACCCGCAGCCCTGGACCGAGGCAGATTCGCTGCTGGTCCTGGTCGCCATGTACTTCAACCTGCAGGACTCCGCCGGCTGGGACGAGCGCCGCCTCAGCCTCGCCATCGAGAAGCTGGGGCCGGATCTCGCCGCCTTCCTCTACCCGCCGGGCACCGACTGGGACGCGCCGCTGGACGGCACCCGCCTGCCGGAACCCGCGCCGCCGGCCGAGAACGCCGTGCCCGCCCGCCCGCGGAAGGCCGCGCTGGCCCCGCCGCAGGAGGAGCCGGCAGCAGCCGTGGGCAGCAACAACTGGGCGGTCGGCGGGCACCTGGCCGGCGGGCCGGCCATGCTGGCGGACGACATGCATCTCGGCATCAGCGTGCCCAACACCTGGTACCGGGCGCGGCTGGTGCTGAAGGCGGCGGACGGCTCGACCTCCATGGACATCACCGGCGTCACCCTGCCGGGCGAGCCCAACATCGTGGTCGGCAGCAACGGCCGCATCGCCTGGGGCTTCACCAACGGCTACATCGACACCGGCGACCTGGTGGTGCTGGAGCCGGTGGACGGCGACGCCACGCGCTACATGACGCCGGAGGGGCCGAAGACCCTGGCGCGCTTCGAGGAGAAGCTCTGCCCCGGCGAGGGCTGCGAGACGCTGGTGGTGGAGGAGAGCGTCTGGGGCCCGGTGGTCGGCACCGACAGCATGGGCCGCAAGCTCGCCTACCGCTGGATCGCCCACGACATCCGCCCCGACGTCATGTCGGTCTTCATGGCTCTCGAGACCGCCGGCAGCGTCGACGAGGCCGTCGCCATCGCCCATAACGCCAGCATTCCCAACCAGAACCTCGTGGTGGTGGACGCTCAGGGCAACCTCGCCTGGACCATCATCGGCCAAGTGCCGCGCCGGGTGGGCTTCGACGGCACCCTGCCGACCTCCTGGGCCGACGGCGCGCGCGGCTGGCAGGGCATGCTGCCGCCGGAGGAGGTGCCTGTCGTGAAGAACCCGGACGACGGCCGCCTCTGGACCGCCAATGCCCGCGTGGTCGGCGGCGAAGCCTTGGCCAAGCTGGGCGACGGCGGCTACGCCCTGGGCGCACGCGCGAAGCAGATCCGCGAGGGGCTGCTGGCCCGCGACGCCTTCACCGAGAAGGATCTGCTGGCGATCCAACTGGATGATCGCGGTCTGGTGCTGGAGTTCTGGCAGGCGCGGCTGGAGGAGCTGCTGAAGGCCAAGCTGGGCCAGGACCCGGAACTGGCCGCCATGCTGCCGCGGGTGGAGACCTGGGGCGGCCGCGCCACGGTGGACAGCGTCGGCTACCGGCTGGTGCGTGCCTTCCGCACCGGATTCGTCGAGCGCATCTACCGCGGCTGGGGCGGCGGCATGGCCGAGGCGGCCGGCCTGACCGGTTCGCGCCGCCTGATCGCCGAACAGTCCGAGCAGCCGGCCCGTCGCCTCATCATCGAGCGCCCCGCCCACCTCGTGCCGCCCGGCTTCGACAGCTGGGACGCGCTGGTCGACGACGTGCTGGCGGAGATGAAGAAGGGCGTGCGCGAGGCCGGCGGGCTGGACGCCTACAGCTGGGGCCGGCGCAACGTCGCCGGGGTGAAGCATCCGCTGACCCTGGGCGTGCCGCAGCTGGGCGAGCTGCTGAACCCGCCCGAGGCGCCGCAGCCCGGCGACACGCTGCAGCCGCGCGTCGCCGCCCCCGGCTTCGGCGCCTCCCAGCGCCTGGTGGTGGCACCCGGCCGCGAGGCGCAGGGCATCTTCCACATGCCCACCGGCCAGTCCGGCCATCCCTTCAGCACCTACTACATGGCCGGCCACCAGGACTGGCTGGACGGCCGCCCGACCCCCTTCCTGCCGGGCGAGACGAAATGGCGGCTGGAGCTGCGGCCGGGGAGCTGAGGGCACTACTCATCCCTCGCCCCTTGGGGGAGAGGGATGGGACCCGCGCCGCAGGCGTGGGAGGGTGAGGGGTCGGCGGGCGTAGCCCGACGTTCTCGACGCCTAATCCTGGGCCACCGGTGGAGAACGTCCGCCTGCGGCGTCCACCCCTCATCCTCCCCAAGCCATGGCTTGGGGCCCCATCCTTCTCCCGCAAGGGGAGAAGGATCGGGAGGCCAGCCCATTCCTACCCGGCAAATCCTGCCGACCATCCACCGCACCGCCCCTCCCGGCAACACCCCACCCTAGCGAGATCAACGACTTACCCCTGGCCCGCGCCTTGCTGATGCCTCTGCCGGACACCTCATCCGGGGAGCATCATGGACGGCGGCGGAATCCTCACCTATCTGCGCGGCGAGCTGGCCGGCGCGGCCTCCTCCTTCGCGCGGCGCTACCGTGGCGCCCACCAGCAGGCCGGCATGCGGCGGCTGGCGGCGTCGGGGCTGTTGGCGCATCTGGCCGAGAACGGGCTGGACGGGCTGGCGGAGCGGCTGCGCGACGAGCAGCACGACTTGTCCCAGGAGAATGTCGACCGCGTTCTCGGCAACCTGGCGCTCGCCTACCTGTTCCGCGACCTGAAGCCCCGGCTGGAGCAGCGCATGGCCGAGGCGCGGGCTCTGGGCATCGGCCCCTTCGCCCCGCCCCCGGCCTGGATGAGCGGCCCGGCCCGGTTGAACTGGCTGCGCGAGCAGAGCTGCCTGACGCTCAACGCCGTGCTGCAGGGCTGGGCGCCCGCGTTGGCCGCCTCCACCGCGCCCGCCTGCCCCTTCGCCCGGGCCGCGCGCGGCGCCAAGGCGCTGTTCGCCGGCTCGGCCCTCTACCAGCGCGCCGACCACGATCTGCTGTCCATCGCCACGACCGGCAGCAACACCGCGCTGCATGTCTGCTTCAGCCTGGTCGAGGCGGCAGGCCATCTGGGGCTGAGGCTGCCGGCAGAGGAATGGCGCGGCGTGCTCTGGCGCTCGCGCAAGGAGATCACGGCCCTGGCCTCGGGCAGCCTGGGCATGATCGTCACCTACCTGACGGCATCGCACCTGCACCCGCACGGCGACACCGCCACCAGCCCGACCCATCGCGAGGACTGCGCCTTCCGCCTGAAGGGCGAGGGCGAGACGCTGCGCCTGACGCTGGAGCACACCCAGGTCACCCCCTTCAGCACCGGCCACGACAAGGTCTATACCGGCTGCCCGGCCTTCCACGTCACCGGGTTGATCGAGACCTACCTGACCTGGGTGCTGGACGTCGCCGTGGCCCAGGGGCTGCACGGGGTGGAGGAGGCGCCGCGCGCCGCGACGCCCCGGCCGTCGCGCCCGATCCCGGCGGTGCCGTCCCTGCCCGCCTGGCATCCGGCGGCGCCGGTTCGACTGTAGGAGGGTCCGCGGGCATTGACCGGCGGCGCGCGCGGCCCCAGGCTGGGGTCCCGCGCCCGCCCTCATCTCTCCAGGCCGATGCCCTTCGACCTTTCGCTCCTCGATATCGGCGCCCTCGCCTTCTTCTTCACGGCCTGGGGCGGATTCACCATCCTGCTCGACCGCTCGAAGCTGGTGCCGCCGACCCTGAACCGGCATCTGCGCGAGATCCGGCTGGCCTGGATGCGCAACCTGATGCGGCGCGACAACCGCATCATGGACACGCAGCTGATCGGCCATCTGATCAGCAGCGTCTCGTTCTTCGCCTCGACCACCGTGCTGCTGCTGGCGGGCCTGGTGGGCGCGCTGGCCTCGGCGGAGGACGCGCACGGGGTCATCTCCGGCCTGGGCTTCACCGCGCCGACCAGCGCCGTGCTGTTCGAGCTGAAGATCGTGCTGATGCTGGCGATCTTCGTCTTCGCCTTCTTCAAGTTCACCTGGGCGCTGCGCCAGTACAACTACGCCTGCGCCCTGATCGGGGCGGCGCCGACCATCTCCGCCCCCGGCGCCGACGCGGCGGCCGAGGAGGCGGCGACCCTGCTGTCGCTGGCGGTGCTGAGCTTCAACGGCGGCCTGCGCGCCTACTACTTCGCCTTCGCGGCGCTGGGCTGGTTCCTGCATCCGCTGGCGCTGGTGGGCTTCACCGCCTGGATCATGATGGTGCTGCTGCGCCGGCAATACGCCTCGCCCGCCGCGGCGGCGGTGCGGAAATACCGGGACATCGTGGCGCCCCGACCTTGAAGGAAGGGGCCTTGAGGGAAAGGGGCCCGGACGCGCCGGGCCCCGCCCCTTAGCGGATCACTCCCACCAGGCGATGTCGGTGACGGTGCCGGTCACGCCGCCGGGCTTGCCGACCGCCGTGGCCTTGCCGGTGGCGATGTCGACCTTGTGCAGCGTGCCGCCGCTCATCAGCCAGCCGGTGTTGGCGCCGCCCTGGGCGACGATGTTGAAGGCGGCGGGGGCCGCCACCTGGACGCCCAGCGGGCCGACGGTGGAGATCACGCCGTCGTTCGGCGGCGCCTGCAGGGCCAGCGTGCCCGAGGCGGCGTCGATGACGTAGAGCGCGGTCGACTCCGCCTTGGCGCCGTTGACCGAGTTGGTGTAGGCGCCGGCGACGACCTTCGGCGTCTTGCCGGCATTGGCATCGCCGTCCTTCCACTTGTGCGAGCCGTCGACCGTGACCTTGCCGTCGTCGACATTGGCGCGGTGGCTGGTGCCGTCGCTGCCCATGACGCGCAGCCGGTCGGCCGCCGGGTTGAAGTCCACCGTGGCGGCGACGTCGCCCTTCAGCTTCTCCGACAGCATGCTCTTATGCGTGGCCTTGCCGGTGGCGGGGTCGATGGTGACGACCGCGCCGGCGGCGGTGACGCCGTAGAGCATCTTGTCCGCCGGGCGCACGTCGATGCCGACCAGCTTGTCGGCGCCGTCGATCTTGACGGTCTTGGTGGCCTTCCAGCTGGTCGGGTCGATCAGGGCAATGGAGGTGCCGTCGACCAGCGCGACCAGCGAGGCGGCCTGGGCCGCGGGTGCCGCGAGCAGCGCGGCGGTAGCCAGGAGGATGGTTCGGAAGGTGGCGTTCATGGCGGTGCTCTCCCCGATTGGTGACATGCGGCGGGCGGCGTCTCGGCCGTCCCGCGCACCCCTTGTCTCAGCCGTCCGTGACGGCCGTTGCAGGGTCGCCATTAACCTTGCGCGAAGCAGTCCGGCGGATAGGCGTAGAGGCCGCTAACTTTAGGGTTAATGCGGCGCTGGAATGGTTGCCCGGCCGATAATCCCCCTGCGGCGGCACTCCCCCGGCGGAAATGCGGAGGTTCCGCGCCGGACGCGCCGCCGATCCGCAAGGATCCGGCAAGAGAGCGGGAGGCGAGGCCCCGCCCTTTCCTTAAGCATCTTTGTGTCCGAGGAGCGGGGCGGCTCGCTTCGCATGGATTTCGATCACTTTGGATTTACCACCTGCCCGAGTCGCCGGAGAAACTGTTGTGAGTCGGACCGCGCGCCTATGTCCTTCGTTCGCGCGGCGGACCGACCTAAGCCGGGAGACAGGGATGCAGGTCGAAAGTCAGGGGACCGTTCCCGCGATCGAAGTGAGCGTCGTGGTGCCCATGTACAATGAGGAGGAGGGCATCGACCTCTTCTACCGCGAGGTCACCGAAGCGCTGGAGGCCTGCACCCGCAGCTTCGAGATCGTCTGCGTCAATGACGGCAGCCGCGACGGGACCCTGGCCAAGCTGGCGGCCCTGGCGGCGCGCGACAGCCGCATCCGGGTCGTCGACCTGTCGCGCAACTTCGGCAAGGAGGTGGCGTTGACCGCCGGCATCGACCATGCCGCGGGATCCGCCGTGATCCCGATCGACGCCGACCTGCAGGACCCGCCCTCGCTGATCCCGGCGATGGTGGAGAAATGGCGCGACGGCTACGAGGTGGTGCTGGCCGCCCGGGCCGACCGGGGCAGCGACACGGCGCTGAAGCGCTGGACCGCCCAGAGCTTCTACTGGGTCATGAGCCGGGTCGGCGAGGTACCGGTGCCGCGCAATGTCGGCGACTTCCGTCTGATGGACCGCAAGGTGGTGGAGGCGTTGTCGCGCCTGCCCGAGCGCACCCGCTTCATGAAGGGGCTGTTCGCCTGGCTGGGATTCCGCCAGACGGTGGTGACCTATTCCCGCGCCCCCCGGGCGGCCGGCCAGACCAAGTGGAAGTACTGGAAGCTCTGGAACTTCGCGCTGGACGGCATCGTCAGCTTCAGCACCCTGCCGCTGAAGATCTGGACCTATGGCGGCATAGCCGTCGCGCTGGCGGCGCTGGTCTACATGATGCTGCTGGTGGTCGACACGCTGATCCACGGCATCGACGTGCCGGGCTACGCCTCGATCATGGCCGGGCTGCTGTTCTTCAGCGGCGTCAACATGATCGGGCTGGGCATCCTGGGCGAGTATCTGGGCCGGGTCTTCATCGAGGTGAAGCAGCGCCCCCTCTACCTGGTGCGCGAGACCTGGGGCTTCGAGAACCGGCAGGAGGCGGCGGTCACCTGGATCCAGCCCTCCCGCCGGATCGTCTCCTGAGGCCGGGCTGCCCGCCCCGGCAGGCCCCGGGCGGAAGGCTCAGTCCCCCGCCCGGCGCTCGTACAGGGTCACCAGCACGCCGCTGAAGTCCCAGTCGCCGACCTTGCGTCCATAGGCCTCCATCTCCTGGCGCACGGCCATGTCCGGATCGCTGCTGAGGCTGTTGCGCCGTGCCACCAGCCAGGCGCGCGGGGCGTCGCCGAGCATGGCGCGGATGGCCGGCCGGTCGGCGT
Organism: Azospirillaceae bacterium; assembly: GCA_035626475.1. Taxonomy (GTDB): domain Bacteria; phylum Pseudomonadota; class Alphaproteobacteria; order Azospirillales; family Azospirillaceae; genus DASPKT01. The sequence continues at coordinate 32,553 of DASPNP010000017.1, forward strand.
CGCGGGCCGAGCGGTAGCCGCGCCACTCGTCCGGCCAGTCGGCCGGGGTGCCGCGCAGCGGGATGTCGGCGCCCAGGCGCCGCAGGTAATAGTCCAGCGCCAGCGGCGCGCTCATGGAGATGCCCAGCACCGGCTCGCCCGGGCGCCAGTCCTGCGCCAGCCGCTCCGCGGCACGGTCCCAGCCCTCGCGCGGCGGCGCCCGGTAGTCCAGCCGCACGCCGGCGAACAGCCCGGCCGCGACCAGCGCCGTCAGGGCGGCCCTCGGCCCCGGCCGCGGCACCAGCGACAGGCCGTAGCCGACCAGCAGCGCGTAGGGCGCCCCCGTCCAGGCCATCAGCTTCGGCTGGTAGGCGGGCACGGCGAGGAGGCTCACCAGCAGGTAGAGCGAGAGGGGCAGCGCGAGCAGCCCGATCAGCAGTCCCGCCGGGGCCCAGCGGCGCGCGATCAGCAGGCCCAGCGCGCCGGCGGCCGCGGTGGCGAAGTAGACGAGGTCGGCGACCGCCCAGGGCGACCGGAAGCGCCAGAAATCGTTGATCGCGAAATAGAGCGACAGGTGCGACAGCGTGTTCGCCAGGGTCGGCGGCGGGATGACGTAGCCGTCGGCGGAAAGCCGCGCCGCCATGGCCAGCAGGTGCGGCACCCACCAGGCCCAGATCAGGAAGGCGACTGCGTTGGCCGTGATCCAGTTGACCGCGAAGCCCGGCCGCCGGCCGCCCAGCGACAGCCACCAGGCGAGCGCCAGCAGCTGCAGGACGAAGACGGTGATCGGGTAGGTGTTGTGCAGCCAGAGGAAGGAGCCGGTCGCCACCGCCACCGTCGCCCAGGCCGCCAGCGCGACGCGGCCCTCGGGCTCGGCATGGACGCGCCGCAGCGGGACGGCGGCGAGCCGGGGGCGCGCCGACAGCCAGAGCAGCGCCCAGCACAGCGCCGCGATGAAGAGGGCGCCGAAGGCGTAGGCACGGGCGTTCTGGCTCCATTCCAGCTGGAAGGGCATGAGGGCGAAGACCAGCGCCGCGGCGATGCCCGCCCAGACGCCGCCGAGCTGCCGGCCGGCCAGGTAGAGGAAGGGGATGGCCGCCACGTTCGCCACCGCCGACATCGACCGCAGCGCCGCCTCGGATGTGCCGAACAGTGCGATCCAGCCGTGCAGCAGCGTGTAGTACATGGGCGGGTGCGGCTCGAAGGCCGGGGTCCGGCCCCAGAGGTCGGCCAGCGGCAGCGAGGCGAACCAGAGCGTATAGGCCTCGTCCAGCCACAGCGGCTCTCGCCCGGCATTGGTCAGCCGAACCGCCAGGGCCAGCAGCATGATCCCGGTGATCAGCAGCGGCGCCCCGGCCCATGCCCGCGTGCCCGCCCGCCGGTCCGGTATCCCGCCGACCTCCTCGACCGTCGCCGCGTGCCGCTGCATCCCGTCCTCCAAGCATCGCCCATGGGCGCCCCAGGCTTAGGACATTTTCGCGGAACACGGAGTCCCGCAGGCGGGGAAGCGGCGGCTCTTATGGAGGAACGGAAAAGGGGGAGCGGTCGCCCGCTCCCCCTACCCGAAGGACATAGAGGACGTGTGGCCTCACACGTCCAGGTTCGCCACCTTCAGCGCGTTCTCCTGGATGAAGTCGCGGCGCGGCTCCACCAAGTCGCCCATGAGGGTGGAGAAGACCTCCTCGGCCTCGTCGGCGTGGTTGACGCGCACCTGCAGCAGCGAGCGGATCTTCGGGTCCAGCGTGGTCTCCCACAGCTGCTCCGGGTTCATCTCGCCCAGCCCCTTGTAGCGCTGGATCTGCAGGCCCTGGCGGCCCTGCTCCAGCACGGCGTCCATCAGGCCGGACGGGCCGGTGGCGGTGCGCAGCTGCTTGGCGCGGTGGGCAAGGGTGACCTCGGTGCCGTAGACGGTGCGCAGATGCTCGGCCATGGCGTCCAGGCGCCGGGCCTCGACGCTGCGCAGCAGCGCCTCGTCCAGCACATGGCGGTGGGTGACGCCGCGGCTGGTGCGGAACAGCAGCAGCCCGCCCTCGGGCGCCAGCCCGCCCTGCCAGGCGCCGACGCCGACCTGGCTGCCCTCGCTGGCGGTGCGGGCGCGGACCTGCTCCACCACGTTCAGCCGCTCGGCGATGGTCTTGGCCAGCGCCTCGGCATTGGCCGGGTTCTCCAGCAGGTCGGATTTCAGCGCGCCCGCGATGGCGGCCTGCTCGACCACGTGCAAATTGCCGGCCTTGCGGGCCAGCGCCTGCAGCTGGTGGCGGGCGGCGCGGGCCTGCTCGACGATGCCGCGCAGATCCTCGCCCGAGCGCGGAGCGCCGCCGGCGGGGGTCAGCGTGACGTCGTCCAGGCCCTGGTCGATCAGGTAATCCTCGAGCGCCCGGTCGTCCTTCAGGTACCGCTCCTTGGCCGTGCCGCGCTTGACGCGGTAGAGCGGCGGCTGGGCGATGTAGAGATAGCCGCGCTCGATCAGGTCGGGCATCTGGCGGTAGAAGAAGGTCAGCAGCAGCGTGCGTATGTGCGACCCGTCCACATCTGCATCCGTCATCAGGATGATTTTGTGATAACGGAGCTTGCCGATGTCAAAATCATCCTTTCCGATGCCCGTACCGAGCGCTGTGATGAGCGTCTTGATCTCTCCATGGCCGAGCATCTTGTCAAAACGGGCCTTCTCGACGTTCAAGATTTTACCTTTTAACGGGAGGATCGCCTGATTCTTCCGATCGCGGCCCTGCTTGGCGGAACCGCCCGCCGAATCTCCTTCTACAATGTAAATCTCACACAAAGACGGGTCACGTTCCTGGCAATCGGCGAGTTTACCCGGGAGCATGGTTGATCCGATGGCGCCTTTGCGGACAATCTCGCGGGCCTTGCGCGCCGCTTCGCGCGCGCGCGCGGCATCAATGGCCTTACCGACGATCTTTCTGGCA
>DASPNP010000018.1:0-15057 GCA_035626475.1 Azospirillaceae bacterium
CGGGGTGCAGCGGAGCTGGTCGGGCTGGCAGCAGCTGGGCTACGACGCGGGCGGGGTGAACGCCGACCCGCGCTTTGCCGACCTGGCCGGCCGCGACCTGGGGCTGGCCGCCGGCTCCCCCGCCATCGACCGCGGCATCGCACTGCCCGGCATCACCACCGACTTCGACGGCACCGCGCCCGAGATCGGGGCCGTGGCGGCCCCCTAGCCTCACGCGTAACGCTGCCCCGGTTCGGCATCGTCGTCCGGCAACGAGAAGGCCTCGCGCAGGGGCTCGGCCGGCAGGACGTCGTAGAAATGGACGGTCTGCGTCCGCTTCCAGGCCCGACTCGGGCGCCACGACGCCAGCAGCTCCCCGGTGTTGCGGAACCGCCGGGCGGCGTGGATCGCCCCCTCAAGCAGCGGATAGGGATAGGCGATCCGCAGCGGCCGCGGCGCCCGGTCCACCGAGGCCAGCACCTGCGCCAGCATCGCCCGCATCGTGTCCGGGTCCAGCCGGACATAGAGGAAGATCACGGTGGCGTCGTCCGGGATCCGGTACTCGGTCGCGTCGGCCAACTCGATCGTCGGGCGGACCCGGCCCTGCCTGAGATCGCGGCAGTTCCGCGCCGCCAGGGCGTGGAGCACCTCGTTCCGTTCGATGCCGGCGACGCGGCCGAACGGATACTGGGCGGCGACGCAGAGCACGCGCCCCGCCCCGCAGCCGATATCCAGCAGGACGTCGCCCGGCCCTGGCCGGAGATGCGCCATCACGCGCCGGATGCCCGCGAAGGACAGCGCCCGATGGACCACCCGGTAGCGGCCGGCCGGAATGCCGAGCCGCCGCGCGACCCGGTCGTCGGCGGTGACGATTCCCAGCCGGCGGTCCTCCACCCGCTGGCCGACATCGCGCAGCGCCAGATAGACCGACCAGGGAAGGCGCGCCAAATGCTCGAGCATTGTCATCTCCTGTTGGGGGCCGTGACGCCTACCCGTTGCGCCAGCGCTGGATGATCCGGTGCGAGGTCGGCGACGCCAGGAAGCGCCGCGTCAAGCCGCCCAGCGCCCAGCCCGCCAGCGCGTTGGTGTAGGCGAAGCGGGCGCGGGGCAGCAGGACCGGCGTGCCGCCCAGGCCCAGCTTGAAGCGGCTGATCGAGGATTGGCACCAGGCGCCCGGCGGCTCCCCCGCCTCCAGCCGTTCCGCCAGCCGCCGATCGAGACCGCCCAGATCGTAGGTATGGGCTCCCTGCTCCCGCGCCCAGAGCACCGTCGCCCAGCGCAGCGCCTCGGACGCGCCGGGCGGGCCGTCATAGGTCGCGTCCCAGCCCACCAGCTTGGAGGTCACGGTACCGGCGAACCGGGTCAGCCACAGCCCGGCGACGGGCTGTCCGCCGTGGCTTGCCATGAACAGCGCGCCCTGCCCGCCGGGCGCCAGCAGATCGTGCTGCGCCTCGAGATTGACCAGGCTCAGGGGAGCGAACCCCTGCCGCGCGGCTGTCAGGACGTGCAGCCGGTGAAAGGCCGCCATATCGGCGCTCTGCTCCACGGTGAAGCCCGACCGCAGGGCCCGGCGGAGATTGTGGCGCCGGTTGGCGCTCATGGCGGCCAGCAGCGCCTCCTCCGGCAGCCGCAAATCGAGCGTCACCGTCGCCTCCGGCGCGATGCTGGAGATGCCGTGACGGAACCCCGCGGCCTCCAGCGCCTGGTCGAGCGCGTCCGCCCCGTCCGGCACCTGGAGCACCAGCATCCGGATGCCGCGGCGCCGCGCTTCCGCAACGACATGGCGCACCACCGGGGCGGCGGCCACGGCGGGGTCGGCGAACAGCACCGGCCCCCGCGGCACGGCCGCCACCCGGACGCCCGGCAGCACCTGCTTCACATACATCATGCAGCCGCCGAGCGGCTCTCCGCCGGAATCGGCCACGGCGACCCTTACCGTCCGCATGCCAAGGCAGCGTCGTGTCTGGGCCCACAGGCTCGTCTGCACCAGGTCGCCGCCGCGGCTGGCGGCGACCCGCGCGTCCCAAATGGGGTCGGGCCCGACCATGTCGGCGGTGGTGGCGACGGTCCCGGCGCCGCGCGAAAGGCCGGCGGCGGGACCGTCCCGATGGCGCGCGGCCGGCCGCGCGACGGCGGGGGCATGCTCCTGCCGGAGCTCGATGGCCGGGTCAAGCATGGGTCACCGTCGCCGCCTTCGGCAGCCGGTGGCGGGAGTCCACCACCAGCCGGGCGTTCGCGGCGATGGTGTCCCACCGCACCGCGTCATGGTCGGTGACGACGATGAGCGCGTCGTACGCGGCCACCTTGTCCGGTTCGAGATCCACGCTTCGGCGGCCGGCGAGGTTGGGATGGGCGCGCGTCACCGGAATGACCGGCACGTGCGGATCGTGATAGCCGACCAGGGCGCCGCGGGCCTCCAGCAGATCCATGATGGCCAGCGCCGGGCTTTCGCGCGTGTCCTCGACATTGCGCTTGTAGGCCATGCCGATGACCAGCAGGCGGGCGCCGTTGAGGCCGCGGCCGCACTGGCGATCGAGCTCCTGGGCGGTCCGCTCGATGACGTAGAGCGGCATGGCGGTGTTGATCTCGCCGGCCAGTTCGATGAACCGGGTGCTGATCGCCAGTTCCCGCGCCTTCCAGGTCAGGTAGAACGGGTCGATCGGAATGCAGTGCCCGCCGAGGCCGGGACCGGGATAGAAGGCCATGTAGCCGAACGGCTTGGTCTTGGCGGCGTCGATGACGTCGAACACATCGATCCCCAGGCCGTGGAAGACGATCTTGAGTTCGTTGACCAGGGCGATGTTGACGGCACGGAAGATGTTCTCGGTCAGCTTCACCGCCTCGGCCGTTTCCAGCGACGCGACGGGAACGGTCCGATCCACGAACTGGCCGTACAGCGCCTCGACGAGCCTGAGCGCCGCCTCGCCGTCGCCGGCGACCACCTTGGCGATGGCGGCGGTCTCGAAGTCGGTGTTGCCCGGATCCTCGCGCTCGGGCGAGTAGCCCAGGAAGAAATCCACCCCGGACCGGAGGCCGGTCGCCTCCAGGATGGGCTTCACCACGTCGCGCGTGGTGCCGGGATAGGTGGTCGACTCAAGAATGACCAGCTGGCCGGGGCGCAGGGTCGCGGCCACGCTGCGGGCGCTGTTCTCCACGAAGGAGAGATCGGGTTCCCGGTGCGGCCCCAGCGGCGTCGGCACGCAGATCAGGATGGCGTCCGCCTCGGCCAGGCGCCCGAAATCCCCCGTGGCGGAGAACAGCCGGTCGCGCAGGACGGTGGCGAGCCTGGAACCGTCGATGTGCCGCATCGGGCTGATGCCTCGGTTCAGCGCGTCCACCATGGCGCCGTTGATGTCGAAGCCGATGACCTGGAACCCGGCCGTGCAGGCCGCCAGCGCCAGGGGCAGGCCGACATAGCCGAGACCGATGACGGCCAGCTTGGCGCGGCGGGCCGCGAGGCGGTCGAACAGGGCGTCGGGGTCCGGATCGGACATGGGCAAGGCTCCCTTGGTGTGACCGTTGGTGGTTCGGCGGCGCCATGCGCCATCAGTTGGCGAAGTATTTCCTGTCGGCGCCGTAGTAATGGGCCATGTCGCCATAGCCGTAGCGGGCGTGCCGGCGCACATCGACCTGGGTGACGGCGGCGCCGATGACGGGCACGCGGCTTTGCACCAGGGCGGTGACGCCGTTGGCCGCCATCGCCCCGCTCGTCCTCTCCCATTGCACGACGAAGAGCACGGCGTCCGCGAGCTGGGCCGCCATGCCGACATCGCTGAAGGCCAGCGCCGGCGGCGAGTCCAGGATGATGAGGTCGTAGCGGTGGCGCAGCTCGGCGAGCAGCCCTCTCAGCCGCGGCGACGACAGGATGTCGGCGGGGCTTTCCACCGGGCGGCGGAGCGTGATGGCGTGGAGGTTGGGCTCCCGATTGTCCGACTGGATGATGTCGTCCAGGCCGCACTCGCCGGCGACGAACTCCAGAAGGCCGAACTTGCCCCGAATCCCGAGCTCGCGGCCGATGCTGGGGTGGCGGAGGTCGAGGTCGACCACCAGCGTCCGGCGGCCGGTCCGGGCGACCGCCGCGGCAAGGCTCAGGGACAGGCTGGTCTTGCCCTCCCCCGGCTGCGTCGAGGTCACCAGGAGCACATGCCGGGCCGCCTCGGGCGGCGCCTGCTGGACCCGCAGCAGGATCGACTGGACGGCGTCGGCATAGGCGCTGCCCGGCTTTTCCAGGAGATAACGGTAGGGCGTCTGCCCCGTCCGCCCCGGCGCGATCCGCGGCACCAGCCCGAAGGCGGGAAGGCCCAGCGCGGCCTCGACCTGACGCCCGGTGCGCAGGCCCCGGTCGAGATGCTCGCGCAGGGCGATGAGGCCGATGCCGAGCATCAGGGAAACCGCGGCCCCGGCCGGAAGGAGCGTGCCGAGCCTCGGGAACACCGGGCGGTCCGGCACGGCCGCCGGCGAGATGATCGCGGCATCGGGTTCGGCCAGCACCGCGACATCCTGCATTTCGGTCTGGCGCAGCAGCGCCGCCTCATAGACCCCGCGCCGCGACGCGGCCTCCCGCTCCAGATCCCGTGACCGGAGGCCGGCATGGCCGGCGGCGGCGGAGCGGCGTCCCGCCTCGTCCAGAACGGTCGCCAGTTCCCGCTCCCGCGCCCGGGCCGCCGTGGCCTCGACCTCCATCGTGCGCACGATGTCGCGGACCTCGGTCTCCATCTTGGCGGCGACGCGCTCGCGCTTGGCGCGCGCCTCGAGCACGCGGGGATGCTTGTCGCCCAGGGTCTGGGAGAGGTGGGACTCCTCGCGCAGCAGCTCGTCGTCGAGCTGCAGCAGGCTGGCGATCACCGGCGAGGAGGCGACCTCGGTCACCGGGCGATAGCCGTCGCCCCGCGCCCGCAGCTCGTTCACCCGGCGCAGCCTGGCCTGCTTCTCCGCCGCGGCGATGCGGGCCGCGTTCAGCTCGACCCGCAGGACGGACAGCTCGGTCGTGCCGGGAACGGCGTCGCGCCCGTCGGTCAGGCGGTGGGCGGCGCGGTGCGTCTCGACCATCGCCTCCGCCTCGGCCACTTCCGCGCGCAGCCGTCCGGTCTGCTCGGCGAGCCAGCCGCGCACCCGCTCGACGGACTGGCGCTTCTCCGCCTCCTGGCTCCGCCGGTAGCTTTCGACGATGGCGCTCACGATCCGGGCGGCCTTGTGCGGATCGCGCGAGGTGAACGCCACGGTGATGACGTCGGTTTCCCCATCGCGGCCGACCTCCAGCCGTTCATCGAGCCGGCGCAGCAGGGCGGTTTCGCGTTGGGCCGGGTCGTCCGCCCATCCGCCCGTGGTCTCGAATGCCGCCGGCAGCAGGGTCCGGACCGATGCCGGCAGCCAGTCGAACGGCTGGCCGGGGGCGAACTCGGCGTCCTGGTCCAGCTCCAGGGCGGCGGCCACCGCCCGCAGCGTGGTGTGCGAGCCCAGCATCCTGACGTGATTGTCGACCTGGGAGACCGCGGGCGGCGCCAGGGCGGTGCCGAGGGCGCCGGGGCGCATCAGGGGATTGTCCTGCGGCTGCACCAGGATCGCCATGGCAGCGCGGTATGTCGGCGTGGCCAGCAGGGTCGTCAGCACGGCGCCGGCGATCCCCACCGCCACCGCCACCAGCAGGATCAACCAGCCGCGCCGCAGGGCGCCGAGGACAGCGGGCAGCTCGATGCCCCTATCCGCACCCGGTGCGTCGTGTTGACTGGAGTCCATGGGAAAAAGCCTTCTGGGGGAAAAGATGCGCTGTCACGCGCCGAACCGATGCGCGCCGTCTCCTGGAACGACCAAGAGACGGACAGCAATCGTGCATGACAGACACCATTTAGCTTATGGTTTTCCTGATACTTGATAGGATTTACAGGGAGTAGTTCTTTCATAGCCCGCTTCTGACGAAATAAAGTTTAGCCCGATAGTTCGTATTTGCGTGATGCATCACCGCCGCATTTGCACCACAATGTCCGGCAAGGCAAAACCCGGAGAGGTCTTATCTCCTTCAGGAGAGAGCGGATCTGTTCCGGACTTCACAAGTCTTGCCATACTACCCCCATGCACATTGCAAATACCGGTTAAGTAACGGCGCCTGACCGGGCGCAAAGATCCTGTGCGAGCGCTCCGCCCGGAACGGCCATCCGGGAACGGCCGACGGCGCGGCCCTCCGCAGTTCCCTCCCCGACGATCCGGCATTCCGCCCTCGTCCAATCCAAGGGACCCACGATGCGCAACGGCGAACCCGGGACACAGAGCGACAAAGGGCCCCTGCCCGTCGCGATCCGACCTCTTCTCCGCGTGGCCGTCGTCGGCTGTGGGTATTGGGGAGCCAAGCACATCCGCATCCTCAGCGGCCTGCCGGAAGTGAGGGAGGTGGTGGTCGTCGATCCCGACCCCGACGCCCGTCGCGCCATCCAGGCCAGTTTCCCGGCGACGCGCGGCTTTCCGGACCTGGCGAGTGCCCTTCCCCACGTCGATGCCGCCGTCATCGCCACCCCGCCCCGGACGCATTTCGACCTGGCCCTGCTGGCGCTGCGCAGCGGCAAGCATGTCCTGGTCGAGAAACCGCTCGCCACGTCACTCGTGGAATCCCGCCTCCTCGTCGAGGAGGCCCGGCAGGCCGGCGCGGTCCTGATGGTGGGCCACACCTTCCTGTTCGTCCCCGCCGTGAAGGAACTGCGGCGGCGCATGGTCCTGGGCGAGCTCGGCCGGATCCACTACATCCACTCCGCCCGGCTGAACCTGGGCCTGTACCGCTCCGACGTGAACGTCATCTGGGACCTGGCGCCCCATGACATCACGATCATGAACTACCTGCTGAACGCCGTGCCCACAATGGTGAGCGCCTGGGGCGTCTCGCTGGCCTGCGCCGAGGTGGAGGACGTCGCCCACATCCGCCTCGACTATGGCAGCCTGGGCATCACCGGCTACTGCCACCTTTCCTGGCTGGACCCGAAGAAGAACCGCACCATCACCGTCGTCGGACGGCAGAAGATGGCCGTGTACGACGATCTGGCCGAGGAGCGGCTGCGCATCTACGACCGGGGCGTCCGCGGCGGCGACGAGCCCGCGGTTCCCTATGAGCGCCCGCAGAGCTACCGGTACGGCGACATCACATCGCCCTATGTCGGCACGGGGGAGCCGCTCGCGCTGGAGGTCGCGCATTTCGTCGACTGCGTGCGCCGCAACGCCGTTCCGGACACGCCCGGCCAGGACGGCATGGTCACCGTCGCCGTGCTGGAGGCGATCGACCGGGCCGTGAGGAACGGCCGCCCGGAAAAGGTGCTCTATCCACCCGAGATAGAGTTCCCGGCGGCGCTTACCCAGAAGGTGGGATGACGGCCATGTCCCTGCCTTTCCTGGATTTGGGCGCCCTGCACGCCGACCTCCGCGCCGACCTCGATGCCGCCTGGCGGGAGGTCACCGAAGCCGAGACCTACATCGGCGGCCCGTTCGTCGAGCGCTTCGAGGAGGCCTGGGCGGCCTATTGCGGCACGCGGCGATGCGTCGGCGTGTCCAGCGGGACCGCCGCGATCGAACTGACGCTGCGGGCGCTCGGTGTCGGCGAGGGCGACGAGGTGCTGGTTCCGGCCAACTCCTTCGTCGCCACCGCTGAGGCGGTGGTATCGGCCGGCGCCACGCCGGTGTTCGTCGATGTGGAGGCGGACACCCTGCTGATGTCCGCCGCGACCGTCCGCGACGCGCTCACGCCGCGCAGCGCCGCGATCATCGCGGTCCACCTCTTCGGCGAACCGGTCGACATGACCGGGATGGCGATCCTGGCCGCCCAGGCCGGCGTCGCGCTGATCGAGGATGCCGCCCAGGCGCATGGCGCCACATGGCGGGGACGGCGCGCCGGCGGCCTGTCCCAGGCCGGCTGCTTCAGCTTCTACCCCGGCAAGAATCTGGGAGCCTTCGGCGATGCCGGCGCCGTGGTGACCGACGACGACGCGCTGGCCGCGCGCATCCGCATGATCGCCAACCATGGCCGCCCGCCGGGCAATGCGCACCTGCACGACTGCCTCGGCGGCAGCGACCGGCTGGATGCGGTGCAGGCCGCCGTCCTGCTGGCGAAGCTCCCCTGGCTGGATCGCTGGAACGATGCGCGGCGGCAGGTGGCGGACCGCTACCGCCTGGCGCTCGCGGAGCTGCCGCTCACGATGCCGGCGCGGCTCTCCGGTGGGCGCGGCGCGAACCATTTGATGGTCGTGCAGTGCGACCGGCGGGACGAGGTCAGGGCGGCGCTGGCCGCCGCCGGCATCGGCACCGGCATCCACTATCCGGTTCCATGCCACCTCCAGGGCGCGTTCCAGGCTCCCGGGCGCCGGCCGCTGGCGCTGCCCGTCGTGGAGGCGGCGGCGCGGCGGATGCTGTCGCTTCCCCTCCACCCCCATGTGTCGGCGGCCCAGATCGGCATCGTCGCGGATGCCCTGGCGTCCGCGCTGCTGGCCCGCCCGGCCCTGGCCGGCTGACATGCACGGACGACCAGAGGAAGCGCAGGCTATGGAGATCGGCAGACTGTCCGCCGCCGCGCCGGCCACGGCGGAACCGCCCCGTCCGGCCCCGTCGCGTCGGGCCTGGACCAGCCGGGGCTGTCCCCCGGCGAAGCGCCTGCTGGACCTGGTGCTGGCCGGGCTGTTCCTCATCCTGTGCCTGCCGGTTCTGCTTCCGGCGGCGCTTCTGCTCTACGCGGCCGATCCCGGGCCGGTCATTCTCCGCCAGACCCGCATCGGGCTGCATGAGAAGCCCTTCGCGATGCTCAAGCTCAGGACCATGCGGTCCGGCGACGACCGGGCGCAGCGCGAGCTGAACCGGCGCGAGCTTCTGGGCGACACCGCCTGCCGGGCCCCCGACGGGCTGTACAAGCCCGCCCACGATCCCCGCATCACGCCGGTCGGCCGGATCGTCAGGCGGTTCAGCATCGACGAGCTGCCGCAGCTGGTGAACGTGCTGCTGGGCGAGATGTCCCTGGTCGGACCCCGCCCCTCCCTGCCCTGGGAGGTCGCCCTCTTTACCGAGGAGCAGCGGCGGCGGCACGAGTGCGTTCCGGGCATCACCGGCCTGTGGCAGGTGATGGGCCGCAACCGGCTTTCCATGCCGCAGATGCTGGCCCTCGACCTCGCCTATCTCGAGACGGGCTCCCTCGCGCTCGATCTCTGGATTCTCGCGCGGACACCGGCCGCGGTGATCCTCTCCCGCAACACCCGCTGAGGAGCCGAGCCGATGACAACCCTTTTCGTGGCGAGCAACGGTGGCCATCTGGCGCAGCTGCACCGGCTGTCGCGGCGCATGGGCGTGCCGGCCGAGGACGCGCTCTGGGTGACCTTCGACGGCGCCCAGGCCCGGTCCCTGCTGGCCGGGGCGAAGACCCTGTTCGTGCCCGACATCGCGGAGCGGGACGTCGCCGGCGTGCTGCGCGCCATGGGTCCGGCGCGCCGGCTTCTGCGGCGGCCCTCCCAAATCCGCGCCGTGGTCAGCACCGGATCGGCGATCGCGCTGGCCTTCCTGCCCCTGGCGGCCGCGGCCGGCATCGCCGCGCACTACATCGAGAGCGCCGCCCGGGTCCGCGTGCCGTCGCTGACGGGGCGGCTGCTGCAGGCCATGCCGGGCGTGACCCTCTACCGGCAGTATCCCTGGGCGGGACGCGGCCGGTGGCGATACGGCGGATCGGTGTTCGACGGCTTCCAGGTGCGGCAGCGGGACCGGCGGGAGGTACGCCGGATCGTGGTGACCATCGGCTCCGACCGGCCCTTCACCCGGCTGCTCGCCGCGGCCGCCGCCATCCTGCCGCCGTCCGCCACGGTGCTCTGGCAGACCGGAGAGAGTGGCCTGGACGGGCTCGACATCCAGGCGCGCCCCTTCGTGCCGTCGCCGGAGCTCGACCAGGCGATCCGGGAGGCGGACGTCGTCATCGCCCATGCCGGGTGCGGGTCGGCATTGACGGCGCTGGCGGCCGGCAAATGCCCGATCCTGGTGCCGCGCGACCCGAGCCGGGGCGAGGTGGTGGACGACCACCAGATCGAGATCGCCCGCTGGCTCGCCTCCCGGGGCCTGGCGATCTTCCGCCCGGCGGAGGCGCTGTCGCCCGCCGACCTGGAGATCGCCGCCGCCCGGAGCGTCTTCCAGCCGGACGATCCTCCCCCCTTCAATTTGGCAAAGCCGGCATGGGCGAGGCCGGCATGGGCGAGGCCGGCATGAGCGTCAGCATCATCGATAGCGTCCGCATCATCGATGCCACGACCGAGGCGTTCGGGACCGCCGCCGGGCATCCCCTGTCCAGTCTCTTCTCCTCACCCCCCTGGATCAGGGCGCTCGCCGACACCTACGGCTTCCAGATCTCCGTGGCCGTGACGGGCGATGGCGGCGAGCAGGCGGCGGTGCTGTTCAGCCGCGTCTCCGATCTCCGGGGCGAGCGCATCGTGTCGCTCCCCTTCTCCGACTATTGCGATCCCCTGGTGGAGGATCCGGCGACCTGGGAGCGGCTGGCCGCGCCGATCCTGGCCATGGGCCTGCCCACCACGTTGCGCTGCCTGCGCTGCCGCGCGGCCGCGGACGATCCGCGCTTCACGCCCACCGGCGGCGCCCTGTGGCACGGCGTCGACCTCACCCGTCCCGAGGAGGCGCTCTGGCAGGGACTGCAGGGGTCGGCCCGGCAGAACATCCGCAAGGCCAAGCGCGCCGGCGTCACAATCCGCGAGGCCAGGGGCCTGGATGCGGTGCGTCTCTTCCACCGGATGCACTGCCATCTGCGCAAGACCAAGTTCCGCCTGCTGGCGCAGCCCGCCGCCTTCTTCGACGCCCTGCACGAGGCATTCTCGCCGGCCGACGGACTGGTGGTGCTGTTCGCCATGATCGGGGACGAACCGGTGGCCGGCATCCTGTTCCTGGAATGGGGCGACTGCCTCTACTACAAGTTCAACGCCTCGCTCGACCCGTCCACCTGCCCGAACGACCTGCTGGCCTGGGAAGGCATCCGCCTGGGCCAGCGGCGCGGCCGCCGGACGCTGGACTTCGGCATCTCGGAACTCCGCCACCCCGGGCTGGTCCGCTACAAGCGCAAATACGCCACCGAGGAGCGCGCGGTGGCGATGCTGCGCTGGCAGCCCGGCGCCGCCGCGATCAACGCTCCGGCGGAGGAGGCGGGCCGCACCCTTGGCCGGCTGACCCAGCTGCTGACCGACCCGCAGGTGCCCGACGCCATCACCGCCGCCGCGGGCGACGAGCTCTACCGTTATTTCTGCTGAGGCGGCGCCATGACCCAGGTCACGGTACCCGTCCACGACAGGCGATCGGCCGGGTCCCCCTCTCTCGCCTCCACGTCCCGCACGGTGATGCTGTGGACGCTGGTCAGCCGGGCCACGGGCTTCGCGCGCGTCACGGTCCTGGGCGCGGTGATCGGCCCGACCTTCTTCGGCAATCTGTTCCAGACGCTGACGCTGCTCCCCGGCACAATGTTCGCCCTGCTCGGCGGATCGCTGGTGGGGGCGGTGCTGGTGCCGCGGCTGGTCGGCGCCGTCGACCGGGGTGACCGCGGCGAGGTGGGACGCCTGGCCGGCGGCTTCCTCGGCACCGTGCTGGCGGTGCTGGCGCTGGTCGCCGGGCTGCTGCTGCTGTGCGGGCCGGCGCTGCTGTCCCTGGTCACCGCCGCCGTTCCCGACCCCGCCGTCCGCGCGAAGCAGGGACAAGTGGGCGGACTGTTGCTGGCGATGCTGCTGCCGCAGATCTTCTTCGCCGCCGTCGCGGCCACGGGCGCCGCGGTCCAGCACGCCCAGGGCCGCTTCGCCCTGGCGGCGGCGGCACCGGCCGCCGAGAACAGTGCCGCCATCGCCGTGCTGATCCTGTCGGCCCTGGTCTTCGGCGGCGGCCCGGAGCTGGGCGACGTGTCGACGGCGCAGCTGCTTCTGCTGGGCGTCGGAACCACGGCGGCGGCGGCGCTGCAGGGCGCCGTGCAATGGTGGGGGGCGTGGCGGTCCGGCGTCGCGCTGCTGCCGCGGGCAGGCTGGCGCGACGCCGAGGTGCGCCGGATACTGCGCGCGGGACTGACGGCGAGCCGGCATACCGGGCTCTACAACCTGACCTGGCTGGGGCTCGTCCTGGCCGCCGGCGGCATTCCGGGCGCCGTCATCGCGCTCCAGATCGGCCAGAGCTTCGCCACCCTGCCGGTCGCCCTCGGCGCCACGCCGGTCGCGGCGGCGCAGCTGCCGCGCCTGGCGCGCCTCGCATCGACCGGCGTCGAGTTCCATGCGATCTTCCGCGACGGCGTCGCCCTGGCGCGCTTCAGCACCCTGCCCGCGGGGCTGCTGCTGACGGCACTGTGCGTGCCGCTCGCGCATGCGGTGGCCCTCGGCCAGATGGCCGGCACCTCCGCCATCGCCCTAACGGCCGCCTGCATCGGCGGGCTCGGCGTCGGCGTCGCGGGAGAGGCGCTGATCGTCGTGGCGGCGTCGGCCGCCTATGCGCGGCGGGACGGCACCGCGCCCTTCCACGCGATGCTGCTGCGCGCGCTCATCGCCGCGGGCGGCATGGCCGGCGCCCTCGTCGCGTTCGAGGGGGCGGAACGCCTCTGGGCATTGGCCCTGTCTGTGTCGGCGGCGAGCCTGGCGTCGGCCGCCTTCCTGCATTGGCGGGTCGTCCGTCGTCTGCCGGCGCTGCCGGCGCCCATCGGCGGCGTGACGGCCGATCTCGGCATCGCGGCGCTTTCGGTCGCGGTCGCGGCCCTGGTCGCCGCCTGGCTGGCGCCGCCGGCGGGCAGCGCCCTCGGCTGGATGAGCGGCCTCGCCGCCGCCCTGGGCGCGAGCGGGGCTGTTTATGTCGGCCTGCAGTGGCTGCGCGGCTCGCGCGAGGTGCTGGTCTTCCTGCCGGCGGGGCCCCGCCGGTCCCCGCTCAGGTCGGGGAGCTGAGGCCATGCTGATCCTGGCGGCGGCGGTGGCGGTGTCCTTGTTCCTGGCGACGGTGGCCCGGCCCGCCGTCGGCGCCTACGCCTTCCTGCTGCTGAGCCCGCTGGTCGCCGGCATCGCGCGGGGCGAGCTGCTGCCGGCCGTGCGGCCCAACGAGCTTCTGCTGCTGCTGGTCGCGGCGGCGCTGCTCTGCCGGATGGTCCTGCTGATGCTCCAGGGCCGCCCGCTGCGCGCGCCGGTGTCCCGCATCGACGTTCTGCTGATCCTGCTGGCGACCGCGGCCTCGGTGCTGCCGCTGGCGCTGCTCCACGCGCGCGGCCAGCCGGTCACGGCCGACGACCTCTTCTACGCGCTGGTGCTGTGGAAATACTATCTGCTGTACCGGATCATCCGGGCCGCGGCCGACACCCCCCGGGCGGTCGCGACCTGCTGCCGCCTGGTCCTGCTGTCGGCCTGCGTCACCGCCACGGTCGGCATCCTGCAGGTGGCCGATTTGTTCGGCGTCGCCGGCTTCCTGCACCGGCACTACGACCAGCCCTTCGAGGGCCACACCGGCATCCTGACGGAGCGTGCCACCTCCACCGTCGGCTCAGCCTTCGGCTTCGCCGACGTGATGATCATGAGCTTCGCGCTGGCCGTCATCCTGCTGGTCCGCGGGCGGGAGCGTCCCCTGGTCGCGCTGCCGGCGGCGGGGCTGTGCCTGGCCGGAGGCATCGCGGCGGGTTCCTTCTCCGGCTATATCGGCCTCGCCGTCGCCATGGCCGCGCTGAGCATCCTGACCGGCCGCGCGTTGCGCCTGCTCCTGCCCATGGCCGCGGCCGCGCTCGTCTTCGCCGCCGCCCTGTGGCCGGTCGTCAGCGGCCGCCTCGCCGGCTTCTCCCGCAGCGACGGGGTGCCGCACAGCTGGACCGGCCGGTGGGAGAACCTGCAGCGCTTCTTCCTGCCGGAGCTCACCTCCGGCTTCAACTGGCTGCTCGGCGTCCGCCCGGCGCCGCGGCTGCCGGCGACCGAGAGCTGGCGCGACTGGATCTACATCGAGAGCGGCTATGTCTGGCTTCTGTGGATCGGCGGCCTGCCGCTGCTCGCCGCCTTCATCGCCTTCGCCCTGGGGGCCGGTTCCAGCCTCTGGGCCACAGCGCGCGCGCGGAACGACTCCGTCGGCGCGGCGGCGGCGGCCGGCTTCGTCGCCCTGTGCGTCATCACCGTCCTGATGCTGTTCGACCCGCACCTGACCGTGCGCGGGGCGGCCGACCTGTTCTTCCCGCTGCTGGCCCTGGCGATGGCGGACGCGCAGGGAGCATCCCGGAAGGCGATCCGGAGGGAATCCTGGCCGGGCGCCCTGGCGCCGGCGGCCGGGACTTTCCAGCGCAGGCCGTACCGGGAATCTGGTTAATAGAGCATCGAATTTCACGCCATTTTCCATTGATTCGTCCGCCACGACCGGCGCCGTCGCGGCAACCATTCATTTATTCAGTGAGTTCAGTACATCACCGTACCGTCTTTTCAGGCGAGATAGACTCACCGGGGACTCTGGTGAGAGCGCATTATTTTGTCACGGCGCATCGCCCCGCAATAAAGACTCTATTAATACTGAAAAGCCCACCTTCCGACACAGCCCGCGGGATGGAGCGGCGTGTGCCGGACGAGGTCGGCGCCACGCACACTCTCTCCTGCCGGGTCGTGTGACCCGACCGCCCTCGCCCGCCGCAGGACACACCTGGCGCGCGACCGGTCCAGTGAAGGTGGAGAGAGTCTCTTGGCAGTGTTCTACGTAGACAATTCGGTCTCGGCGTCGGGGAACGGCGCGTCCTGGTCGTCGGCCTGGAAGAGCTTCGCCGACATCGCCTGGTCCAGCCTGCGCCCCGGCGACACCCTCCTCCTCTCCGGCGGCACCTACCGCGAGACCCTCACCGTCGGCGCCAGCGGCGCGCCCGGCGCTCCCATCACCATCAAGGCCGCCACCGACCCCGGCCACAACGATCCCGTCATCATCGACGGCCAGAACAGCCGCACCGCCGGCGTTATCCTCGCCGCCCGCGACCATGTCGAGGTCTCCCACCTGGACGTGCGCAACCACGCCGGTGCCGGCATCAGCGTCAAGGGCGCCACCGCCGGAATCGTCATCGCCCACAACGCGGTGCACTCCGGCGATCCCGGCGGCGGCAACGCC
>DASPNP010000019.1:0-39670 GCA_035626475.1 Azospirillaceae bacterium
GGCGTTGCCGCCGCCGGGATCGCCGGAGTGCACCGCGTTGTGGGCGATGACGATTCCGGCGGTGGCGCCCTTGACGCTGATGCCGGCACCGGCGTGGTTGCGCACGTCCAGGTGGGAGACCTCGACATGGTCGCGGGCGGCCAGCACGACGCCGGCGGTGCGGCTGTTCTGGCCGTCGATGATGACGGGGTCGTTGTGGCCGGGGTCGGTGGCGGCCTTGATGGTGATGGGGGCGCCCGGCGCGCCGCTGGCGCCGACGGTGAGGGTCTCGCGGTAGGTGCCGCCGGAGAGGAGGAGGGTGTCGCCGGGGCGCAGGCTGGACCAGGCGATGTCGGCGAAGCTCTTCCAGGCCGACGACCAGGATGCGCCGTTCCCCGACGCCGAGACCGAATTGTCGACATAGCGCACCTCCGCCGACGCGGCGCCCCGCGGGATCAGCAGCAGGGCGGCGCCAAGCGCCAGGGCGGGATACATCGCCGCGCGACCGCCGGCGGTTCTGGTCATGTCGCACCTCCCTGGCGCCAACCCCCGGCGGGGTCTCAGGTCACGGTCACCACGCGGATGGCGGGATCGCGGCGCAGCACCTCGACGGAGACGCTCGCCCCGTGCCGGCGCAACCGCACATCGACGCGGCCGTGGCCGACGGCCAAGTCGCTCAGGGTCACCTCGTCCATGAAGTCCGGCAGTGCCGGCCGCGTGAAGCGCAGACGGAGCCGCCCCCCGCCGATCTCCAGCCCCAGCGCCGCCTGCAGCATGGCCAGCGGCACCGCCGCCGCCCAGGCCTGCGGCGAGCAGGCGACCGGATAGGGCACCGGGCCCTGTCCACGCCGCCAGGAAAAGCCGCAGAAGAGTTCCGGCAACCGCCGCAGATCCATGTGCAGCGATGCCGCGAACAGCCCCTCGAAGATGCGCAGCACCTCGGCCTTGTGCCCGTAGCGCGCGAGGCCCAGGGCGATCAGGGCGTTGTCGTGCGGCCAGACCGACCCGTTGTGGTAGGACATGGGGTTGTACCGCGCCTCCCCCGCCGCCAGCGTCCGCACGCCCCATCCCGAGAAGGAGGCGGTGCCGGTGAGCTGCGCGGCGACGGCGGCGGCGTGCTCGGGCAGGGCGATGCCGGTGAGCAGCGCGTGGCCGGCATTGGAGCTGCGCACCCGGCAGGGTCGCTTGGCGCCGTCCAGGGCGAGGGCGAAGGTGCCGATCTCCGGGCACCAGAAACGCTCGGCGAAATCCGTCCGCAGAACATCCGCCTTGCGCTCCAGCTCCGACGCGCGCGTTTGGAAGCCGAGCGACCGCGCTATGGCCGCGGCCGCGCGCCAGGCGCCATAGACATAGGCCTGCACCTCGCACAGCGCGATGGGGCCGGGAGCGCTGCTGCCGTCGGCATGGAAGATGCTGTCGTGGCTGTCCTTCCAGCCCTGGTTGGCCAGCCCTTTCTCGGTCTTCCGGCCATACTCGACGAAGCCGTCGCCGTCGCGGTCGCCATAGATGTCGATCCAGGCGAGCGCCGCTTCGATGTTGGGCCAGAGGTGGCGGATGGTCGCCACGTCGCCCGTCCGGTCCAGATAGGCGCCGGCCAGCCAGACGAAGAGCGGCGTGGAATCGACGCTGCCATAGTAGCGGCGGAAGGGAACCTCCCCCAGCACCGCCATCTCGCCGCCGCGCGCCTCGTGCAGGATCTTGCCGGGTTCGGCATCGGCGGCATCGTTCTCCTCGACCGCCTGGTTCTCCGCCAGGAAGTTCAGCACGCCCCGGGCCACCTCCGGATCCACCCACAGCATGAGGTGGGCGGTGATGAGCGCGTCCCGCCCGAAGGCGGCGCAGAACCAGGGGATGCCGGCGTAGGGATAGGGCCCGCCCGGTTTGCCCGTCATGAGCATGGACAGGTCGGCGCGGGCGCGGCGGAAGGCCTCGTTGAAGAGCTCGTTGGAGGTGTCGACGGAGGCCGAGCGCTTGCGCGCCGCCATCAGCCCCCGGCGCACCCCGCGCATCCCGGCGAGGAACGCCATGCCCGGCGCCGCCTGGATCGGCCGGTCGATGCAGGCCGTCTCGAGCCAGACCATCGTCCGGCCGCCGGGCTCAAGGTCGAGCCAGTAGCTGGCGCGATCGCCGGTAAGTTCGGCCGGCCGCGGCTCGAACAAGAGCAGGGTCGAGCGCCGGCGGTCGTCGAGCCCGGTATAGGCGAACGTCACCGACGTGTCGGTGACCTCCGGAGGGTGCAGGGTCCCCCGGCGCGGCCGCCGGCTGCCCCGCACCTCGAACAGGTCGGCGAAGTCGGCGGCGAAGCGGAGCTCCAGCTTCACCCGGACCGCCCCGGGCGCGAAGCTCCGCACCACGATGCGTTCATAGCCGATGCCCCGCCACAGGAACTTGGTCCGCCGCACATGCAGCAGGTCGCGTTCCAGGACCAGCCGCTCGCCGTCGAAGATGTCGGCATTGGTGAGGTCGCAGGTCAATCCGGCGTTGTCATCGCGCAGGTCCGAGCTGAGCAGCATCGGCCGGCGCCCGCCGAGGCTGAGATCCAGATGCGAGAGGTGGCGCGTGTCCTCGAAGAAGATCCCTTCCGGGCTGCCGGGGCCGGAGAGGATGTCCCCCGCATGGTCGAGCACCGCGAAGGCGTCGTCGTCCTTGAGGGTACGGGGACGCCGTTCCTCCAGCGAGGCGGTCGAGGGGACGGGAAAGGCCGGAATGGCGGTGCCGACGATGTCGGGACCGGGGGGCGGGGCTGTGGGGTTCGAGCCGTCCTGCATGGCTCAGCGCCCCGCCAGCGGGAGGCTGATGCCGCCGCCCGCCGGCCGCCGGCCGGCCGCCGCCTGGATCGCCCCGTCGAACGTTCCACCGGCATGTCCCTCCTCCAGGGAGCGGTAAAGGTCGACATAGTCCGCGGCCATGCGCACGACCGTGAAGCGCCGCTCGAAGCTGCGGCGTATCTGTGCCCGGTCGAGCCGGGCGGCCCGCGCCACCGCCGCGACGGCGGCGTCCATGTCGCCGACGACGAAGCCGGTGACGCCGTCCTCGATGATCTCCGGCACCGAGCCGCAGCCGAAGGCGATGGTCGGGGTGCCGCAGCTCATCGCTTCGATCATCACCAGGCCGAAGGGCTCCGGCCAGTCGATGGGGAACAGCAGGGCCAGGGCGTCGCCGAGAAAGGCGGCCTTCTCCGCCTCGCCGATCTCGCCGACATACTCGACCAGCGGATTGGCGCGGACCAGCGGCTCGATGACCTCGTCCCAGTAGGCCTGGTCCGCCGGGTCCACTTTCGCGGCGATCCGCAGGGGAAGCCCCGCCCGCCGCGCGATCTCGATGGCCCGGTCGGGGCGCTTCTCCGGCGAGATGCGTCCCAGGAACGCCAGATAGCCGCCGGCGGGCGTCGGCTGGAAGGGGAGCAGGCCTGCCGGCAGCCCGTGATGGATCATGCCGGCCCACGCGACGCCGGGCAGCGGCCGGCGCTGCGCCATCGAGATGGAGACCAGCGGCAGATCGTCGAACACGTCGTAGACGGCGGGAAGATCCGGCAGGTCCAGGCGGCCGTGCAGGGTGGTCAATGTCCGGTGGGCGAACTCGCGGACGACGGGGAAGTGGATGAGGTCGACATGGAAGTGCAGGATGTCGAACTCCGCCGCCCGGCACCGCACCGCCTCCAGATGAAGCATGTAGTGCGGAATGGGGTCGTGCCCCCGGCCGTCCAGCCGCAGCGCGGTCCCGCATCCCGCCACCAGCGCCGCGGAGGTGAGGGAGTCGCCGCTGGCGAACAGGGTGACCTCGTGGCCCTGGCGGACCAGCTCCTCGGTCAGGTAGGAGACGATCCGCTCGGTGCCGCCGTAGAGCAGCGGCGGGACACGCTCCGCCAGCGGCGCGATCTGCGCGATTTTCATCGGGGATGATCCTTGTCATGGGAGCACCCGCCTGATGCCCGAGGCCGTGACTTAACCTTCAGCCTTGAGGGGGCCGGATTTCCTGGAGCGCGGGCCTGGACTCCGCTTCGGACGCCGGCACGACCTGCCTCGATCCCGGAAGGGACCGGCCGCAGCGGCCTCACATCCCAGCGGCCGGGCGCCGGGTCAATGGACGCGCTTGGCGTGGTGGCCGTGGCGCGCTGCCGGTATCCCGCCAGGGTCGGGGCGGAGAGGCATCCGGCGATCCGACCGATCGGCCCTGTGTCCGACCTCCTCGAGCAGATCGGCGTAACCGCATATCGCGTCGCCGTCCTCGCAGCCGGCATGCGGAATGATCCTGCCGTCCCGACCCGAGTCGCGAAATATGTCGTCGAGCTTCATTATGGGTGCCCTTTCTATGTCAAAGGAAACGGGCAGAAATATAGTCTGTCAGATCTTCAACGTTCTCACCAATACAATTACGGAATACCATCTAATGCGTTTGGTTATTTACGAACAGTTGGCCGAAGCGTCGGGCTGCGGCGCTTTCCGGTTCGGCAGCCATCCATGCTCGCCCCGAGGTGGCGGAGGAATCCGCCTGCCCCTTCACACCGACCCAGCCCCCGATCGAGGCGTCTTCCTGGGCGCGCTCGATGCCGTCGGCGAAGGCAGCAAGCCGGACGGCCACTAGCTCTTCAACGACCGGGAGCGGACGGTCCGCTGACGGGCCCGATCACGATGTCCCCGCGGCGGGGCGGGCGGAGCGGCCTGTGCGCAGAGCCGCCGACGCCGGCTGAGGCGGAATGCGGGCCGTCCCCGGGCTTTGCCGCATCGCTCCTTCTCACCTGGCGGTCTTTGCGCGACCGGCAGGTTCCACCGGCATGCGCGCGGTCAGAACACGCCGAGCAGTGCCAGCAGGACCAGGGTGATCACGATGGAGACCAGGACGGATCCGCCCAGTCCCAGCCGGTTGGAGAAGAACAAGAACATGGTCTGGTCCCCGGAGAGTATCGCAACGGGCGGAGAACAGCCGGCCGCCGGGGACGGCACGAAGAAGCTTGCCGCGGAGACCGACGGCTGGTTGTCAACGTTTCCGCTGGGCCATAAGGGTCAATCTCACCGTAGACCCCGCCAGTACCGCCTACCGGTGGCGGAACTAGTCCTCTCGCCATGGAGGCTACGCTCCAGCAGAAGTCGGGGGCGCAGTGTCTGACGGCCAATTTGTCATCGTCGCGATCGTCCTAGGGTTTCTCGCCCTGGGCCTGGGGCTTTGCGTGCTCGTCGGCTTTTTCCTTATCTCGCCGGCGATCGTTCCAATCGCCGCAGCGATGCTGGTGGCCTACCTGCTCTTCGGCTCCACAGGGCCATGGGTGGTGTTTGGCATCCTCTGCATTCCCGCCGCTTTCATGGGCTTTGCGGCTATGAAGAGCTGGGCGCTCTCCTGACCCGCAGGGCAGGAGCGGGCCGCCCATCCGCTCAGGCCGCCATTCGTC
This sequence comes from Azospirillaceae bacterium, assembly GCA_035626475.1. Taxonomy (GTDB): domain Bacteria; phylum Pseudomonadota; class Alphaproteobacteria; order Azospirillales; family Azospirillaceae; genus DASPKT01. The sequence goes on from DASPNP010000019.1 coordinate 5,366, forward strand.
CGATCGAAGACGCCACCCGTCGCGTCGCCGCGTCCGTGCCCGATCGGCCTCCTATCCTCCCGAACCTGAGCTGGCAGCGACCATGACGGTTCGCTGGGCCGGCTGGCGGAAGGAGATGCGGCCTTGAGCAGCTTGATGATGGTGGCCCATGTCGCCGGCGGCGGCGCGGCGCTGGCGGCGGGCGCGGTGGCGCTCCTGGCCCGCAAGGGGCGGGGGCTGCATGCCCGCGCCGGCACGGCCTTCGCGGCCACGATGCTGGTCATGGCGTCCACGGGCGCGGTCCTGGCGGCCATGAAGCCCTCCCGGCTGTCGGTCGTCGCCGGAACGCTCACCTGCTACCTGGTCGCGACGGCATGGTCGGCGGTCCGGCACCGGGACCGCCGCGCCGGCACGCTGGAGATCGCGGCGCTTCCGGTGGCGCTGCTGTGCGTCGCCGCCGGCGTCCTGTTCGGGCTGCAGGCGACGCTCGACCCGACGGGCCGGCTCGACCGCATGCCGCCGGCGCCGCACTTCATCTTCGCCGGGCTGGCGGCCCTGGCGGCCGGGCTGGATCTGCGGCTGATCCTGGTGGGCCTCGACCGCAACCAGCGCCTGAAGCGGCACCTGTGGCGCATGGCCGCCGCCCTCTCCATCGCGGCGCTGTCCTTCTTCGTCGGGCAGCAGAAGCACCTGCCGGCGCTGCTGCGCGGGTCGCCGATCCTCTTCCTGCCGACGCTGGCGGTGCTGGGCGTGATGGCCTTCTGGCTCTTCCGCCTCCGCCGCCCCCGCGCCCCGGCGCCGTCCGTGGCCCCCGGAACCGGTCCGGGCGGCGTCACCCCCACCGCAACCCTGGCACAGGAGAACGCATGAGCACCGCCGTCACCTACGGCTCCCCGGAGCATGCCGGCGCCGATCGCCCGGCCCTGGCGGACCGCGCCCTCTCCCGCGCCGCGGCCTTCTGGTTCCTGGTCGCCGCGGCGGGACAGCTGATCTTCGCCGCCTACATCGCCATCGCCTACGGCGGCGCCGCGTTCGGCGGCGATTGGGCGGCCTGGAACAAGCTGCTGCCGCGCGGCGTGATCGAGGGCGACAAGGTCGGCAACACCGCCGTCGCGCTGCACGTCGCCTTCGCCTTCACCATCACCGTGGGCGGGCTGCTGCAGCTGGTGCCGCGCATCCGCGCCGCCGCCCCTGCCTTCCACCGCTGGAGCGGCCGCTTCTACATCGCCACCGCCTTCGCCATCAGCCTGGCCGGCCTCTACATGGTGTGGACGCCTGGGCGTGGCGCGGTCGGCGGTCCCGCCAACTGGATCGCCATATCCCTGAACGGGCTGCTGGTCATGGGCTGCGCCGTGATGGCCCTGCGTCTGGCCCGCGCCCGTGACTTCGCCCGGCATCGGCGCTGGGCCCTGCGGCTGTTCCTGGTGGTCAGCGGCGTGTGGTTCATGCGGCTCGCCATGATGATCACCGTCATCGCCGCCCAGGGGACGCTCTCGATGGGCAAGATCTTCGGCGGCCCGATCGGCATCGCGCTCGGCTTCGGCAACTACCTGGTGCCGCTGGCGGTGCTGGAGCTCTACTTCCTCGCCCGCGACCGCGGTGGCCCCAAGGCGAAGCTGGCGATGGCCGGGACACTGGTGATCCTGACCCTGGTCATGGCGGCCGGCATTGCGCTCGCCAGCGCGATGATGTGGCTGCCGAACATGTGACGCTCACATGTGGCGGAAGAGGTGGAGATGGCTGCGGCTGACCGGCAGGGTCTCGCCGCGGCCCTTCAGATGGACACGCCCGGTTTCGTTCTCGCCGCGCGTCACATGGCTGACGGCCCGGAGATTGACCACCGCCGACCGGTGGACCTGGACGAACTGGGCCGGGTCCAGCTGAGCGACGAGCTCCTTGAGCGGCGTGCGGATCAGCCCTTCCAGCTGCCGCCCGTCCTCGTCCCGCCAGGCGACGGTCGTGTACTTCTCCTCCGCCTGCAGGAAGTCGACGGCCTCGACCGGCACTGGTCGCACCTGCGCGCCGACCGAGACGTTGATCCAACGCAGGGTCCGCGGCGACCGGCTGGCGAGGCGTTCGGCCAGCTGGTCCAGCAGCGCGTCGGTCTGCGGCACCGGGCCGCCGAGCCGGTCCTTCAGCCGCTGCACGGTGGCGGCGAGCCGCGCCGGCTCGACCGGCTTCACGAGATAGTCGAGCACGCCCTGCTCGAAGGCCTGCAGCGCGTACTGGTCGAAGGCGGTGACGAAGACCAGGTGCGAGCGGCCGCCGATGGCGCGCGCCGCCTCGATGCCGGACAGGCCGGGCATCTGCACGTCGAGGAAGCAGACGTTCGGCCGGTGCGTCTCGAACAGCTCGACCGCCTCGCGGCCGTTGCGCGCCTCGGCGACGACGTCCAGCCCGGGCCAGGCCTGGGACAGCAGCCGCATCATCGACCGCCGCAGCAGCGGCTCGTCGTCGGCGATGAGGGCGGTCGGGCGGGCGGCGGTCATGCGTCGACCCTTTCCGCCGGGAAGTCCACCTCCGCCCTCGCGCCGCCGGCCGCGCCCGGCTCCAGCCGCAGCGTCGCGTCGCCGTCGAAGGCCAGCGAGAGGCGCTCGCGCAGGGTGGCGAGGCCCGTGCCCAGGCCGGTGCCGCCCGGACCGCCCGCCAGCCCGACGCCGGTGTCCAGGACCAGGATGCGGCAGCGCCCGTCCCGCACCGTCGCCCGCACCTCGATCCGCCCGCCCTCCTCGCTGGGATCGATGCCGTGGCGCACGGCGTTCTCCACCAGGGTCAGCAGGGTCATGGGCGGGCAGCGCCGGTCTTGCGCGCCGGGCTCCACCTGGATGTCGAAGCTCAGCCGGTCGGGCATGCGCATGTGCATCACCTCCAGATAGGCCCGCACCAGCTCGATCTCCTGGCCGAGCGTCGTGCCCGGCGCGTCCAGGCGCGGTACGGCGGCGCGCAGATAGGCGATGAGACTGTCCAGCACCCGGGGGGCCTGGGGGGACGCGGCCTCCACCAGTTCGCGGATGTTGGCGAGCGTGTTGAACAGGAAATGCGGCTCGACCTGTGCCCGCAGCAGGCGCTGCCGCGCCTCGGACATGCGGCGCTCATAGGCCAGCCGTTCCCGCTCGAAGGCGGCGGCCTGGCTCCGGACCGCCTCGTCGCGCTGGCGCAGCAGCGCCGCCATGGCGATCCAGGGGCCGATCAGGATGCCGCTGAAGGTGATGTGCCGGAAGCCGGTCATGCGCAGCGGCTGCTGCCAGAAGGGGGTCGGGTCGCCCAGGGTCGTCGCCCAATAGGCCAGGGCCGCCCCCAGGGGCATGACCAGGGCGACGCCCAGCACCTGCAGCGCCCATCGGGCGGTCCAGCGGGGCAGCCGCCGGGGGAAGCGCTCCAGCAGGCCGAAGGCGAGCAGGGCGCACAGCGCCGCGATCGCCGTCCGGCAGAGCACCACCAGGAAGGGCGCCTGCGAAGTGGCCCCGATCATGACGGCCCAGAGCAGGGCGGAGATCCCGGCCACCTTCAGGCGCCGTCGGCCGAACAGGGGCGGGGGGACCCGCTCCGTCATCACGGTGTCATTCGGCATCGGCTGGGGCATGAGCGGTCATGGAAGCCGGCTCGGGGCAGGGGTAGGATCATGGTAGTCAGTCACCATCCGGACCGCCAGACGATTGGGGCTCGGCCAGACTTCACCAGGCGCCGGTCGCCACGGGGCGGCCGCGACGGACGGCGGAATGCGCCGGACAAACCGCGGCGGGCGGTGATGAGCGGACCCGCCGCCGCCGACCACCGGAAACCGACGCCCTCGACGCCGCAGAAGCCGGAGCGTGGCGATACTTGTGATTATCACCGGAATAGGCGCTGAAACGGGGACGCGGATGGTCGAAGCGGCGGACAGCAGCTTTGCCGAATCGCCGCTGTTGCAGCCGCAGGGGTTGCGGGCATAGCGTCAAGGGCGCGCCTCCTCCCATCAGGCAGAAGAATGCTTCAGGGCCAAACCACGACCGCTGCCCGCATCCTGCTCGTCGAGGATGATGAGGGATTGGCGCCCCTGGTCCGGCGGCATCTCACCGAGAGCGGCTTCTCGGTCGATTGGGTGCCGGATGCGCCGGCGGCGGACGCCCGCCTGCGGGAAAGCGGGGCCGACCTGATCGTGCTGGATCTGATGCTGCCCGGCGAGGACGGCCTCTCCTTCTGCCGCCGGGTGCGACGTGATCGGGACGTGCCGATCATCATGGTGACCGCCCGCGGGCAGGAGGCGGACCGCATCCTGGGGCTGAAGCTCGGCGCCGACGACTATCTGCCCAAGCCCTTCAGCCTGTGGGAGCTGGAGGCGCGCATCCAGGCCGTCCTGCGGCGGACGGTGGGACGAGGGCCGGCATCGCAGGGTCGCCAGGCCGGGCCCTTCGCCATTGATGCCGCCGGCCGCACGGCGACGCTCCATGGCCGGCCGCTGGACCTCACCCGCAGCGAGTTCGATCTGCTGGAGCGGATGAGCCGCGAGCCCGGCCGGGTCTTCACCCGCGACCAGCTGCTGGACTGCGTGCGCGGCGGCGGGACCGACGCCTTCGACCGGGCGGTTGACACCCATGTCAGCAACCTGCGCCGCAAGATCGAGCCCGATCCCAAGGCGCCCCGCTTCCTGAAGACGGTCTGGGGCGTCGGCTACCGGTTCGACCTGCCATGAGCGGCACCAGCCTGTTCCGCCGGCTCTACTGGCGCGTGCTGGCGCTGCTGGTCGGCTGCCTGGGGCTGCTGACGCTGGTGGGATTCTACTTCCAGGGCACCTACACCTACCGCGCCTGGCAGGCCGACCTGCAGGAGCAGGTGGACTGGACCGCCCGGCACTGGCCCGCCGGCGTGTCGCCCGCGGATGTGGCCCGGGACTGGCGGGCGACCCATGCCGCGCTGCGCCTGACCCTCATCGCCGCCGACGGCAGAGTATTGGGCGACAGCCATCCCGAGCGCACGCCCATCGATATCGGCGCCACCGGGCTGGCGCGGCTCATGGGCAAGGCGCCGCTGGCGCTGGAGGGCAGCCCGGCGACGCTGGTGATCAGCCGCGGCGGCCAGCCGCCCTATCCCTTGCATGGCGAGTTCCTGCCGATCCTGCTGCTGCTGGTGGCATCCGCCGCGCTGGTGCTGTGGCCGGTGACACGGCGGGTGACCCGCACCGTGGACGATCTGTCGCGCCTGGCGCGCGAGGTGGCGGAGGGGCGGTTCGGCGAGACGCTCGATGCCGGCCGCCGCCATGAGCTGGCCGGTCTGGTGGCATCCTTCAACGGGATGTCGCGACGCCTGCTCGCCGGGGAGGAGCGCCAGCGCCGCCTCATCGCCGACGTCTCGCACGAGCTGCGCTCGCCCCTGGGGCGGCTGCGGGCGCTGGCGGAGACCATCGGCCGGCACCCGGCGGAGGCGCCGGAGCTGCTGGGGCGGGTCGATGCCGAGATCGCGCTCATGGACCGGCTCATCGGTGACATGCTGGAGGCCGCCCGGTTCGATGCGGGCGAGGGGGCGATGGCGATGCGGCCCGTCGGCATCGCCGCCTTCGCCGGGGACGCGGCCGCCCGGCTGGCGCCCCGGGCCGCCCAGGCCGGCGTCGCGCTCACTCTCCGGGCCGAGGGCGACGGCATGACCGTCGCGGATCCCGACCGGCTGCTCCAGGCGCTGGGCAATCTCTCGGAGAACGCCATCGCCGTCACGTCGGGGCGCCCGGATGCGCGCGTCCTGCTGGTCTCGCGGGTGGAGGCGTCGGGCTGGACCCTTACGGTCGAGGACAACGGCCCCGGCATCGCGGCCGGGGACCTGCCGCATGTCTTCGACCGCTTCTACCGGGCGGAGCGGCACCGCGGCCACCGCCGGTCCGGCCCGGGCGGCGGTGTCGGCCTGGGCCTCGGCATCGCCCGGGCCATCGTCGAGGCGCATGGCGGCCGCCTGGAGTTGGAGTGCCCGGCCGGCGGCGGCACCGTCGCCCGGATCGTCCTGCCGCTGTCCGAAGCGCCCACACAGTTTCCCGACAAACGCCTCGAACCGGCCTGACATCCCTCCGTCAAGCTGACCCTCCGCCACAGAGGGGGAGGGATGATGCGGGCGTTCCTGGTTCTGGCGCTGCTGCTGTCGGCAGCCATCGCGGCCTATGCGGGCTGGGTGGTGGCCGACGGCTTCATCAGCCAGCGCATCTGCGTCAACGGCCATTGCGCCACCTTCGGCGTGTTGCACCAGGGCTTCCTGCCGCTGGCCGTGCTGCACGGCACGGCGGCCCTGGTCGGCTTCTACGCCGCGCGCGCCTGCCTGCGCCGCCTGCGCGCCGGGGCCTGAGGCGCCATGTGGAAGCTTCTGGTGCCGGGAGGATTGCTGCTGGCCCTCCTGCTCGCCTTCGGGCCACGGCCGGGCGGCACCGCCGATGCCCATGCCGACTGGCCGACGGTGCCCGTCACCCGCGAGACGCTGGAGGAGACGGTCACCGCGACCGGGATCGTCAAGGTCGCGGTCGGCGGCGAGGTCAAGGTCGGCGCGCAGATCTCCGGCGTGGTGACGCGGCTGGCGGTCGGCCTCGGCGACCGGGTGGCCAAGGGCGACCTGCTGGCCCGGATCGACGACCGGCGGCTGCTGGCGCAGCGGGCGCTCCGCCGCGCCGAGCTGGACGCGGCGCTGGCCGAGGTCGGGCTGGCGCGGGACGAGGCCGGCCGCAAGGAGCGGCTGGCCGGCACCGCCGCCGCCGCCGAGATCGACCGCAGCCGCAAGGCGCTGGCGCTGAAGACCGCCCTGGCGGAAGCGGCGCGGGCGCGGCTGGAGGAGTCCCAGTTACAGCTTGCCCAGGCGGAGGTGACGGCGCCGATTGCCGGAGTCATCGCGTCGGTCTCCACCTACCAGGGCGAGACGGTGGCGGCATCCTTCCAGGCCCCGACCTTCGTCACCATCCTCGACCCCTCACGGCTGGAGGTGCTGGCCTATGTCGACGAGGCGGACATCGGCCGCATCCGCGTCGGCCAGCCCGCCAGCTTCCAGGTGGACGCCTTCCGCGACCGAACGCTCACCGGCGAGGTGCGGGCGATCCAGCCCAAGGCCGTGCTGATCAATAGCGTGGTGACCTATGTCGTCGTCCTCGCCATCGCCGATGCCGCGGGCGTGGAGCTGCGCCCGGAGATGACGGCGCACGTCGCCGTGCCGCTGGAGCGCCGTGAGGATGTCCCGACCCTGCCGCGCGGGGCGGTGCTGGGGGAGGGCGGGGAAAGCTTCGTCCTGGTGCGCGGGGTCGAGGGCTGGGCGCGGCGCCCGGTGCGGATCGGGATGCGCACCGCCCAGCGGGCGGAGCTGCTGGACGGTGTCGGCGAGGGGGAGCGCGTGCTGGCGGACGCCCAGCGCTGGCGCGAGGCGCAGGAGGGGCGATGATCGAGCTGACCGGGATCTCCAGGACCTACCGCCGAGCGGGGCTGCCCGAGGTGGCGGCGCTGCGCGGCGTGTCACTCGGCATCGGCGCCGGCGAGTTCGTCGCCGTGCTCGGGCCCAGCGGCTCGGGCAAGAGCACGCTGATGGCCGTCATGGGCCTGCTGGACCGGCCGGACGCCGGCATCTACCGGCTGCGGGACCAGACGGTGGCGGGCCTGTCGGAGGAGGCGCTGGCCACCTTGCGCAACCGCGCCATCGGCTTCGTCTTCCAGGCCTACCATCTGCTGCCGCGGACGACGGCGCTGGAGAACGTCCAGTTGCCGCTGCTCTATGCCGGCCGGCGGGACCATCGGCAGCGCGCCCGGGCGGCGCTGGCGGCGGTCGGGCTCGGCGACCGGGCGGACCATTACGCGCACGAGCTGTCCGGCGGCCAGCAGCAGCGCGTCGCCATCGCCCGTGCCATCGCCAACGAGCCTGCCCTGATCCTGGCCGACGAGCCGACCGGCAACCTCGACCCGGCGGCGGCGGACGGGATCATGGCCTTGTTCGAGGCGCTGAACGCCCAAGGCGTCACCCTCGTGCTCATCACCCATGACGAGGCCGTGGCCGCGCGCGCCCGCCGCGTGGTGCGGCTGGAGGCGGGGGTGCTCGTGTCGGACCGGGTGCGGGAAGCGGTGGGATGAACCATGCGCTGATGCTGTCCATGGCGGCGGACCGGCTGGTCCGTTTCCCGGGCCGGACAATCCTCATGGGCTTGGCCTTCCTGACGGCGGTGTATCCGACGACGCTGCTGCAGATGCTGGGCGGCGGCGCGATCGAGGCGCTGAACCGCTTCGTCGGCCAGGTCTATCCGGTGGACACCGTCTCGCTCTACCCGGTGGGAACGGAGACGCTGACCCTGGCCGACATCGAGGCCGTGCTGGCGGAGGTGCCGGAGCTGCGCGACTGGGACCCGGTGGTCGAGGCGGGGCGCCGCGACCTGAAGGCGGAGGGGCAGGCCGCCCGCGTGCGCGTGGTCGGCTGGTCGGAGCGGGCGGCCCGGGTCGGTCGGCGCGGCGTGACGGCGGGCGGGTTCCTGTCGGCCGGCGACGTCCGCATGCGGGCCGGCGTGGCGCTGATCGGAAGCAGCACGGCGCGGCGGCTGTTCGGCGACGCATCCCCCATCGGCCGGCGCTTCACCATCGACGCGCTCGCCTTCGAGGTGAAAGGGGTGCTGGAGCCCTTCGGCGTCGATCCCCATGGCGACGACCAGGACGACCTGATCGTCCTGCCCTACACGACCCTGATGGAGCGGCTGCTGCGCGTCGGCACCGTGACCGGCGCCCGCTTCCTGGTCGACGATGCGGCGCGGGTGGAACCCGCGGCCGCGCGGCTGACCTGGGCGCTGGCGGCGCGGCGGGGCCTCGCACCCGGCCAGCCCAACCAGTTCAACCTCCGCACCCCCGCCATCGTGACGGAGGAGGTCGCCCGCGTCAGCCGGCTGTTCGCGGGCTTCACGCTGGCGATGGGGCTGGTCACCGCCCTGGCCGCCGCCAAGCTGGTCGCCGGGCTGATGCTGGCCATGGTGGCGGAGCGGACGGCCGAGCTGGGGCTGCGCAAGGCGCTGGGCGCCCGGCCGGCCGATCTGCGGCGCCAGATCCTGGCCGAGGTCGCGATCGTCGCCCTGTGTGCCGCGGCGCTGGGCCTGCTGCTGGCGGCGCTCACGACGGATGCCCTGACACCCTGGCTGGCGGCGGCTGTGGGCATGCGGGAGCTCGATCCCTCCGCCTCGACATTGGCCGTCGGCGCTGGCGCCGCGCTCGTCGCCGGGCTCGCGGCCGCCTGGCTGCCGGCGCGGCGGGCCGCCGCCCTCGACCCGGTGGCGGCCTTGCGGTGAGCCGCCTGCTGTATTTGCGCTGCGTATTCTGGGAACTGCGGCGCGGCGGGCCGCGGGTGCTGCTGGCTGCGGGAGCGGTGGCGCTGGCCGTCGCCGTGGCGGTGATCGCGACCGCATTGGGCGAGGGGGCGCGGGGCGAGCTGCACGCCGCCGGCGCGGCCGAGCGGGACATGTTCATGGTGAAGGCCGCCCTGATGCCGCCGAGGCCGGGACGCGGCGGCGGCTGGGCTCCGTCCACCCGGCTCTCGCCCGAGGACGCCGACCTTCTGCGCGCGTCGCTGCCCGGCGTGGTCTCGGTGGTGCCTGTCGCCGGGACCGAGCGCCGGGTCGCGCTGGCGGGACGCGGCTACGTTGTGCCGGTGCGGGGCGCCACGCCCGATTATGCGCGGCTCCGCAAGCTGGCGCTCGCCGCCGGCCGCGCGCTGGACACGGCCGATGAAGCCGCCGCGGCCCGGGTCGCTGTCATCGGGGCCGGTGTCGCGCGCCGGCTCGGGGACGGCCAGCCGCTGACCGGCGCCCGGATCCGGATCGCGGGGCTGCCCTTCGAGGTGGTGGGGCAGTTGGCACCACGCGGCCTGACCGCTGCGAGCGGCAACGAGGACGATCTGGTGCTGGTGCCGCTCTCGACCGCGCGCCATCGCCTGCTGAACCGCTTCTTCCTGGACAATCTGCTGGTGCGGATGGCGCCGGGCACCGACTTGCTGGCGGCGCGGGCCGGCACCCTGTCGCTGCTGCGCCAGGCCCATGGTCTGCGGCCGGGACAACGGAACGAGGCCGAGACGCTGGCGATGCTGCGGAGCGGCGCCATCCAGGCCCGCCGCGCTCAGCTGCTGGCCGGCTTGTCCAACCTGTTCGTAGCCGTGTCCGCAGCGCTCGGTGCCGCCGGCGTGCTTGCCGCGACGTGGCTGAGCGTCACGCAGCGCCGGGCGGAGATCGGCCTGCGTCTGGCGCTCGGGGCGACGCGGTGGCAGATCGCGCTGCAGATACTGCTGGAGAGCGGCGTCCTGAGCCTCATCGGTGGGGCCTTGGGCGTACTGGCCGCAACGCTCGCCCTCGCCGTGCTGCCGGCCTTGACGGGCTGGATGGCCGCCCCGGACGGGGCCATCGTCGGTTGGGCCCTGCCTCTGGCGGTACTGTCGGCCATGGCGGCCGGCGGCGTTCCAGCGCTGAAAGCTGCGGCAGTGATGCCCGTGGACGCTCTTAAAGGAGTCTGAAGGGGCTCATGGGAACGGAAGGCTGATTTCTGGGGTGGGTGTGTTGCGGGCACATCCGGGAAATCAACATGTCCTCCAAGTAGTGTCGGGCGCTTTTCTGCTCTAACGCCGAACACATGCTCAAAGGGCCGTTAGATTGGAAGGTAGTATTCGCACTCGTCACCCCACGGGCGCTGGAAGCGGGACCCGGCCCCTGTGAGGCCCGGCGCGCGCGCTGTCGGGACACCTTCCGTCCACCGGCCTGTTCTGACTGGCGCACGCCATCCTTGGCGGCGGGGGAGACGGTCCGATGAGCGACAGGCTGCGCAATCTGTGGGAGTCTCTGCGGACCAGCCTCTGGCCGCTGCCGATGATCATGGGGCTGGCCGCCGTGGCGCTCGCCTCGCTGATGCTGCGGGTCCCCAGCGCCACGACCGGGGAGGGCGGCCTCCGCGGCTGGCTGCTCGCCGGCGGCACGGGAGAGGACGCGCAGAACCTGCTGACGGCGCTTACCACCGCCCTGATCTCGATGGCGGGCGTGGTCTTCTCGATCACCATGGTGGTGCTGTCGCTGGCTGCCAACCAGTTCGGCCCGCGTCTGGTGCGCACCTATACCAGCGATGTCCGGGCGCAACTGGCGATCGGCATCTTCGTGCTGACGGCCGTCTACTGCCTCATCGTCCTGCGCTCCATCGAGAAGGGAATGAGTCCGGCGGACGTGCCGCAGCCGGCAGTGGCGCTGGGCGTGGCGCTGGCCCTGCTCTGCATCATGGTCGTGGTGCTGTTCCTGGGGCTGATCGCCCGGCTGATCGTGGCCGAGACCGTCATCGCCCGCGTCGCCGGCGAGCTGGAAGCCTTCATCGCCACGCTGCCGCCCGCCGGTGAGGCGGCGGACGAGCCCGATGAGGCGGCGATGGCGCCCGACGATCTGCTGGAACGCTCCGCGCTGGTGCGGTCCGACCAGGAGGGGTACGTCCAGTCCATCGAGTACAGGGATCTGGCCGCCGCCGCACGCGAGGCCGGGGCGCTGGTGCGCTTCGACTACCGCGCCGGCGCCTTCATGTGCCGGGAGGGCTGGCTGGCGCTGGTCCATCCGGCCGAGGCGCTGACCCCCGAGCTGGAGGCGGCCGTGCGCCGCGCCGTAGCCATCGGCCGGCAGCGGACGCCGACGCAGGATCTGGAGTTCCCGATCCGCCATCTGGTGGACATCGCATTGCGGGCCCTGTCGCCGGGGATCAACGACCCGAACACGGCCACGGCGGTGATCGACCGGTTGCGCGGCGCGCTGGCGCGGCTGATGGCCAAGCAGCTGCCCGTCGCGGTGATGCGCGATGCCGACGGCACGATGCGGGTACTGGGCGACAGCACCGGCTTCGACGGCATCCTGGACGCCGCCTTCCACCAGATCCGCCAAGCCGGCGGCGGCCAGCCGGCTGTCGTCATCCACCTGCTGGGTGCCATCGCCCGCTTGGCCGAGCATGTCCGCACCCCGCAGCAGCGCCGGGCCTTGCAGCGGCACGCGGACATGATCGCGGCCGCCGGGCTGCGCGCGGTGCAGGAGCCGAACGACCGCGCCGACATCGAGAAGGCGGCCGACGCATTGCGGCACAAGCTGCGCTCCCTCATCCGCCTGCACCCGGCGGACAGGATTCCGGCGGCGGCGGACTGACGGCAGGGCGCGGCCGCCGTCTCGGAGGCGGCGGCGGGCGAAGCTAGGGCCGTCCCCTGCTACCGGCTGGGCGGCCGGCCGGTGCGCGTCCAGGAGCTGATCCGGGTCGCCGCGAGCTGCCGATGTCCTGGCGCTGACCGGATCCCTCATTCCGTCAGCATGAACGTCATGCCTTCCCGGGCGATGTCGGGCGGGACCGCGTGGCCGCCGGTGAACTCGCGGTAGCGCACGCGGTAGCCGGCCTGCTCCAGCCGGGGCACCAGCTGGCGGCTGCAGCGGTCGATCGGCAGGACCGCGTCCTGCACCCCGTGCGAGACGTAGACGGCCGGCCGGCCGGTGAGATCGGTGGGCGCCATGAAGCCCGGGGCGAAGGCCAGGACGTGGCTGAACAGGTCGCCGTTGATTAGCCCCAACGACAGGGCGTAGGAGGCGCCGTCGGAAAACCCCGCCACGGCGATGCGGGCGGGATCGACGCGGCGCTTGGCGAGGACCGTCTCCAGCGCCAGGTCTATGAAGGCCACGTCGGGCCCATAGCTCCGCACGATGAAGTCCCAGCTCTGCCGGCGGGACTCCGGGATCAGCAGGACGGCACCCGCGTGGTCGGCCGCGTCGCGCAGCAGGGCCAGCATGCCCTCGGCGTTGCCGCCCGCCCCATGCAGGAGCAGAACCAGCGGCGCGGGACGGTCCGCCGGCGCCGAAGCCGGGACATAGACCAGCCCGTCGCGTTCCTTGTCGAGTCCGAGTTCGTGGGTCCCGGGGCCAAAGCCGGGCGTGGCCGGCGCCGCCGAGGGCGGGCGGGCCTCCAGCCGTCCTTCCGTGGCACCCTCCGCCGCCATTCCCGCCTCCCCGAATGCCATTGCCGCCACCAGCGCCAGGGTGGCCGGGACGCCAGCCCGCCGGCCGACGCAGGACGCCCGCGCGACGGTGGCGCCGTGCCCTGTGCGTTTTCCCGCCGGAATGCTGTCGCTCAAGTCCATGCCTTCCCCGGGCGAGCGCCGGCATTCCGGCCGGCCGCAAACCCCGCCAACAGGGCCGCTCCGCAATCGTGCCCCGATACTTCGCAAATCTGCGGTAGGACGCGAACCATGCCGGGTGGGGCCTGTTGCAGTCCTCACGCCGGCACCGAGCGGCCGGCGGCGAGGATCCAAGAGGACACGCCATGGCGAGACTGCTGAAGACCGAGCGGGGCCCCTCGGGCCGCGCGATCATCCTCCACCCCGTCCTGCCCGGCGACGGCACGGGCCCCCGCAGTCCCGAGGCGGCGCTGAAGGAGGCCGTCAGCCTGGCCGAGGCGATCGGGCTTCGCGTGGCGCATGCCGAGACGCTGCGGCTGGACCGGCCGACCGCCGCCACCCTGCTGGGCAGCGGCACCGTGCGCCGCATCGCCGATATGGTCCGCGGCGACGGGCCCGAGGCCCAGCCGATCGATCTCGTCCTCATCGACCATCCGCTGAGCCCGGCGCAGCAGCGCAACCTGGAGCGCGCCTGGAACGCCAAGGTCATCGACCGCACCGCGCTGATCCTGGAGATCTTCGGCGAGCGCGCCCGCACCCGCGAGGGCCGGCTGCAGGTGGAGCTCGCCTCGCTCAGCTACCAGCGCTCGCGGCTGGTGCGCTCCTGGACCCATCTCGGGCGCCAGCGAGGCGGCTACGGTTTCCTGGGCGGCCCCGGCGAGAGCCAGCTGGAGACCGACCGGCGGCTGATCGCCGACCGCATCACCAAGCTCAAGGGCGAGCTCGGCCAGGTGCGCCGCACCCGCACCCTGCACCGCCGCGCCCGCCAGAAGGCGGCCGATCCCGTCGTGGCGCTGGTCGGCTACACCAACGCTGGCAAGTCCACGCTGTTCAACCGGCTGTCGGGTGCGGCGGTGCTGGCGGCCGACCAGCTCTTCGCCACGCTGGACCCGACCATGCGCGGCGTGCGCCTGCCCAGCGGACGCACGGCGGTGCTGTCGGACACGGTCGGCTTCATCTCCGGCCTGCCGCACGGGCTGGTGGAGGCCTTCCGGGCGACGCTGGAGGAGGTGCAGGCGGCCGACCTGATCCTGCATGTCCGCGACGCCGCCTCGCCGGAGACCGAGGCGCAGAAGGCCGACGTCGAGGCGACGCTGCGGGAGCTGGGCATCGACCCGGAAACCGACCGGCGGCTGGTCGAGGTCGCCAACAAGATCGACCTGCTGGACGCGGAGGGCCGCGCCGCGCTCACCGGCCGGGCGTTGCGCGACGAGCGCTTCGCCGTAGTCTCCGCCAAGTCGGGCGAAGGGCTGGAGGACCTGCTGGGCCGCATCGACCGGCTGCTGCGCGGCGGGCGCGAGGTGGTGGAGCTGGATGTCGACCTGTCGGACGGCGAGGCGCTGGCCCGGGTGCATGCCGAGGCCGAGGTGCTGGCGCGCACCGACGAGGACGGCCATGCCCATCTGCGCGTCGCCGTCGATCCGGCGATCCTGTCCCGGCTGGTGGCGCGCGGCACCGTCGGCATCGCCGGGGAGGCGCCGCTGCCGACCCCGCCGGGGCGCCGGCGGGGATCGGGCGGGGCCGGCAGCCGGCGCTAAGGGCGTCCCCGGGTGAGGGGGGCACCTCCTCGCCCGGCCGAGCGGCCGATCATTCCCGTACGCACCAGGGCGTAGCCGGCGACGCACAGGATCAGCGGCGTCGAGGCGATGATCCATTCCGTGACGGGGAACATCCGCGCGGTGCCCGGCAGCAGCAGGCACAGCGGAAAGAGCGCCCAGTAGAAGCCGGTACGGCGCGATGCCGCACGTTCGCGGCATGGAACGCTCCGCCAGGTCGGTGGTTGCGCTGCACACAAGGCCGCCCCCCCCGTCGGGCCGGCCATCAGAAGCAGGAGCGCCCCATGCCCGCCAAGGTCCGCCGAGCCGCCACCGCGACCATACCCGGGGCGTCCTGATGCGGAGCCTCGTCGTCGTCGTCACCGGTGCCTCCAGCGGCATCGGCCGCGCCACCGCCCATGCCTTCGCCCGGCGCGGAGCGCGGTTGGCGCTGGCCGCCCGCCGGGCGGACCGGCTGGAGGAGGTGGCGCGCGAGTGCTTGGAGGCGGGTGCCGCCGACGCCGTCGCCATTCCCACCGACACCACCGACGAGCGGGCCGTCCAGCGCCTGTTCCAGGAGGCCCTGGCGCGGTTTGGCCATGTCGATGTCTGGTTCAACAATGCCGGCGTCGGCATCTTCGGGCGCTTCGAGGACCTGCCCTCCGACGCCTGGAACAGGGTCATCGAGACGAACCTGCTGGGCTATGTCTACGGCGCCCGGGCGGTCATGCCGCATTTCCGGGCGCGAGGCCGGGGCATGCTGATCAACAACGCCTCCATCGTCGGGCGGCTGGCCAAGCCCGACTCCACCGCCTACGCCACCAGCAAGTTCGCCGTGCGCGGCTTTGGCGAGGCGCTGCGGCAAGAACTGCTGGACCAGCGGCACATCCATGTCTGCACCGTGCTGCCCTCCGTCATCGACACGCCCTTCTTCCAGCACGCCGCCAACTACAGCCATCACCGGGTGCGCGCGGCGCCGCCGGTCTACGCGCCGGAGAAGATGGCGGAGGCGGTGGTCGGCCTGGTCCGGCGCCCCCGGGCCGAGCTGATCGTCGGCGGCGCCGGGCGGCTGGGGATCGCGCTCAAGCGGCTGGCGCCGGCCCTGATGACCCGCGTCAACGGCCGGGCGCTGAACTACGGCTTCCTGGCGGACGCGCCGGCGGCACCGACCAGCGGCGCCATCTTCGAGCCCATGCACGACCGGCACCGGGTGAACGGCGGCTGGGACCGCGGCTGGAACCGGAGCGGCGTGCCCAGCCTGGCGCTGTTGGGGCTGCTGGCCCTGCCGCTGGGCATCGCCGCCTGGCGCCGGGCGGGTGGAGGTTAGGGAATGGCGGTCGCCCTGGTCCTCTCCGGCGGCAACGCGCTCGGCGCTTTCCAGGCCGGCGCCTGGGAACGGCTGGAGGCGGCCGGCATCGAGCCCGGCCACATCGCCGGCACCTCCACCGGTGCCGTCAACGGTGCCATCATCGCCGGCAACCCGCCGGGACGGCGGGTGGAGCGGCTGCGCCATTTCTGGAACCGCGCCGCCGAACCGGCGGGCTCGCTGGGTTTGGCGGGCATGCCGCTGCTGCCGGGCGGGGCCGCCCGGGACGCCGCGGCGGCCATCGGGATGGCCTGGACCATGATGATGGGCCGACCCGGCTTCTTCGCGCCCAACCTGGCCGGGCTCACCGCGGCCATCCCCGGCTCCCCCGCCTTTCCGGCGCTGTTCGACCTCGGGCCGTTGCGGGCATCCCTGGCCGAACTGGTGGACTTCGAGCGGCTGAACGCCGGGCCGACCCGCCTGACCATCGTCGCCACCGACCTGGAGAACGGCGGCGAGGTCCGCTTCGACAATCGCGAGACGCGGCTGACGATCGATCACATCCTCGCCAGCTCCGCGTTCCTCCCGGCCTTTCCACCGGTCGAGATCGGGGGACGCCTGTACGGCGACGGCGGCTTCTCGGCCAACCTGCCGCTGGGCGCCGTGCTGGACGGGGCGGAGGACGGGCTGCTCTGCATTGCCGTCGACCTGTTCCGTCCCGAGGGGCACCCGCGGACCCTGCCGGCGGCGCAGGACCGCAATCTCGACCTGTTCTTCGCCAGCCAGACGCACGCCGCGATCATACAGGCCCGGCACCGCCTCGACGAGCGCCGCCGGCTGCGGCGGCTGGCGGCGGCGCTGCCGGCCGAGATCCGTGCGCTGCCCGGGATCGCGGCCGATCTCGCCGACCTGCCGCCGGACACCGGCCCGGAGAGCCCGGTGCGTCTACTGCATCTGGTGCACCGGCCGGACCAGCGGGTCGGCGCCAAGATGTTCGACTTCGCCGCCGCCTCGCTCCTCCATCGGTGGCGCGCCGGTGTCGACACGGCCGAGCGGGGCCTCGCCGGCCTGTCGGAAGCTACGGGCGGGTCGGAGCAGAGGCTCGCCCTGCTGCGGGTGGAGTCGGCGGGGCCTTGACCGTGCCGCCCTGATGGATCGGGACGAAACCCGGGGGCTGCGGTTGAAGGCACCCCGCAGCGAAGGAGGATAGGATGGCCGAGGAACGGAAAGCGGAGTCGGAAGGGCTGGGCGACGGCGCGCGCGTCCCGGACGATCCTCTGCGCAAGAATGCCGAAGGGCAGGTGGCGGGGCTTTCCTCGACGCCGCAGGGCCATGCCACCCGGGCGCGCCAGGGCGGAGACACGGGCCGCCGGCACGCGGGCGATGTCGATCCGGCCCAGTCGGACGAGGAACCGCGCTACGCCCGCCCCATCGGAGACGGCGGCAAGTCCGGGGACTGACATGCGGATGACGGGGCCGATGGGGGCGGATCATGACCCCGGTGGATCTCACGCCGGCACCGGTCGATGGCCGTCCCCATGTGGTCATCGTCGGCGGCGGCTTCGGCGGGCTGGCGGCGGCGCGGGCGATGGGCGGCTCGCCCCTCCGCGTCACTCTGATCCACCGCCGCAACTACCATCTCTTCGCGCCGCTGCTGTACCAGGTCGCCACGGCGGTGCTGTCGCCGGGCGACATCGCCGGGCCCATCCGCGGATTGCTGACGCCGGGTGAGTTGGCGGTTCCGTAAGCCGCCATGTGGCCGATCACACCGCCGCCTTCAACGGCGGCGCTGGACCGGTGGTGACGCCGAGGAACGCCGATGCCCGACAACCGTATAGCCGGCCTTCACCTGGACTGCACGACACCAGCTGGACAGCGCTGGAGCACAGCCGAGTTGCGGCTCCACCACACCGAGGTGCTCGACGCGGCGTATCTGCTCTCTCGGGGCGATCTGATCACCATCCTGGCACCGGGAACCGGGCGTCCCCTTGGCGTACTCGAGGTGCACTCGCGCTGCGGCGAGTTCGCGCTGCTGCGGCGGCTACGGGACAGTTAGATTGTGAATAGGCGTGTAGGTTCCACGCCGAACCGCTGCCGGGCCGCTCTGGTGCGCCGTCACATCCGTCCGCGCATCGCCCGGCGCGGGATCGACAGCAGCGCCAAGGTGGGCCGCGCTCGAAAGGGGCAGGGCGGCGCAGGAGCGGTATCGGTGCGGTGACGTACCGAACTGAGGGAGGACGGTCAGGTTATCTCCCGAATTCGGTGGTGCTGCTGGAGGAGCGGAGGCGATGGATCGGTGCGTGCTGGTCCGCGAGGGGGCCGGCTACCGCTTCTTCACGGCCTCGTCGGAAGCCGGCAAGCTGGACGGCCGCTGCTTTCCAAGCATCCGCAAGGCGGAGTCCGTAGTTCGGCAGTTGATGATGGCCGTTGACCGGGACGGATCAAGGCACCGCTGAAGCTCCAGGCGGTGTGGACTTCCGGAGATTTCCAACGTTCACTGTTGTAGTGTGCATCATCGTACAGACGCTGCCCTCCTCTTCGCCGA
Organism: Azospirillaceae bacterium; assembly: GCA_035626475.1. Classification (GTDB taxonomy): domain Bacteria; phylum Pseudomonadota; class Alphaproteobacteria; order Azospirillales; family Azospirillaceae; genus DASPKT01. The sequence goes on from DASPNP010000019.1 coordinate 23,856, forward strand.
GACTGTGTTCGGTCTGAGGGGGAAAGCCGATGAGCCCGCGTGTCCTGGTGGTTGAGAACGATACCCTGCAGGGCATGGTCCACGCCGCCATTCTGCGGGACATGGGCTTGGAGGCTTTGGGGCCGGTGCCGAGCGTGTCCCGCGCCTTGGTTGAAATCAACGCGTCCTGTCCCGACCTGGTCCTGCTCGACCATCACCTCGCCGATGGGCCGGCCTGCCTTCTCTCCTACGCGCTGCGCGCCACCGGCGTTCCCTTCATCTGGGTGACCGGCTGCTATCCGGAGGAGCTGCCGCCGGGCGACGCCCCGATCCTGGAAAAGCCGTTCGACCTGGAAGTGCTGAAGCGGGAGATCGCCGCCATGCTCGAAGGGCCGTCGGCCGGCTGGCGAAGCGGACAGCTTCAGGTAAATCCCGCGGCAGGCGGGAATTGACTCCACCGGCAACGCGTCCGCCAGCCCATCCTTGGCGCTAAAGATTTATTGAGGAAGGTCTTCAGAGTACCCATGTTCTATTGATCGTCTTCAAGGACTCGATCCGGCCGAAGACGGCTGAGAGATGCCTGCGCTCCCGCCACATTGTTCGAGGGAGCGCGCCCGTGGCGTCGTCCAACCTGTCCAAGACACCCCAAAACCGTCTGCTGGCAGCTCTGCCGCCAGAAGTGCGTGACGACCTCGCCAGGCGCCTTGAGCCCGTGGAGCTGCCGCTCCGTAAGATCCTGCACGAGGCCGGGGAGCCCATTACTTATGTCTACTTCGTGGAGGCGGGGGTCGTCTCGCAGCTGGCCCTGCTGGACGGCGGCCAGGAGATCGAGGTCGGGCTGATCGACCGCGAGGGGGTGGTCGGCTTCGCCGTGGCGCTGGGCGGCCAGACCAGCCCCGTCGAGGCGATGGTGCAGGTGCCCGGCCGGGCGCTGCGCATGACGGCCAACGATCTGCGGGCGGAGATGGCGCGGGGCGGCCCGCTTCCGACGGCCGTGCTGCGCTCCGCCCTCTCGATGAGCATCCAGACCAGCCAAGTCGCCGCCTGCAACGCCCGGCACGGGCTGGACGAGCGGCTGGCGCGTTGGCTGCTGATGATGCATGACCGGGTTCATGAGGACCGCATGTCGATCACCCACGAGTTCATCGCCATGATGCTGGGCGTGCGCCGCGCCGGCGTGACGCTGGCGGTGGGCACCCTGGAGAAAGCTGGTGCCATCGAGCAGGGCCGGGGCACCGTGACGGTCATCGACCGGTCACGCCTGGAGGCGGCCTCGTGCGAATGCTACGAGACCATCCGGCGCGAAACGGAAACCTTGCTGAACGGGAGTTGAGCCGGCAACGGCGGTGTCGCGAAGGTACCGTTCAGTTCGGAGCTCCAGGGGCGCCGATCCCAGTCTCAGTTCGCGCGACATCGCCGCGCGTCCGGAGCAGATGGGGGTGAAGGCGCCCCGTGGCGGCATCACCTGGCAGCCCTCTACGGTCAAAGGTCTCCACAGCGGCGACCCGAATGGAGATCTTGAAGCCGGCCCAGGAGCCGATCCGCCTGTCGGACGGGATGGCGCCCGGCCGCCCAACCCCTCTGGCCGGCCAAGGAAAAACCCCCGGCCCGTGGCCGGGCCGGGGGTGTCGGCATGCCTGCCGGTCCAGGCTCAGAACTTCGCCCGGATGCCCGCGTAGAAGAAGCGGCCGACGGGATCGTAGACGTCGGCGGCCGTCTCGGTACCCGTGATCGCCACCGGGAAGGGCGAGGAGATCAGCGGCGGCTTGCGGTCCATCAGGTTGTTCACGCCGGCATAGACCGACGCGCCCTCCGTCACGTCGTACCGTACCTGGACGTCCTGATAGAACAGGGTCGGGATGCGGTTGTTGGTGAACTCCGACTCGTTGTCGATGTTGGCCGGGCTGAGATAGCGGACATTGTAGGTCAGGCTCAGCGGGCCGTTGTCCCAGGTGGTCCGCAGGTTGGCCTTGTAGCGGCTGTAGCCGACCGACCCGGCGAACTCGATCGGCTCCGCCCCGGCGTAGGCCGTGCTGGCGTTCTTGTCGAGATAGGTGCCGACCAGGTTGAAGTTCAGGCTGCCCCACTCGCCGGGCACCCCGAAGTCGGTCAGGTTGGCGGTGTAGTCCAGCTGCAGGTCGACGCCGCGCGCCTTCTGCGTGGCCACGTTCTGCTGCTTCAGGTCCAGCCCGGTGATCAGGCCGGTGGCGGGGTCGCGCCGGATGGTGGAGCAGAAGATGTTGCCCGGGTAGGGCTGCTGCGCCACGCACTGGTTGACCGCCGTCTGCCGGGCGATGCCCTGGATGGCGTCCTTGATCTTGATGTTCCAGAAGTCGGCCGAGACGGTCAGCCCGCTGACGAAGGTCGGCGTGAAGACGGCGCCCACGGTGAAGGTGTCGGCCTTCTCCGCGTCGAGCTCCGGGTTGCCCGAGTTGAAGCCCGGGATGGAGGCGAGATCGGCCTCGGTCGGGTTGAAGCCGCCGCGGGCCAGCGCCTCGCGGATGCCCGGCGTGTTGCGGCAGTTGACCGAGACCGGGTCCTGCGCGGTGGCGCTGACGCCGGCGCAGGGATCGTTCACCGATTCGAAGGTCTGCTGCGCCGGGTCGTACAGCTCGGCGATGTTGGGCGCGCGGACGGCGCGGGAGATGCTGCCGCGGAAGCGCACGTCGGTGATCGGCTGGTACTCCGCCGCCGCCTCGTAGCTCCAGATGCCGCCGACCGTGCTGTAGTCGGAATAGCGGGCGGCGCCGTTGACGCCCAGATACTCGACGAAGGGCAGGCCGGACAGGATCGGGACGTTGATCTCGGCGAAGCCCTCCCACACGTCGTAGCCGCCGCGGGTCGCCGCCGCCTGGTTGCCCGAGGACAGGCCGGCCAGGGTCAGCGGGTCGAAATTGGTGTCGCTCGACTCCTTGCGCCACTCCACGCCCGCCGCGACGCCCAGATCGCCGGCCGGCAGGGCGAAGGGCTTGCCGGTGACGCTGAAGCCGGCGGTCTGCTGCTCGACCGTGGCGTCGTAGGTGGAGCTGGCGCGGACGTAGTCCAGGCCGGCCCCGGTCGCCGCACCCGCGCCGAACAGGTTGATCGGCACGCAGCCCAGCGCGCGGGCGGTCGCGTCGCGGCACACCGCCGTGCCGTTCGGGCCGGGGATGGCGTCCAGCGCCTCCTGCATGCGCTGCACGTTGAAGACGCCGCCGCTCTCCTGGTCCTCCGTCACCCGGCCGAGGCCGTAGTAGGCGTTCCAGTCGAAGCCGGTCTCGCCGATGGCGCCGTCGAAGCCGGTGGTGAAGCGGAAGGTCTGGCGGGTCACGTCGGAGACGCGGTCGCCCAACTCGACGAAGCGGCGGGAGAAGAAGATCTCCTCCTGGTCCGCCGGCAGGCGCGAGCGCAGCGCCTGCGGGATGAAGGGGTTGGTGACCGGGATGTTCAGGATCGGCGCGTCGGGCGCCACGCCCAGCGTCGTGTTGTCGCCGAAGGCGATCGGCTCGGCGTTGGAGCGCGCCTCGGTGCGGGCGTAGGAGCCCTCGAAGAACCAGCGCAGGCTCTCCGTCACGTCGTAATGCGCCATGGTGGAGAGCAGGTAGCGCTCCGTCGGCACCTGGATCAGCCGGTCCTGGTTGCGGTTGTAGCCGTTCACGACGCTGCGGAACGGCGTGCCGTCCGGGTTCAGCGCGAAGTCGCCGACATAGAACTGGCCGCCGGCGCCGTAGGCGCTGAAGGCCGGGCGGCGGATGGCGCCGGTGCCGCTCATCGTGGTGTCGACGGCGGAGAGCTCGCGGTTGCGCGACCAGATCGGCTTGGTCTTGTCGTAGACGATGTTCAGCGCGACGTTGCCGCGGCCGTCCGCCACGTTGGCGCCGACGCTGGCGCTGGCATGGGCGTTCTCGCCGTCGCCCTCGCCGGTGATGCCGTACTGGGCGTTGACCTCGGCGCCCTCGAAATCGTCCTTCAGGATGAAGTTCACGACGCCGGCCACGGCCTCGGAGCCGTACACGGCCGAGGCGCCGCCGGTGACGATCTCGATGCGCTCCACCAGGTCGGTCGGGATGGAGTTGATGTCGACGGCGTTGCTGCCGCCGGTGCCGCCCACGTGGCGGCGGCCGTTGACCAGGACCAGCGTCCGCTCGGTGCCGAGGTTGCGCAGGTTGATCAGGTTCAGGCCGGCGGCCGTGGTGGTGAAGTTGGAGTTGGTCTGGGAGACAGTCGGCACACCCAGCGAGGGCAGCTGGTTCAGATAGTCGGCGGCGTTGGTCGTGCCGCGCGCCTGCAGCGCCTCCTCGCCCACCACCTGAAGCGGGGTGGGGGCGGTGGCGTTGTCGCGCGCGATGCGCGACCCGGTGACCACGATCTCCTCGACGCCGCCGGTCTCCTGGGCGGCGGCGATGCCGGCCGCCAGCATCCCGGAGGAGGCCAGGGCGACGAAGGCCGTCCCCGCGAGGAGACGGCGCGGACTAAGCATGCGCTTCATTCGGAATCACATCCTGTTCAGCGGAAGATGGCCGGAACGGCCAAGCCATGAATATTCGGCAAGGTCGCTTTCTGGACCGGCCGCCGCACGGATGTCACGAAGTCATTAGTGTATGATGTTATAACGTTCTGTAGTCCGGCATAGACGGAACATCATACCTATATCGACGGATTTTCCCTGTACCAGGACTTGCATTTTGCTATTCGGCAATCGTGTCGGCACTTCTCTCGTCTTTGCCTTGAGCGGTTCACTGATGTTTCAGGCGGCGCGGCGGCCGGTGGGGGCGATGCCCCGCGCCGCCAGCAGCCGGCGGCCGGACTCAGTCGGGAAGACCTGACGGATGCGGCGGTTGCGGGGGCAGGGGACGACGCGCAGCAGCCCCTCGCCCACCGCCGCCTCGCCGAGCCGCGACAGGGTGGCGACGGCGCGGGTGGCGGCGTAGGGCGGCTCCTCCATCTCCCAGGCGATCTCGCTGAGGCTGAGGCCTGGGTTGAGCCCGGTCAGCAGCAGCACGACCGCCTCGCGCACGCTGATCGAGCGGTCGAGGCGCATCAGGTCGCGCAGCAGGCCCAGCGTGGCGTCGGCCTGGGAACGGGCGGCGGCGTGGCCGGCCTCCCTCACGATCCCGACCGCCGCAGCGCCCCCGTGCTGTGCCGGAAGGCGCGGGGCTCGCCCGCCTTCTCATGGCGCGGCGTGCGGCGGCCGAAGATGCGGTGCTCGGCGGAAACGTCCTGCGCGTGCAGCTCGGCGACGGCGGCGCGCACGCGCTGCTCGATCAGGCCGAGTTCGGTGTAGTCGGCAGGATCGACGTCGATGGTCAACGTCGCCTTGACGGTTCGTCTCAGACTCATGGCGATTGTCCCGGCGGGCGTCAGCGCCGCCGCATCTCACGGATAAGGATCTGGTAGCCGGTCGCGACGTCCTGGAAGGAACGGGCGATCTCCTTGAGGCGCGTCTCGATCTCGGCGACGGCCCGGAAATCCTCGGCCTCGACCTCCACCTCAATGGTGCATCTGTATTTCATGATGGTCATCCCGGCGCCTTGGCGAAGGCGCATGTGGCGCCTCGACGGCCCCCGCTCAAGCGGAATCCGCTGATATGCGGTGTAGTGCCTCGTTTGCGCGGCAGTTTGGCGGCTGGGCGCATCTCCATCGACTATCGAAGAGCGCGGCCAAGGCGCCGACTAGACGGAAGATCGGCCTCTACCCCCTCGGCACCCCACATAAATGCGGATTTACATTGTTTCTCCACCGCAGCTTTGCGGCAAGGAGGGCGGCCCGTGTTCGATTGGCTGGTGGTGGGGGCCGGATTCGCCGGCAGCGTGCTGGCGGAGCGGCTGGCGCGCGAGCGCGGCGACCGGGTGCTGGTGGTCGACCGCCGGCCGCACATCGCGGGCAACGCCTATGACGCGTACGATGCCGCCGGCATTCTGGTCCACCGTTACGGCCCGCACATCTTCCACACCAACTCGGACCAGGTCTTCGCCTACCTGTCGCGCTTCACCGACTGGCGGCCCTATGAGCACCGGGTGCTGGCGCAGGTGGAGGGGCAGCTGCTGCCGATCCCCATCAACCTCGATACGGTCAACCGCCTCTACGGGCTGAACCTGACCTCGGACGAGCTGGAGGGGTTCTTCGCCGCGCGGGCCGAGCCTGTCGAGGAGGTCCGCACCTCGGAGGACGTGGTCGTCTCGCGCGTCGGCAGAGACCTCTATGAGAAGTTCTTCCGCGGCTATACGCGCAAGCAATGGGGCGTCGATCCCTCCCAGCTCGACCGGTCGGTCACGGCCCGGGTGCCGGTCCGGACCAACCGCGACGACCGCTACTTCGGCGACCGCCACCAGGCCATGCCGGCCGAGGGCTACACCCGCATGTTCCAGCGCATGCTGGACCATCCGAACATCAAGATCATGCTGCAGGCTGACTACCGCGAGGTTCAGGAACTGGTGCCGCACCACCGCGTGATCTTCACCGGGCCGGTGGACGAGTTCTTCGACCACCGCTTCGGCCGGCTGCCCTACCGGTCGCTCACCTTCCGCCACGTGACCCTGGGGACGGAGTGGCACCAGCCGGTGGCGGTGGTGAACTACCCGCAGGACCACGACTACACAAGGGTGACCGAGTACAAGCACCTGACCGGGCAGGAGCATCCGCGCACCAGCCTGACCTACGAGTACCCCTCGGACGAGGGCGATCCCTACTATCCCGTGCCGAACCCCGCCAACGCCGAGCTCTACCGCCGCTACCAGGCGCTGGCGGACGCGACGCCGGACGTCTGGTTCGTCGGCCGGCTGGCCACATACCGCTACTACAACATGGACCAGGTGGTCGGGCAGGCGCTGGCGACCTTCGAGCGGATCGAGGCGACAGTGCCCAGGGGAGCAGCCCCGGCGATGCCGAGCGCGCTGACCGAGGCGGCACGCGCCTTCCGGGCCGCCGATCCGGGGCCGCGGACGACGAAGCGCCGCGTCGGCCAGCGTTCCGCCGAGTAAGAGGGGCGGGCCTCAGCCGGCGGCGCGGCGGTCGGGCGCCAGGGGGCCCCGGGCGCAGAGCATCTCGTAGACCCGGATGCAGCGGTCGACGTCGCCCTGGTCGCGCAGCCGCCCGCCGTCCAGCACTACGCAGCGGTCGCACAAGGACCGGACGGCGTGCATGTCGTGGCTGATGTAGAGGACGGTGCGGCCGCTGCCGACCATCTCGCGCAGCTTCGCCAGCGACTTGCGCTCGAACCCCTTGTCGCCGACCGCCGTGATCTCGTCGATCAGCAGAATCTCCGCGTCCATGTGCGCCAGCACCACGAAGGCCAGCCGCAGGAACATGCCGCTGGAATAGTGCTTCACCGGCATGTCCAGGAAGCGGCCGATCTCGGCGAAGTCGGCGATCTCCTCCATCCGCCCCGCGATCTCGCGCCGCGACAGGCCAAGGATGGCGCCGTTCAGATAGACGTTCTCGCGCCCGGTGAGGTCGGGGTGGAAGCCGGTGCCGACCTCCAGCAGCGCCGCCACCCGGCCGCGCAGGACGGCCGTGCCCTCGGTCGGCGGCGTGATCCGGGCCAGGATCTTCAGCAGGGTGCTCTTGCCCGAGCCGTTGCGGCCGAGGATGCCCAGCACCTCGCCCTCGCGCACCTCCAGGTCAACGCCGCGCAGCGCCCAGAACTCGCTGTCCGCCGCGACCTCGGGCGGTGGCGCAGGGCGGCCGGCCAGGCGCGCGAGGCGCTTCTGCAGCTGCTCCGCCAGGCTGCTGCGGTGGCGCTGGTCGTCCAGGCGGTAGCGCTTGCCGATGCCATGGAGCGTGACGGCGGCCATGATCCTCCTCAGGCGTGATCGGTGAACAGCGGCTCGCGCCGGCGGAAGAAGACGTAGCCCGTCACCAGCACCAGCAGCGCCGCGACGGCCGAGATCGCCAGCAGCCCCGGGTCGGGCGCCGGGCCGCCGGCGAAGGCCCAGCGCGTGGCGTCGATGATCCCGACCATCGGGTTCAGGGCGAAGACCGCCCGCCATTCCGGCTCGACCAGCGACGCCGGGTAGATCACCGGGCTGGCGAACATCCAGAGCTGCGCCAGGAAGGGCAGCAGGTAGGCGGTGTCGCGGTAGAAGACCCAGAGCGCCGAGAACCAGAGCGCCAGCCCCAGCCCCATGATGCCGGCCACCGCCAGTGCCAGCGGGAAAGCGGCCAGCCCCCAGCCGGGCACCACGCCGTACCAGGCCATCAGCGCCACCAGCGCCGGCAGCCCCACCAGGAAGTCCACGACGCTGGCCGCCACGGTCGCGGCCGGCAGCAGGGCGCGGGGGAAATAGACCTTGGAGACGATGTGCCCGTTCGCCACCACCGCCCCCGCCCCGGCGAGGAATGCCTGGCTGACGAAGGTCCACATCCACAGGCCGGTGAAGAAGAAGAGCGGATAGGGCATGCCGTCGCTGGGGATGCGCACCAGCCAGCCGAAGAAGACGGTGAAGACCAGCATCAGGATGAAGGGCTGCAGCACCGCCCAGGCCGAACCGATCAGCGTCTGCTTGTAGCGCACCGCCAGGATGCGCCAGACCAGCATGGCGAAGAGGCCGCGGTGCCGCCACAGCTCGGCCATGTCGTGGCGCAGGCCGGGCGGCGGGCCGCCGATGACCGTGGCGGTGCGGTCCATCAGGGCCGCCATGGGCTGAAATCCCCACGGACGCCCTTCCAGGTCGTCGTCGCCCAGCGCGTGAAGCCGCCGATATCGAGCCGCCGGTTGATCAGATAGTAGGTGCCGTAGCGCACCACGTCGGCGGCCAGCCAGCTCCACATGCCGTAGGACCGGAAGATGTGGCCGCGGTTGCGGAACTGGTAATAGCGCTTCATCTCCGACCCGGGCACGACGGCGTAGAAGGCGCCCCCCAGGATCGGGTGGATCTCGCTCTTGGTGCTGGGGTGCAGGAAGCGTGCGGCCGTGTCGATCATCACCGATACCCCGTGGCGGCGGGCGCGATAGAGGAACTCCACCTCATCGCCGCGGATGAACAGGCGCTCGTCGGGCAGGCCGACCAGGTGGAAGAGGGACGCCCGGACCAGCACGCCGTTGAACAGGTGGGCGAAGCCGTTGATCACCGGCCGGTCCTCCACCTCGCGCACCAGGAAGCGCGTGCGCCCCTCCAGCCGGACGGGAAAGCTCAGCCGCTCCGGCTCCTCCGGATCGATCGACAGCGGGCCGACGATGTCGGCGCCCGTCCGGACCGCCGTCGCCAGCAGGCGTTCCAGGCAATCGTTGTCCGACGGCATGCCGTCGTCATCCATGAGCCAGAGGAACTCGGCCCCATCGTCCAGTGCCGCCGCTATGCCGGCCCGGAAGCCGCCGGCCCCGCCGCTGTTCGTCTCCAGGCGGAGATGTGTGGCGCCTGCATGCTGCCGGATGATGGCCGGCGTGTCGTCGGCACTGGCATTGTCCACAACCAGCAGCCCGTCGGCCGGGCGGGACTGGGCGGCGACGGCACCCAGGCAGCGGCGCAGCAGCGCCTGGCGGTCCCGGGTCACCACGACGGTGACGATCTTGGGCGCGACCTCCGGAAGGCCGGCGGGCGGGCGGGGCAGGGCGGGCGCTGGCGATCCCTGGCTCATGTCCTCGGCCGCTCGGAATAACCCGAAGGGAACAGCGGATGCGCGGAAGTGTTCCAGTGGCTGACCGCGTTTCCGCCCTCAAGACCGGACCGTTTTCCATGTCGCCGCGAGACGAAACGCAGGGAAGCCGCAACACCGGCGGGGCCGACACCTGGCATCTGTTGCAGCGCATATTGATAGACCGGCCGCCGCATCTTCAACCGCTCTACTGGCACGCGCTGGAGGACGGGGGTGCGCGGGTGCTGGACGGCCGACTGGTGCTCGATGATGGCGGCGGCGCCCGGTTTGACACCTATTTCAACGCGCTGTTCGAGTTCCAGTGGCGCCTCTACACCGGCGTCGACCGGCTGGCGCTGGAGCTCGACCTCACCGGCGAGGTCGAGCTGACGGTGACGCGCCGTACGCGCGAGAGCGGCACCCGGGTCCTTGTGCGACAGTCGCTGAGCGGCGGGGACGCCCCGGTCCGGGTGGAACTGGCGAACGATGTCACGCATTTCCGCGGCGCTGGCATCCTGTCCTTCGAACTTGCGGCGGGAGCGGGCGGGGCGGTGCTCCGGGGCGGCCGCTGGCTCGCCACCGCCCGCTCGGCGGCGCCGGCCGGGCTGGGGCTGGTGTTCTGCACCTTCAACCGCGAGCGCGAGCTGAGCCGGGTTCTCGCCGCCCTGGCCGCCGATGCCGAGGCGCGGGCGGGGGTGGCCGCCATAGTCGTGGTCAACCAGGGCCGCGCCGGGCTGCGGGAGCATGCCGACTTCGCCCGGGCCGCCCAGGCGCTGGGCGGCCTGCTGACGGTGGTCGAGCAGGGCAATTTCGGCGGTGCCGGCGGCTTCACCCGCGGACTGCTGGAGGTCATGGACCGGCCGGGCGTCACCCATTGCGTGCTGATGGACGACGACGTGGAGTCCGAGACCGAGGCCTTCGTGCGCACGGCCGCCTTCTTCCGGCTGGCGCGGCCCGGTCTGGCGCTGGGCGGCCACATGCTGGACGGGCTGAAGCCGCTCCGGCTCTACGAGGCGGGGGCCCGCATCAACGGTTCCAACTGGTACCTGGAGCCGATCCATTTCGACCAGCCGCTGACCGAACCGCAGGATCTGGAGCGGTTCCTCGACGTCCAGGGCATGCACTACAATGGCTGGTGGTACTTCGCCTTCCCGGCCGAGGTCGCGCGGCGGCACGGCCTGCCCATGCCCTGCTTCATCCGCGGCGATGACGTGGAGTACGGCCTGAGGCTGCACGACCGCGGCATCCACACGGTCGGCCTGCCCGGCGTCGCCATCTGGCACGAGCCCTTCTATGTCAAGATCGGCGGCTGGCAGCTCTACTACGAGACCCGCAACATGCTGGTGACGGCCGCGGTGCATTTCCGGCCCTCGCGCCGGCACCTGGTCGCGACCCTGCTGAAGCGGCTGCTGACCCATCTGCTGACCTTCCGCTACTACAACGCCGCGCTGGTCATCCGCGCCATCGAGGACTTCCTGGAAGGGCCCGGGCTGTTCGACCGGTCGCCGCAGCCGATCCATGAGGGGCTGGCGGCCATCCGCGCGCGCTTCCCGCAGGAGGGGGTGCCGCGCGAGGCGGTGCTGGGCGGCCTGAACATCCGGCCGGCGCCCCGCACCGGGCCGGGCTTCGTGATCGCGCTGGCGCGGGCCGTCGCCTCCAACTGGCTGCGCCCGACCCGGCCGCACGCGCCGCCGGCCTGGATGCATGTCCGCGACCTCGTCTGGTTCCGCATGGGCCATGCCGAGCACATCGCGGCGGAGACCTACTGGGACCGCGAGATCCCCGCCTTCCGCCGCTCGCGCGAGCATTACCGCGCCCTGCTGTCCGACGGCGTCCGGCTGCTGCGGCGCCTCTGGGACGCCTGGCCGGCGCTGGGCGACCGCTGGCGCGAGGCGCATCCGCGCTTCACCACGCCCGAGCATTGGCGCCGCTATCTCGGCCTGCCCGAGGCGGCGGTTCCCATCACCGCGCCGTTGACGGAGCCTGCCCATGACCCCGCCGAATGAGGTCCCGGAGGTCCGGCCCGTGGAGGCCGCCCCCGTTGAGGCCAGCACCGTTCCGCAGGCGGAACGGACCGCCGAGCCCGCTTCCGCGCCGCCGCGCGGCGACATCGACCCCCGCAGCGGCGACCGCATCCTGGCGGCGGAGCGGGACCGCATCCGGACGGCGGTGGAGATGATGCTGGACGCGCCGGCCGAGCGGCTGGCGGACCGCGCTTTCCTGCTGGATCTGGTCCGGCGCGTCGGCATCCCCTTCAACGACTGGCCGAACTTCGCCGCCTACCAGGACTTCCAGAACGCCTCGCGCGCCGGCCTCATCCAGGTGCCGGGCGAGTATGTGGACTTCCTGCTGCTGCTGCGGCGCCACCGCATCCACAGCTTCTGCGAGATCGGCACCGACCGGGGCGGATTCGCCGCGCTGACCTGCGCCTACCTGACGCGGGTCTGCGGGCTGGAGGAGTACCATGTCGTCGATATCGCCGACGTCTTCCACGACCGCGATCATTTCGCCGCCCGGCTGCCGATCACCTTCCACATTCCCGCCACCTCGGACGATCTGGCGGGCCATCCGTTCGACGTGGTCTTCATCGATGGCGATCATTCCTACGACTGGGCCAAGCGCGACTTCCTGAACCTGGGCCGCCACGCCCGGCTCTGCTGCTTCCACGACATCAAGGGCCACGAGTACGACCACCTGGGCGGCGGCATCGTGCGGTTCTGGGGCGAGATCAAGCAGAGCTACAGCCGGCGCTGCAGCATCCTGGAGATCTCCCACTCGGCGCCGGCCTGGATGGGCATTGGCATGCTTTACCTGGATGCGGCGATGTGAGCGTCCTGGCGCGGCCGTCCCGCATCGTCGTGGCATGTCCGACCGCGCCGGCTGTTCTCCTGGCCTTGGCCGATGCGACATGATCCTGCTGGTGGGTCGGCCGGCGCGCTGGAGCCGCTACGCAGTGACCGCATTTCCGCCGGTCGGGCTGCGATCGCCGGGAACTGCGGAGGGCGGCCCCGGGGGTTGGATGTCCCGCATGGTGCGCGAGGCGGGCGCACGATCCCGGGATCGCCGATCAGAGCGAGTTGACGCGGCCGAGGCTCTTCCATGCCCGACAGCCGCGTCGCTGGCCGCCACCTGGGTACCCGTCCTGCCGCCCCTCCGGGCTCCCCTCCAGCTCCCACGGTTCGTGAGCGCCCTGCCGGATGAGCGGATCGCGGTTCTGTTCTGCACGGATCATCATGCGTCTCCCGCTGGAAGGGGGCCGGCTACCATGGGGCTGAGGTTCGCATCGGATATCTCGGTGGACCAGCCCCCATTCCCCTGCGGGCCCGGACCGGGTGCATTCCCCTTGGGCACGCGCGTCATCCTTGGAAATTCCGGCAGAGTGGCGCATCCACACTTTCGCCCCGGGGACGAGTGCGCCGGGTGTTCGAGGCAGCGCGGGAGGGTACCTCGGACTTGGCGCTCGACCGGGCGGTGCCGAGGCCAGCAGCTACGCTGACCCGCCGGACACCATGAACGGAGAGCAGACGAACACCCGGCATTCGGAACCCTTCACCTCAGGGCGCGGTTGTTGCCGTCTCGCCCCGAGGCCGACAGCAGCCGCGGCGTCAAGAAAGCGTGGTTCCGCAATCCCGGACAGGTCGGGATCGGGAGGGACGGCATGCGCATCAAGGTACTCGGCCTCGTCCTGGCCGGCGGCAAGGGGTCCCGGCTGCATCCCCTGACCCAGGACCGCGCCAAGCCGGCGGTGCCGTTCGGCGGCAAGTACCGCATCATCGACTTCGCGCTGAGCAACCTGGTGAACTCCGGCATCTACGCGATCTACGTCCTGGTGCAGTTCAAGAGCCAATCCCTGCTGCAGCACCTGCGCGACGGCTGGCAGTTCGGAGGCATGCTGACCGAGCAGTTCATCATTCCCGTGCCGGCCCAGATGCGCTCGGCGACGGAGGACTGGTATCAGGGCACGGCCGACGCCGTGTTCCAGAACATGAACCTGATCCAGCAGTCCGATCCCGACATCGTCGTGCTGTTCGGGGCGGACCATGTGTACCGCATGGACGTGCGGGCGATGATCGAGTTCCACCTGGCCCGCGATGCCGCCCTGACGGTCGCGGCCATTCCGGTCGATCGCCGCCACGCGTCGGAGTTCGGCGTCCTGGAGGTCGCTGCGGACGGCCGCATTCTGGCCTTCCATGAGAAGCGGGCGGACGCTCCGACCCTGCCGGGCGATCCGGAGCGGGTCCTGGCGTCCATGGGCAACTACGTCTTCTCGCGGGACTGCCTGCTGGCGATGGTCTCCTCCGACGCGGCCCGGTCGGGCAGCAGCCATGATTTCGGCAAGGACATCCTGCCCCGCATGGTGGGTGAGGCCGCCGTCTACGCCTACGACTTCAACACCAACCTCATCCCCGGCGAGCCGGCCGGCCAGGCGCCCTACTGGCGCGACGTGGGAACGCTCGACGCCTTCTTCGAGGCGAACATGGACCTGCGCAGCATCAGCCCGGCGATCAACCTCTACAACCAGGCCTGGCCGTTGCGCACGGCCGGCTACTGGGATCCTCCGGCGAAGTTCGTGTTCAACGAGGAAGGGCGGCGCGGCCAAGCCTTCGACTCCATCGTCTCGGGCGGATGCATCGTCTCCGGCGGCACCGTCAGCGGTTCCGTGCTCGGCCGCTATGTCCACGTCCATTCCCAGGCGCTGGTCGAGGACAGCGTCGTCTTCGACCATGCCGACGTCGGCCGCGGGGCGCGGGTGCGGCGTGCCATTCTGGAGAAGAACGTCCGAGTTCCGTCCGGCGCGAGCATCGGTTACGACCCGGAGGAGGACCGGCGGCGCTTTCACGTGACCGACAGCGGCATCGTCGTGGTGGCGGGAGGCGCCCGTCCCGTGCCGCTGGGAGCCTTCCACATCTAGCGTGCCCGTCAGGTTATCCAGGCGGCTCCATAGACTCCGGCAAGCGGCGGAGCGCAATGGCCGGGGCGGTCCCGGGCGGCACTTGGTTGTCCGTGCGGATTTCCTTTCAGGACAGGCTCCGCCCTGCCGACGGAGCTGGTGGCGGGCCGGGGTGCGCCGTGGCGTCACCGAACAGCGGGGTACATTCACCAGGAACAGGGCCGCCGAACTGTTCCGCTCCTCGGCCTTCCGCGATCGCGCCCGACGCGACCGATTTCGGCTGGCGGACAAAGGAACACGGCTCTGCTCCGCTCGGGAGTCTTCCTTGGCTGGAAAAATTCCGCCCTGAGCTTGGGGCAATATATTGTTTTCTCTGGCGACTATTTATATCCCCTCCGAGCTCTTGTGCGTGATCGTTTTCTTTGCTGGATGGCGTATTCTGGTTTTCCTGAAGTCCTTCCGTCTTGCCGCGACCGGTCAGGCCGACGCCGGCCACCGGCTCCCCGCAACAGGCGGAGCCTGGGAAAGCGAGGCCGTCATGCGCCCGTTCCTGCTGAGCGCCAGCATCCTTCTTCTGACCGGGCCGCTCCTGATGGCGGCGCCGGCCTGACCAGCGAGACCTGAGATGAGCGGACGAGGAGCGGGACGATGCGCAACGGTACGGTGAAATCCTTCAACGCCACCGGCGGCTTCGGCGTCATCACGCCCGACGGCGGCGGTCGCGACGTCCATGTGGCGGCCGCGTCCGTCCGCACCGCCGGCCTGGCCGATCTGGCCGCGGGCCAGAGGCTTTCCTTCGACGTGCTGCCCAGCGACCACATGCGCGTCACCGCCGTGGCGCTGCGCCTGATCTGAGCGCCCGTGACGGCCGACCGCTCCCTTGTCCGCGCCATTCTGCTGGGCATGGGCGCGCTCATCGTTTCGGATCGGCCGCGCTACCGGCTTGGTGAGGCAGGTGGCGGCGGTCGCCTGCGGCCCGTCCGTGCCGGCCCACCGCCCGGGCCTGTCAGGCGGTGTGTTGCAGCGGCGGCAGGACGGCATCCGTGACCAGGCCCTGATCCAGCGCCCAGAGCGCCAGGCAGGTGCGGTTCGCCAGCCCGGTCTTGCGCATCAGCGTCCGGATGTGGATCTTGACCGTGTTCTCCGCGATGCCGAGGTCGCGCCCGATCACCTTGCTGCTGTGGCCGAGCGCGATGCGCCTGATCACCTCGACCTCCCGGTGGGTCAGCGCGGCGGCCTCCGGCCGGCTCGGCGACGGCGCGGCCAGATGCGGCGCCAGACTGGCCGGATCGATCAGGAGAACGCGCTGGCCCAGCATGACCAGGCTCAGCACCCGCGCCAGCGTCTCCACCGAGCGGTCATGCGCGACGCAGCCGTTCACGTCGCCGGCGAC
>DASPNP010000020.1:0-72047 GCA_035626475.1 Azospirillaceae bacterium
ATCTCGGTTGCCTGGACGAGGCGGCAGCCCATCTGGACCGTGCCGCCGCGCTGGCGCCGGACCTGGCGCAGCCCCGCATGGCGCGCGGCATGCTCCGGCTGCGCCGGGGCGACCTGTCGGGATGGATCGACTATGGCTGGCGTTTCGCCGCGGGCGAGGCGCTGCCCGACCGCCGCTTCACCGTGCCGCGTTGGCAGGGCGAGCCGGCGCCCGATGCGGCTCTCCTGCTCTGGCGCGAGCAGGGTTTGGGTGACGAGCTGATGTTCGCCACCGCCTACCGCGACGCCATGGCGCGCGCGGGCCGGACGGTCATCGAATGCGATCCTCGCCTGGTGGGGCTGTTCCGGCGCTCTTTCCCCACGGCCGAAGTGCGGGCGGAGCCGCCCCCCGGCCTGGCGGGACGCGAGGAGAGCCCCGACGCCGATCTGGAGACGCCGGCGGGCAGCCTCGGCCGCTGGCTGCGCCGGTCGCTCGCCAGCTTCGACGGCGCGCCCTACCTGAAGCCCGATCCGGCCCGCGTCGCGGTCTGGGCAGAGCGGCTGGCGGCGCTGGGTCCCGGGCTGACGGTCGGCGTGTGCTGGCGCTCGCGGCTGATGACCGCCCGGCGCCGCCCGGCCTATGCCGACTTCACCGACTGGCTGCCGCTGCTACGCCTGCCCGGGGTACGGGTGGTGAATCTGCAGTACGACGCGGGCGAGGAGGAGCTGCGCGGCCTGGAGGAGCGCCATGGCGTGACCCTGGCGCGCTGGTCCGGCCTTGACCTGACCGACGATCTGGAGGAGGTCGCGGCGCTCGTCTCCGGACTGGACCTCGTGGTTGCCGCGCCCACGGCCGTCGGCGAGCTTGCGGGTGCCCTGGGCGTGCCGGTATGGCGCGTCTCCGGCCCCACCGACTGGTCGATGCTGGGCGCCGGGGCGCGTCCCTGGTTCGCCAGCATGCGGGTGCTGGCCCCTGGACCGGGCGAACCGTTGGGACCGGTGCTGGCCCGCGCCGCCCGCGATCTCCAGTCGCTGGCCTGAGGACACGGCCGATGTGCGGCATCGCCGGGCTGTGGGATTTCCGGGGCGCTTCCGAGGATGAGGTAGGGCGCGACGCCGGCGCCATGCTGGACCGTCTCGCCCATCGCGGGCCCGACGACTGCGGCGTGTGGGCGGACGGCGCGGCGGGGGTGGCGCTGGGCAACCGGCGGCTCGCCATCGTCGATCTCAGCCCCGGCGGGCACCAGCCCATGGCATCGGCCGACGGGCGGGTGGTGCTGGCCTTCAACGGCGAGATCTACAATCACGCCGAACTGCGCCGGGCGCTGGAGGCATCGGGCCACCGCTTCCGCTCGCGCTCCGACACCGAGGTGCTGGTCGAGGCGATCGCCGCCTGGGGGCTGGACCGGGCGCTCGCCCGGGCCGACGGCATGTTCGCCATCTCCGCCTGGTTCCGCGACACGCGCCGGCTGGCGCTGGTCCGCGACCGGCTGGGCGAGAAGCCCCTCTATTGGAGCCTGAAGGACGGGCTGCTGCTCTGGGGCTCGGAGCTGAAGGCGTTGCGGGCGCACGCGCGCTTCCCCGACGCCCTCGATCCCGTCGCCCTGGCCGAATATCTGCGCCGCTCCTTCGTGCCGGCGCCGCTGACCATCCATGCCGCGGTGCGCCAGCTGGAGCCGGGCTGCCTGCTGGAGATCGACGCCGGCGGCGGCGTGGAGATGCGGCGCTGGTGGTCTGTGGCCGATTGCGCCCGCGCCGGTCTCGCCGACCCGCTGCCTGCGGACGAGCCGGCGGCCGTCGCCCTGGCCGAGGCGGTGCTGGCGGAGGCGGTCGCGTCCCGCGTGGTGGCCGACGTGCCGGTGGGCGTGTTCCTGTCGGGCGGCATCGACAGCTCCCTGGTGGCGGCGCTGATGCGCCGGCACGGCCCGGTGCGCAGCTATTCGATCGGCTTCGAGGAGGCCTCGCACGACGAGTCCGCCTCGGCGGCCGCCATGGCCCGGCATCTCGGCACCGACCACACCGCCTTCACCCTGACCGCCGCCGAGGCCGCGCGCCTGGTCCCGGACCTGCCCGCCGCCTATGACGAGCCCTTCGCCGACAGCTCGCAGATCCCCACGCTCGCCCTGTGCCGGCTGGCGCGGCGGGAGGTGACCGTGGCACTGTCGGGCGATGGCGGCGACGAGGGGTTCGCCGGCTATTCCCGCCATCTCTGGGCCGAGCGGCTGACCGGCGCGCGGCGGCTGCCGCTGCCGCTCCGCCGGGCCGCGGCCGGGCTGGCCTCGGCGTTGCCGCCGGCTCTCTGGGAAGCGGCGGGCGCCGTGCTGCCGGATCGGCCGCGCCAGCTGGGCGACAAGGTGCTGAAGGCGTCCCGGGCGCTGGCCGCCGCGGACGAGACCGCCATGTACCGGGGCATGGTGGCGCGCTGGGAGGACCCGGCGCTGGCGACGGGGCGCCCGGTGGCGTCCTGGGACGAGCCGCCGCCGCCGCCGGGGCTGGACCCGGTCGACCGGGTGCGCTTCCTGGATTTCGCCACCTACCTGCCCAGCGGCGTGCTGGTGAAGCTGGACCGTGCCAGCATGGCCGCCAGCCTGGAGGCGCGGGTGCCGCTGCTGGATCCGAGGGTGGTCGCGCTGGGCTGGCGCCTGCCGCCGTCGCTGCGGATCGGCGCCGACGGCGGCAAGCTGCTGCTGCGCCGGGTGCTGGCCCGGCATGCGCCGCCCGCGCTGTTCCAGCGGCCGAAGTCTGGCTTCGGTGTGCCGCTGGCCGGCTGGCTGCGCGGGCCGCTGCGCCCCTGGGCGGAGGAGCTGCTGTCGGAGCGGAGCCTGCGCGATGGCGGCCTGCTCGACCCCGTGCCGGTGCGGGCCGCCTGGGCCTGTCACCTCTCGGGCCGCGCCGATCTGGCCGAGCCGATCTGGACCGTCCTGATGCTGCAGGCGTGGCGCCGGGCCGCCTAGTCCGCGAAGGCCACGCGGTGCAGGGCGAAGGCCAGGGCGCGGCGGTCGGGGATCGTGTCCTGCAGCCGCATGGCGCTGTTCAGCGACAGGGACAGCGACGCCTGCTCCGGCGACCGGCCCGCCGGCGGGCAAGGGACGTCGACCGTGAAGCTGTGCGTGCCCGGGTGCGGGATCGGCAGGATGGCGACGGGGCAGCCGTCCAGCTTCAGCGTCAGCGCCACGCCGGCGTCGGAGCCCGGTGCCGCTTCGGCGAAGCGGGCGACGCGGGGCACCGTGACGGTCAGCGACAGCCGGGCCTGGCCGGACCGCAGCAGCGCCACGGTCGCCCGGCCGGGCGACCAGCGGTAGCCGGGCTCCAGCTGGTGGAAGCCTTTCAGCGCCTCGTAGTCGCCCTGGGAGAAGTCGACCGAGGCGGCCAGCCTGTCGGCCGGCCAGACCGTCTCCGCCTGCGGCTTGTCCTTGATCTCGTGGACCGAGACGTAGGGGCCGCCCAGCAGCGGCCGGCTCTCGAACCGCGCCAGCTGGGCGGCGATCGTCGCCGGTGCCAGGCCGACGGCGTAATGGTCGAAGACCATGATTTTGCGCGGGAATTCCGCCAGCCGGTCCTCGTCCCAGCGCTCGGCGTCGTGCACCACCCGGTCGGACAGCAGCGCCAGGACCGGCGCCTGCCACCAGCCGGCCCCGAAGAACATCGTGTCCGCCGGCTGGGCCGCCATGACCCGGGCCGCCTCCAGCGTCGCTTCGTCGTGCGGGGCCATCGCGGTGCCGCGGCCGATGCCGCTGCCCGCCGCCGCCAGCCATATCATCAGCGCGCCCAGCGCCGCGGCCGCCATGGCCGGGGTGTGGCGCCTGGAATTCGGACCGCGGGCGACCGGCGCGGCGCCGACGCGCAGCAGCCAGGCCACGCCCAGCAGCGCCGTCAGCTGCTGCAGCGCCAGCCCGTTCAGGATGCGGCGGAGCCAGGCCTGCTCCGTCGGCGTGACGGCCAGCCACCAGAGGAAATAGCCGGCTGCGACGCCTCCGACCGACAGCAGCACCATCAGCGTGCCGGCGTCGCGCCGCCGCCAGGCCTCCCACAGCGGCCCCAGCAGCAGAAGCGGCGGCACCAGGAGGAACAGGGCCAGGGCGACGGGGGGCAGGCCGGTCTGCTGCGACAGCAGGCCGAAATGGGTGGCGAGCTTGGCGGTGAGGCCGGGCGTGTCCTGCAACTGGCTCTGCACGCCGGACTGCGACAGGATCTCGGACAGCTGCTGCGCCCACCACAGCCGGAAGGCGCCGGGGCCGCCCAGCTGCGCGAGGCGGAAGACCTCCCAGGCCAGCACCGGGCCCGCCAGCCCCGCCGCGAAGGCGACCCAGGCGGCCGGCGGCGCGCGGCGCCACAGGAGGGCCAGCGCGAACAGCGCCGACACCGGCGCCACCCAGATCATCGCCACCGTCTTGGTCAGGAACGACAGGCTCAGCGCCGCGCCGCCCAGCGCACAGTCCAGCGGGTCGGCGCCCGCCGGCCCGTCCACCGCCCGCGCCAGGAACCAGACCGCCAGTAGGAACCAGAACAGCGCGATGTACTCGCCATAGCCGTTCATGCCGTATTCGAGCGCGCCCGGGACCTGCAGCACCAGCATCACGCCCGCCAGCCCCGCCACCGGCCCGGCCACGCGGGCGACCAGCCGGAAGGTGATGGCGGCAAGCGCCGCGATGTACAGCAGGTTGACCAGCTGGCTGGTGAAGACGCCAATGCCGGCGACGGCATAGACCAGCGCCGCCGGCAGCACGTAGGGCGCGTTGGTCTGCGTCTCCACGGGGAAGAGCGCGAAGCTGTCGTAGAAGCTGCCGTAGCGCCCCGTCGCCACCAGCTCGCGCGCGACGTTCAGGTTCAGCGCGCCGTCGAAGGCGGGCAGGGTGCTGACGGAGACCGCCAGGTAGGGCTGCAGGGCCAGCAGCACCAGCGCCGCGGCGATGGCGAGCGGCAGGACCCGCTCCCGGCGCATGTCCAGGACACCGTCTGAAGGCATCGCGTCTCCTCGGCGTTGTTTTCCGCAGATGTGCGGGTCCGCCTCATGGGGCACCCCTTACCCGATGCGCGTGGCGGGGGCAACGCCCGCCACCGCATGGCAACGGCGCGGCGCGCCCTTTCCCTATCCATAAAGGGGTAGACGCTAAGCCCTTTGTCCGTGCGTCCTCTCCGTGTTGAGGAATTTCCTCGCGCCTCGAAGCCGTGTTTGTTGCAGCTGGACGCTTCCGGCCCAATCGGGCGGGGTGTCCTCCTTTGCCGCCGAGGCGGCGATGACTTTGAACGAGGATGACATGCGGTACCGAATCCTTGCCCTGACGGCGGCGATCCTGGCGAGCACGGCCGGCGGCGCCCTGGCGCAGGATGGGCGCGATGCGCGCGGCACGGCCGTCGATCGCCGGTCCAATCCGGACTTCTCGCCGCTCGGCGTGCGCGCCGGCGCGTTCCTGATCCGGCCCAGCGTGACGGTGGCGGGCCAGTACGACGACAACGTCTTCGCCGACGAGCGCAACACCATCGACGACTACGTCTTGGTCGTGCAGCCGCGGCTGACGGCCGGCACCAACTGGGGCCGCCACGCCCTGAACTTCCGCACCGGCGGCGAGTTCGCCCGCTTCCAGGATTTCGGCAGCGAGGATTACGACGACTACTACATCGGCGGCGACGGCCGGCTGGACATCGGCGTCGACTATGCAGCCACCGCCGGCGCCAACTACGCCCGCAAGCATGAGGAGCGCGGCTCGCCCAACGATGTGCGCGGCCGCGAGCCGGTCGAGTTCGACCAGACCAACCTGTCGCTGGGCCTGTCCAAGGGCGTGACCCGCATCACCGGCCGCGTCCGCTTCGACTATGCCGGCTACGACTTCGACGACGTGCGCGGCATCGGCAATGCCGAGATCGACCAGGACAACCGCGACCGCGATACCTACGGAACCGCGGCCCGCGTCGGCTACGAGTTCCAGCCCGGCCTCGCGACCTTCGTGGAGGGCGGCTACAACTGGGTGCGCTACGACCGCGACAGCCTGCGCGACAATGAGGGCTACCGGCTGACGGCCGGCGCGGCCATCGATCTGGGCGGCATCACGAGCGGCGAGATCTTCGCCGGCTACCGTTCGCAGCAATATGACAACCCGGCCTTCTCCAACAACAACGGCTTCGCCTTCGGCGGCAACCTGCTGTGGCGCCCGACCGGCCTAACCTCGGTCCGGCTGTCGCTGGTCAACGAGGTCGCCGAGACGATCGAGGCGGGCAGCTCCGGCTTCACCGCCAACTCGATCGGCGTCGAGGTCGACCACGAGCTGCTGCGCAACGTCCTGCTGAGCGCGGACGTCCGCTACACCAGCAACGACTATAAGAGCTCGGTCCGCGAGGACGACGTCTGGAGCTACGGCGCCGGCGCCCGCTACCTGGTGAACCGCAACTTCTCGGTCGGGGCCGACTGGCGCCGCACCGACCGCGCCTCCAACCTGCTGGGCGCGGACTTCGACCGCAACGTCTTCACGGTCCGCGTCAGCGGCGCCATCTGACGCGGCTGGACGGACAAATGCGAAGGGGCGCGGGCCGACGGCTCCGCGCCCCTTTTCCGTCCGTGCCTCCCGCAGTTCACGCGGCGGCCTTGCCCTCGTAGGCCTCCAGCACCTGCTCGATCGGCCCCTGGGCGACGATGCGGCCCTGGTCCAGCAGCAGGGCCTTGTTGCACATGCGGCGCAGCAGGCCGAGATCGTGCGAGGCCAGCACCAGGATGCTGGACCGGCTGACGAAGCCGCTCAGCCGCTCCTCCACCTTCTCCACGAAGCTGGCGTCTCCGGCGCTGATCCATTCGTCCATCAGCAGGATCTCAGGCTCGATGCAGGTCGAGATGGCGAAGGCCAGCCGGAAGTACATGCCCGAGGAATATGTCCGCACCGGCATGTGCAGGAAGTCGCCCAGGCCGGTGAAGGCGGCGATCTCCTCCGCCCGGTCCCTCAGCATGCGGCGGTCCAGCCCCTGGTGCAGGCCGCAGATCAGGATGTTCTCCCAGCCGGTGTTGTCCCAGCTCATCCCGAAGGTGATGTCGATCAGCGATGCCACCCGGCCCTGGCGGACGACGCGGCCGCGGCAGGGCTCGTAGACTCCCGACAGCACCCGCAGCAGCGTCGTCTTGCCGGCGCCGTTGTGGCCGATGAGGCCCAGCCGGTCGCCGTCGCGCAGCGAGAAGCTGAGCTGCTTCAGCGCCCGCACCGTGACGTGGCGCTTGGCGTCCTGCCCCAGCCGGCCGCCGGACCCGATGGCCAGCAGGCTGCTCTTCAGCGACTTGGCGCGGGCATCGTAGACGGGGAACTCGACGGAGACGTTCTCAAGCTCGAGGCAGGCCATGGTTCCTCACACCCAGTAGGCGATGCGGCGGCGGCAGCGGACGAACAGGGCGAAGGTGGCGGCCAGGCCGGCCGCGGCCATCCCGCCCGCCACCCACCAGCTCATCGCCTCGGGCGCACCGCCCAGCAGGGGCGCGCGGACGACCTGCAGCAAGTGGAAGAAGGGGTTCCAGAGGGCCAGCGCCAGCCGGTCGGGCGGCAGCGCGTCCAGCGTCCAGAAGACCGGCGTCAGGAACATGCCCAGCTGCAGGACGCTGCCCACGATCTGCGGCACGTCGCGGAAGCGGGCGCAGATCATGCCGAGCGCCATGGAGATCCACAGCCCGTTCAGCAGCACCAGCAGCAGTCCCGGCAGCGCCAGAAGGGTGTACGCCGTCACCGGCACCTGGAAGATCAGCGCCGCCGCCACGAAGATCAGCGCGTTGTGCGCCGCCACGATCAGGTTGGCGGTGACCGCCCTGAGGACATGCACCGTGAGCGGCAGCGGGATCTGCCGGATGGTGCGCTCGGCCAGGATCAGGCACTGGCACCCGTCGCTAACCAGGGCCGAGACGAGGCCCCAGACGATGAACCCCGCCGCGAGGTAGGGCACGAAGGTCTCGACCGGCTGCTTGAACAGGCCGGAATAGAGCAGTCCCAGCGCCGACACCAGCACCCCCATGCTGATGGTCAGCCACAGCGGTCCCAGCACGGAGCGGCGGTAGCGCTGGCGGATGTCCTGGAGCGCCAGCAGCGACCAGAGCGGCCAGCGCGCCAGCCCGCCGGCGATGTCCCGCAGCGCCAGCCGCACCTGACCCGGCTCACGTTCGGGCAGGCCGTAATCCGGCGCCGCCCCCAGCGGGACGGGTTCATGCTGCGCGGTCATGACCATGGACGGACCCCCGGCGATTGCCTGTCAGGGGGACGGTAGGGGGGTTCGCTCCGCCCCTCAACGCCGCAAACGGAAGGGACACGAGCGGTCCGGCTCCATCATAAGGGGCACTGCGCCTGCGGGCGATGGCACCACCGGGAGGTTCCCGGCGCGGACGGTCGGATGCCCTTAGCATAGGTCCCCCTTTGGGCCGTTGAACCAAGAAGGGGGCTACGCTGTTGAGGCAGGGCTAACCCCAGGACATCCACCCCGAACGCCGGAACGGTCATGCAGAAACCCGTCTCTCCCCAGCTGCTCCAGCGCTCCCGCATCGAGGAGGGCTCGCCCGTTCCCCTCGGCGCCACCTGGGACGGGCTGGGGGTGAACTTCGCCCTCTTCTCCGCGAACGCCACCAAGGTGGAACTCTGCATCTTCGACGCCGACGGCAAGCGCGAGCTGGAGCGGATCGAGCTGCCGGAATACACCGACGAGGTCTGGCACGGCTACCTGCCGGACGCGCGGCCCGGAACGATCTACGCCTACCGCGTCCACGGGCCCTACGCGCCCGAGGCGGGCCACCGCTTCAACCCGAACAAGCTGCTGCTGGACCCCTACGCCAAGGCGCATATCGGCAAGCTGACCTGGAACGACGCGCTGTTCGGCTACCGGGTCGGCGGCAACAAGGCCGACCTGTCCTTCGACAAGCGCGACAGCGCCGCCTACATGCCGAAATGCCGCGTGGTCGACCCGGCCTTCACCTGGGGCCGCGAGCGCAAGCCGGCGATCCCGTGGGAGCGCACCGTCTTCTACGAGACGCATGTGCGCGGCTACACCATGCGCCACCCGGCGGTTCCGGCGAAGCTGCGCGGCACCTTCGCCGGCATGATGCAGAAGGAGATCGTCGACTATATCCGCGGCATGGGCGTCACGGCGGTGGAGCTGCTGCCGGTCCATGCCTATGTCGACGACCGGTACCTGGTGGAGAAGAACCTCACCAACTACTGGGGCTACAACTCGATCGGCTTCTTCGCGCCCGACCCGCGCTACCTGGCGGGCCCGGTCATCTCCGAGTTCAAGGAGATGGTGGCGCATTTCCACGAGGCCGGGATCGAGGTCATCCTCGACGTGGTCTACAACCACACGGCCGAGGGCAACGAGATGGGGCCGACCCTCTCGTTCAAGGGCATCGACAATGCCAGCTACTACCGCCTGCTGCCCGACCAGCCGCGCTACTACATCAACGACACCGGGACCGGGAACACGCTGAACCTCAGCCATCCCCGCGTGCTGCAGATGGTGACCGACAGCCTGCGGTACTGGGTCACCGAGATGCATGTCGACGGGTTCCGTTTCGACCTCGCAACGATCCTCGCGCGCGAGACGCACGGCTTCGACGAGGGCGGCGGCTTCCTGGACAGCTGCCGGCAGGACCCGGTGCTGAGCCGGGTCAAGCTGATCGCCGAGCCCTGGGACTGCGGCCCCGGCGGCTACCAGGTCGGCGGCTTCGCCCCGGGCTGGGCGGAGTGGAACGACAAGTACCGCGACAATGTCCGCGCCTACTGGAAGGGCGACGAGGGCAAGCTGCCGGAACTGGCGGCCCGGCTCACCGGCAGCGGCGACGTCTTCAACCGGCGGGGGCGGCGGCCCTGGGCCAGCGTGAACTTCATCACCGCCCATGACGGCTTCACCCTGCACGACCTCGTTTCCTACAACGACAAGCACAACGAGGCGAACGGCGAGGGCAACCGCGACGGCCATTCGCACAACATCAGCTGGAACCACGGCGTCGAGGGGCCGACCGACGATCCGGAGATCGTGGAGCTGCGCGAGCGGCAGAAGCGCAACCTCATGGCCACGCTGCTGCTGTCGCAGGGCACGCCGATGATCCTGGCCGGCGACGAGTTCGGCCGGACGCAGATGGGCAACAACAACGCCTACTGCCAGGACAACGAGATCGGCTGGATCGACTGGGCCGCGATCACGCCCCGCGACCGGGTGCTGCGCCGGTTCGTGCGCCGGCTGCTGGCGATCCGCCGGGCCAACCCGCTGCTGCGGCGCGGCCGCTTCCTCACCGGTGAGCACAATCCCGAGCTGGACGTGAAGGACGTGACCTGGCTGACGCCCGCCGGCGTGGAGATGACGCCGGAGCAGTGGCAGGACCCGGTGGCGCGCTGCCTGGGCATGCTGCTGGACGGCCGCGCCCAGGCGACCGGCATCATCAAGCCCGCCGGCGACGCCACCCTGCTGATGGTCTTCAACTCCTACCACGACGTCGTGCCCTTCACCCTGCCGACGGTGGTCGGCGGCATCGACTGGGCCTGCCTGATCGACACCGCCCGGCCCGAGATGGACGAGCCGTCCCGCCACAATGCCGGCGACGTGTTCGAGGTCACGGGGCGGTCGCTGCTGCTGTTCCAGCTGAACCGGCCGCGCGAGGAGGAGGACTGAGGACGGCCGGGGAGGGGCGGGGCCGCGACCCGTAGCAATTTTGCGGCACCCCCTGATTTCCGACATCGGGGGGCTCAGCCGGCGCTCGAAGCTATACCCCTCCTCCCCCGCTTTGCCGTATGATCTTCTTCGAGGCGTCGTCCGCAACGAACCCCGGGATCGGGTCACCTCCCCCAGGACGCCGCCCAGAGTGAAGGAGCATGTCATGGTTTTGTCGAGGCGCGTTGCGGAGGTGCCCAAGCCGGGCGACTGGATGGAAGAGGTCAGGCTGCCCAAGCGCCGCCTTCTGGTCCACGCCGTGCACCAGCGCCCGGGTCACCCGCCGCATGTCGAGTTCCTGGTCGACGGCCGGTCGAGCGACCGGCTCAGCCTCGCGCTCGAGGTCGTCCAGGACCAGGAGCGTTTCCGCCGGGTGAGCACGTCGCAGGACGCCGCCTGATCTAATGTAGCCGCTTGCCTGAAGGCGTCCGTCGCGACCGCGGCGGGCGCCTTTTGCTTATGCGGAGCCTGGAGCAGGACAGCCTCTCGCTGGAAAGGGCTAGCCGATGCGCGGTCCAGGCCGGTATTGCGGATGGAAAGGGTGATTTTTCTCCCTGTCCGGGCAGTAACCGTCTGCTCCGTAACGTATACGGAACAATTTCACCAATGCTGCACATCCTCAAGGAGCGCGGGGGCAACCGCCTCGATCATGGGATGGTGAAGCCAAGACGAATTTCCCCCTGATCATCAGAGATCCCAGCTGCGGCCAGCGGGATCGGAGCGTGCGGTGCGGGTGTTCCGCGCCGCCTTTCCGATCCTGGGCCGCCGCCAGGAGCAGCCCCCGTGTGTCCGGAACGACGCGACACACGGGAGCACTCCATGACCGTCCTGATCCTCGACCTGAACGGCACCAGCAGCAGCGGCAACGACGCCCAGACACAGTTCACCGAGCAGACGGCCATCCTGCTCTTCCCCAATGCCACCATCACCACGGGGACCACCGCCGGCAGCGGGGGCGCGGGAACGAACCGGGCCGACATGCTCACCGTCACCCTGCCGGCCGGATTCGCCGCGACCGAGAGCCTGTCGCTGAGCAAGGCGGGACAGGATGCCCTCAGCGACGGCAAGCTGACGGTCGCAAACGGCGTCCTGACGATCACGAAGGACAATGCGCAGGATTCCTACTGGCAGACGATCCTGCGCAACGTGGTCTACAACGACAGCAGCGACTCGCCGGCCAATGCCGGGCGGACCATCGTCGTCACGGCGACCGACCGGGACCAGAACCTGTCGGCCAAGGTCATGGTCCAGGTCACCACGGTCAACGACGCGCCCCAGCTGAAGACGGCCATCGCCGACCAGTCCACGGCGGAGGACGCCGCCTGGACCTTCACCGTTCCGTCGAACGCCTTCACCGACCCGGACGGCACCACGCCCACCTACAGCCGGACGGTGGTCGACGCGCAGGGGACCGCGCTCGCATCGCAGCCCTCCTGGCTGGATTTCGACGCGGCGACGCGCACCTTCAGCGGCACGCCGCCGCAGGACTTCAACGGCGAACTGTTCGTCAAGGTGACCGCGAGCGACGGCGCGTCCTCCGCCTCCGACATCTTCAAGCTGACCGTCACCCCGGTGAACGACGCACCCGTCCTCGCGGCGCCGGTCCCGGACCAGAGCTCGCCGGAGGACGAGCCGGTCAGCTTCGTGCTGCCGGCCGGCACCTTCAAGGACGTGGACCACGCGACCCTCGCCTACGCCGCCACCGTCAAGGACGGGAAGGGCGACCCGGTGACCTGGCTGAGCTTCGACAAGGATACGCGCAGCTTCACCGGAACCCCGCCGCAGGAGTACAGCGGCGTCCTGACCGTCGAGGTCACCGCCACCGACGGCGAGGGCGCCTCGGCGTCCGACAGTTTCAAGCTGACCGTCACGCCGGTGAACGACGCCCCTGTTGTCGCCGAGGCGATCAAGGACCAGAGCTCGCCCGAGGATTCGGCCTGGACCTTCACCTTTCCCGCCGGCACCTTCACCGACGTGGACGATGCCACCCTGGCCTATGATTTCGACGTTGTCGACGGCAAGGGCAACCCGCTGGCCGACCAGCCTTCCTGGCTGGGCTTCGACGCGGGGACGCGCACCTTCGGCGGCACGCCGCCGCAGGATTTCAACGGCACGCTGGCGGTGCGGGTGACCGCCAGCGACGGCGAGACCTCGGCCGCGGACACCTTCGTCCTCACCGTCACGCCCGTGAACGACGCGCCGGTGCTGGCCGCCTCGATCGCCGACCAGAGCACCAAGCAGGGCGCGGCCTGGAGCTTCGGCCTGCCGGCCGGCACCTTCAAGGATGTCGACGGCGATACGCTGACCTACGCCTACACGGCGGTGGACGGCGGCGGCAAGGCGCTTGCCGTCCAGCCGTCCTGGCTCACCCTGGACGCGGCGAGCGGCGCCTTCTCGGGAACGCCGCCCCAGTCCTTCACCGGCGACCTGGACATCAGGGTGACGGCCAGCGACGGCGAACTCTCCGCGACGGACATTTTCCGGCTGACGGTCGTGCCGGTCAACCGGCCGCCGGTCGCCGTGAACGACTCCTTCGGCGCCTCCACCAAGATCTACGAGGAGACGGAGTTCCTCATCGACATCGCCGACCTGATGGCGGACGACAGCGATCCCGATGGCGACCCGCTGCAGTTCGTCTCGGCCGGCACCCCCTCGAAGGGAACGCTGACCACGCTGGTGGAAGGCGGCAGCACCTTCCTGGTGTATCGCTACACCGCCACCGGGCTGGGCGAGAACGCCACCGCTTCGGACAGCTTCACCTACACGATCGGCGACGGCCGGGGCGGCACGGCGACGGGGACCGTCGCGCTGACGGTCACCGGCTTGGCGAACAAGGTGCTGACCGGCGGCAACGGGGCCGAGACGCTGACCGGCAGCGCCATCGCCCACGACGTCATTAGCGGTCTGAACGGCGACGACACGCTGCTGGGTCTGGCCGGCAACGACAAGCTGCTGGGCGGCAACGGGGTGGACCGGCTGCGGGGCGGCGACGGCAACGACGTCCTGGACGGCGGCCGGGGCGACGACTGGCTCGACGGCGGCCGCGGTACCGACACGATGAGCGGCGGGCTGGGTGCCGACATCTTCGAGATCGGGCTGCTGGTGGAGGGCGTTTCGGTCAATACGGGCATCGACCGCATCACCGACTTCCAGCGCGGCACCGACCGCATCCGCCTGATGGACGGGGTGCAGGTCACCGCAATCAACGCCAACGCCAACCTGGACAATGACGGCATCGCCGACACGGTCCTCAGCCTCAACAATGGCGGCGTGGTGCAACTCCTCGGCGTCAGCGGCGTCGGCAATCCGGACACCTATCTGGGCTGAGGCGCCCCGGCGCGGTCCCGCCACCAGGCGGCGGCCGCGCCGATGGCGGCCTCCGCGCCGGCATGCACGCCGCCGGTGGCGGGATCGACCAGCATCAGGTTCACGGGCAGGCCGAACTCCTCGACCATCATGCCCTGGCCGTCCCGCCAGACGCCGTCGCGCTCCGAGACCGGCATCAGGGAGCGGGTGCGCTCCAGCAGGCTGCGCGGATCGTCGCTGTAGGCGAAGACCGGGCGGCCCAGCGCCGTCGCGAATCCCATCTCGTAGACCGTACCGTCATCGGGGGAGGGGCCCCGGAAGGGCGTCACATTGGCGATGACCAGGTCGGCGCCGCGGATCAGGTCCAGATTGGCGGCGCGGATGCGGGCGGCATGGCCGGACGGCGGCTCGCCATCCCGCGGCGCCACGGCCTGGTCCAGCGGGAACACCCCCTCCAGCCCGTGGTCGGCGCAGAGGCGCTGCAGCCGGGCGGCGGCCGCCGGCGGGTCCGGGAGGAAGACCTCCGGACCCGCCAGGTAGACGCGCGGCCTCACTTCACGGCCTTGGCCGACAGATCGACCTTGTAGACCGAGAAGCCGTTCTCGCCCGGGCCCTGGTAGGTGACGTTCGGGTAGCGCGACAGCAGCTCCTGCGCCTTGGGCGAGCTGTCATAGAGGATCGTCGGGTTGTCCGGCACCGGCGCGAAGCTCCAGGTCCGGTTGGTGGAGGGCTCCACCACGCCGATCTGGCGGATATGGTCGGCGATCAGCTGCTGGATCGTTTCGGTTCCGGAATAGACGATGTTGCTGCCGTCCAGCCCGGGGAAGGTGCCGCCGCCATTGGCGCGGTAATTGTTGGTGACCACCACGAAGCGCTGGTCGTCCGCCACCGGCTTGCCCTGGTAGGCGAGATCCAGGATGCGGCGGCTGTCGGCGGCGACCAGCTTGCCCTCCTGGTCGTAGCGCGGCGGCTTGGTGACGTCGATGCGGTAGGTGACGCCGTCCAGCACGTCGAAATTGTAGCTCGGCACCCGGCCGTTCACGAGGCGCTGCGGCTCCGTCTTGGCCGGGTCGATGGTGTTGAAGATGCGCGCCGACATCTCCAGCCACTCCCGCACCTGGGCGCCGGTCACCACGACCGCCGTCACCGTGTTGGGGTAGAGGTAGAGGTCGGCGACGTTGCGCAGGGCGAACTGCCCGGCGGGAATGTCGGTGTAATAGTCCACGCCCGGGCGCCCGCCGGCCTTGAAGGGGGCGGCGGCGGACAGGATCGGCAGGCCGGCGTGCGGCGTGCCCTTCAGCTGCGTCTCGACGAAGCGGCGCTGAGCCTGGGCCACCAGATCCAGCCCGGGACTGTCGCCGAGATGGGCCATATAGCTCTCGATGCGGCCGGTGGTACGGCCGACGGCGCGGCGGACATAGGCCAGCGTGTTGTCGTGGTCGTGGCGCAGCAGCGCCGTGACCTCGGCATCGGGCGTGGTGGTGGGCTGCGGCCGACCGTCGACGCGCTGCATCAGCGCCTTGGTCTCGGCGCCGCCGCCGACCACCGCCCATTCCTTCCCCTTGCGCTCCAGCTCCAGCCGGATCACGCCGAGATGGCTGCCGAAGAAGCCGGACATGACCACGGGCTTGCCGTGCAGCGTGCCCTTGGCGATGTCGGCGCCGGGGAAACCCTCATAATCGGGGCCGGGGAAGACGCGGTGGGAGTGGCCGGTCACCACGGCGTCGATGCCGGGCACCTGCGCCAGATAGGCCGAGCCGTTCTCGTCCATGCCCTCGCGCGGCTGACCGGACAGGCCGGAATGGGCGACCGCGACAACGGCCACCGCGCCCCGGCGGCGCAGGTCCTGGGCGGCCTTGGCGGCGGCGTCCACCATGTCGATGGCGGCGACGCGGCCCTCCAGCTTGTCCTTGTCCCAGACCATGATCTGCGGCGGCAGGACGCCGATGATGCCGACCTTCACCGTGTGCTTGGCGCCGGCCGAATCGACCAGCGTGCGCTCAAGCAGCGCCGAGGGGGCGTAGAGCGTCTTGTCGTTGGCGGGGTCCTGGTCGCCGTCGACCACCAGAACGTTGGCCGAGAGCACGGGGAACTTGGCGTCGCGGTAGGCGTCGCGCAGGAACTCCAGGCCGAAGTTGAACTCGTGGTTGCCGAGTGCGGCGGCGTCGTAGCCCAGCAGGTTCATGGCGGCGATGGCGGGATGGGTGGTGCCGGGCGGCAGGCCCTGCTCGCGCGCCACGTAATCGCCCATCGGCGTGCCCTGGATCAGGTCGCCGGCATCGACCAGCAGCGTGTTGGGGTTGGCGGCCCGGGCCTGCCGGATCAGGCTGGCCACGCGGGTCAGGCCGATGCCCGCCTCGGGCCGGTCGCCGTAATAGTCATAGTCCATGAGGGTCATGTGCAGGTCGGTTGTCGACAGCACCTGCAGGGTGATGCGCGGCGACTCGGCGGCACCTGCATGTTGCGGCGCAGCGACGACGGCCACGGCCAGGAGGAACAGGACAAGACGGCGGCCGACGGATCCGATCACGGCGCGATATCCCCATGTGATGGTTAACAATTCGGCGCCCGGCCGGAAATCCGGCGGGCGGCCGCGCAACCCATGGACGAGACTCCCTCGGTCCCGCTCCATGTTGCAGCGCAATACCTGTGGCGCATTCGCAACGCCCTCCGACTTATAGCCGAGAGGCCGACAAAAGAGGTAGCCCCAAGCCGCGTTGTAATGAATCTGTAACGCCAATTTCGTCCTATCGACATACCCATCTGGTTCTTTCCGCGCGCCACAAAGGTCCGGACATCTCGGGACATATCGGGGGTTTTTTGATGACCGCTAAGTCGACCAAGGCGGCAGCCGTGCTGCGCCGCCATCTTTCCATGCTCAAGCTCGGCACCGGCGCCGCGGTGATCGCCGCCGCCGCCGCCTGGAGCGTTCCCGCCGTGGCCCAGGAGACGACCTCGTCGATCCGCGGCATCATCGTGACGCCCGACGGCGCCGACCCCACCGGTGTGGACATCCAGATCACCCACGTTCCGTCCGGCACGACCTCCAGCGCCGCGGTGAACGCCGAAGGCCGCTTCTCGGCGGCCGGCCTGCGCGTCGGCGGCCCGTACCTGATGACGGTGACCGGCCCGGGCTACAAGACGTTCAAGATCGAGGACGTCTTCATCCAGCTCGGCCAGCCCTTCTTCCTCGCCGTCCCGCTGGAGGCCAACGAGGCCGCCACGGTCGAAGAGGTGGTCATCACCGGTGAGCGCCTGCGCGAGCTGACCATCGGCGTCGGCAGCCAGTTCGACTCCCGCCAGATCGCCAACGCCGCGTCCACGACCCGCGACCTGAAGGACGTGATCCGCAACGACCCGAAGGTCTCGCTGGATCCGACCAACAGCGGCGCGATCACGATCGCCGGCTCCAACAACCGCTTCAACAGCCTGACCGTCGACGGCGTGAAGCAGAACGACGATTTCGGCCTGAACGCCGGCGGCTACCCGACGCAGCGCGTGCCGATCTCGCTGGACGCCATCGACCAGCTGTCGGTCCTGACCGCCCCCTATGACGTCGAGTATTCCGGCTTCACCGGCGGCACCGTGAACGTGGTGACCAAGTCGGGCACCAACGAGTTCCACGGCTCGGCCTACTACTACTACAGCGACCAGGACCTGGCCGGCGACAAGAGCGGCAGCCGCAGCAACCTGCTGAGCGACTTCAAGGACAAGACCTACGGCGGCTCGCTGGGCGGTCCGATCATCCAGGACACGCTGTTCTTCTTCTTCAACTACGAGAAGTACAAGAGCGCCTCCAGCGTCGCCTTCGGGCCCGAGGGCTCGGGCGCCGGCCAGACGGTCCGCGGCATCACCCAGGCCGAGGTCGACCAGGTCACCCAGATCGCCCAGAGCGTCTACGGCTACAACACGCTGGGCGCCCCGCAGCCCGCGCCGGAGACCGACGAGAAGTACCTGGGCAAGATCGACTGGAACGTGACCGACGAGCACCGCGTCTCGTTCGCCTACCAGCACGCCAAGGGCAACAACTTCGTCGGCTCGTCGGGCAACACCCAGTACGGTTTCGAGTCGAACAGCTACGACCGCACCCAGAAGATGAACAGCTACTCGCTGCAGGTCTTCTCGGACTGGACGGAGAACCTGTCGACCGAGTTGAAGCTCGGCTACAAGGAAGTGGACAGCCTGCGTCCGACCAAGGCGCCGCTGGACTTCGCGTCGATCCGCATCACCGACAATGGCGGCAGCTTCTTCGTCTTCGGGCCGGAGCTGAGCAGCCACAGCAACGTGCTGAAGACCGACACGCTGAGCAGCAAGGCGAAGGCCGAGTACCGTGCCGGCGACCATACGCTGACCGCCGGCTGGGAGCGTGACGACTACGACTACTACAACCTGTTCGTCCAGCGCAGCCTGGGCGAGTACCGGTTCAACAGCATCGCCGACTTCCAGAACCGCACGGCCGCCGCGTTCATCTACAACAGCGGCGCCGGTACCAACAATCCGCTGGATGCGGCCGCCGAGTTCAGCTACCAGGTCAACAGCTTCTACATCCAGGACGACTGGCAGGCGGTCGAGAACCTGACCCTGACGGCCGGCCTGCGCTACGAGTACTACAGCTCGAGCGACAAGCCGCGCCTGAACCAGAACTTCGTCAACCGCTACGGCTTCGAGAACACCGAGACGCTGGACGACCGCGACCTGTGGCTGCCGCGCCTGGGCGTGAACTACCGCGTCCAGCCCGGCACCACGCTGCGCGGCGGCGCCGGCCTGTTCTCGGCGCTCGGCCCGGCGGTCTGGGTGTCGAACAACTTCAGCAACAACGGCGTCTCGCAGGTCGGCCTGAACCTGACCCGCAACGCCCAGACGCAGAACAACCCGCTGCTGAACAACGTCGACCCGCGCTCCTCGGTGCTGGTCCCGGCCGCCGGCGCGCAGCTGGCCGGCACGGCCGACGCCGCCGTCAACGCGATGGATCCGAACTTCGAGGTCCCGAGCACCTGGCGCTTCAGCATCGGCATGGACCAGGTCGCCGACCTCGGCTTCTTCGGCGACGAGTGGCTGTTCTCGCTCGACGCCATCTACTCCGAGGTCAAGCAGGCGATCACCTACCGCGACCTGCGCCTGACCCGCACCGGCACCGCGCCGGACGGCCGCCCGATCTACGCCTCGCGCGCCGACGGCCGCCCGGGCATCGGCACCTCCAGCGACCTGCTGATCACCAACACCGACAAGGGCGGCGGCCTGGTGCTGTCGCTGGGTGCGCAGAAGAGCTGGCAGACCGAGGATTTCGGCACCTTCGACTTCAGCGGCGGCTACGCCTACCAGGACATCCGCGAGGTCCATCCGCTGACCAGCTCGGTCGCGTCGTCCAACTTCGAGCAGCTGCCGCTGATCGACCCGAACGACCCGGCCAATGCCGACAGCAGCTACGAGGTGCGTCACCGCTTCGCCGGTAACTTCACCTGGACCAAGGCGTTCTTCGGCGACTACAACACGTCCTTCAGCTTCTTCGTGGAGAGCCGCGAGGGCCGTCCGTTCAGCTATACCTTCCGCTGCTCGTCGACGGTCAACCCGGTCGGCGATCCGGCCTGCTCGAACGGCACCCGTTCGCGCCAGCTGTTCTACGTGCCGGCGGGCCCGGCCGACCCGAACGTCACCTATGCGGCCGGCCTGAACTACGAGGTGCTGCGCGCCTATCTGGAGCGCAACGGCCTGCAGAAGTACGCGGGCCAGATCGCGCCGCGCAACGGGTTCCAGAACCCGTGGGTGAACACGATCGACCTGCATGTCGAGCAGGAGATCCCGGGCCTCTTCGAGGGCCACAAGGGCGTCTTCACCTTCGACATCAAGAACCTCGGCAACATGATCGACAGCGATTGGGGCCGTCTGGAGCAGGTGCCGTTCAGCCCGAACGGCAACGCGGTGGACGTGCTGGAAGCGCGCCTGGTCAACGGCGTCTACCAGTACAGCCTGGGCTCCGCCGGCCTGCGCGATCCCAACTACTCGATCAACATGCCGACCTCGGTCTGGCGTGTTCAGGTCGGCGTCCGCTACCAGTTCTAAGAACCGGTACGGCATCGCGAGTACGCGGCGGGGCGGCCTTCGGGCCGCCCCGTTTCGTTTTCGCAACGATCCCACGCGAAATGTGAACGCCAAGCGCCGGATGCCCGCAATTCACGCGGGGGCTCCCTGCAAAAGCTGATCTGGACCTAGGGTTATAGTACAAACTACCTACCTCGATCGATTTAGCACCTGAGGGGGGTGGTTTTATGTCCAAGGGGATTAGTTCGCGGCTGCGCGCCTATGCGCAGGCGCTGCATCTGGGCACGGCGGCGGTGGGGCTGACGGTCGGGCTGACGGTGGCGGCGGGCTTCGCCGTGCCGGCGGCGGCGCAGACCACCTCCTCGGCGATCGTCGGCACGGTGACGCTGCCCGACGGCAGCCCGGCCACCGGCGCCCAGGTCGAGGTCACCCACGACTTCTCCGGCAGCCGTTCCACCGCCACCGTCAATGCCGACGGCCGCTTTCAAGCCCAGGGCCTGCGCGCCGGCGGTCCCTACACGGTGAAGATCTCGGGCGTGCCCGGCGTGCCGGCCCAGTCGGTGCCGGACGTCTTCATCCGCCTGGGCGAGCCCTACCGGCTGGAGGTCGCGCTGGAGCAGCCGGCCGACACGATCCAGGAGGTCGTCGTCACCGGCGACAAGCTGGTCACCACCGCGCTCGCCACCGGCCCGTCGCTGGCCATCAGCCGCGAGACGCTGGAGAACACGCCGACCATCAGCCGCGACATCAAGGACGCGCTGAAGCTCGACCCGCGCATCACGGTCGATCTGGCGCGCTCCGGCCTGCTGCAGGTCGCCGGCACCAACGGCCGCTTCAACAGCATCAATGTCGACGGCGTCCGCATCGGCGACGATTTCGGCCTGAACCTGAACGGCTACCCGACGCAGCAGCCGCCGCTGTCGCTGGACTGGATCGACCAGGTCTCCGCCCTGATCGCCCCCTACGACGTCACCTATTCCGGCTTCCAGGGCGCCACCATCAACGCCGTCACCAAGTCGGGCACCAACGACTTCCACGGCAGCGCCTACTACTACTACACGGACCAGGACCTGTCGGGCGAGAAGTCGGGCAACCGGACCATCAACCAGGTCTTCGAGGAGAAGACCTACGGCGCCACGCTGAGCGGCCCGATCATCCAGGACAAGCTGTTCTTCTTCGGCGGCTACGAGGAGTTCAAGGCCTCGCAGCCCACGCTGTTCGGCCCGCTCGGCTCCGGCCGCCCGAACGAGATCGCGCGCGTCCGCCAGGCCGACCTGGACCGGATCATCGACATCTCCAAGCGCGTCTACAGCTTCGACCCGCTGACCGCCCCGGCCTCCACGCCCAGCGGTTCCAAGAAGGGCATCGCCAAGGTCGACTGGAACATCAACGACGAGCATCGCCTCGCCGTGAACTATCAGCGCACCACCGGCTCGCAGCTGATCAACCAGAACGACAACCCGGCCACCGGCCAGGTCGGCACCTTCGCCAGCTGGTACAGCCGCGCCATCGAGATGGACAGCTACGCCGGCCAGTTCTTCTCCGACTGGACCGACAGCTTCTCGACCGAGGTCCAGTACAGCCACAAGAAGGTCAAGACCGACCAGATCCCGCAGGGCGGCCGCAACTTCATGGCCGCCACCGTCCGCATCCCCTCGACCAACGGCCAGGTGCTGGTCGGCCCCGACCAGTTCCGCCAGGCGAACGCGCTCAGCAACGAGGCCGACCGCTACCGGGTGAAGGGCACCTACCTGCTGGGCGACCACACGCTGACCGGCGGCTGGGACCGTGATTCGCTGAAGGTCTTCAACCTGTTCGTGCCGGGCGCCTTCGGCGTCTTCACCTTCGCCAGCATCGAGGATTTCGAGAACCGCCGGGCGCTGAGCGGCAGCTACACCAACGCGCTGTCGGGCGATCCGAACGACGCCGCGGCCAAGTGGGGCTACGACCTCGACGCGCTGTACCTGCAGGACCAGTGGAACGTCACCTCCGACCTGCTGGTGACGGGCGGCCTGCGCTACGAGCGCTACTCGATGGACAACGACCCGGTCCTGAACCAGACCTTCGTCAACCGCTTCGGCTTCGCCAACAACGAGTCGCTGGACGGCCGCGACATCTGGCTGCCGCGCCTGGGCGTCACCTATACGCCGACCACCAGCACCACGCTGCGCGGCGGCGCCGGCCTGTTCACCGGCGGCTCGCCCAACGTCTGGGTATCCAACAGCTACAGCAACACCGGCGTCGCCACCGCCAGCGCCGTGCTGAGCCGCAACGCCCAGGGCGTGGACCCGACCGGCATCCTGGACAATGTCCGCGGCAACGCCATCCCGGCCCCACTGCAGGCGCTGCTGCGGGCCGGCGACGGCAACGTCAACGCCATCGACCCGAACTTCGACCTGCCGTCCAGCTGGAAGTACAGCATCGGCGTCGACCAGGTGCTGGATCTCGGCACGCTGGGCGACGACTACGTCCTGACCGCCGACATCCTGTACACGCAGGTGAAGGACTCGATCGACTGGCGCGAGCTGGACATCCGCCAGGTCCGCACCGCCCCCGACGGCCGCCCGATCTACGGGCCGGTCGGCACCTTCACGCCCGGCGGCCACAGCGACCTGCTGCTGGTCAACCAGACCGAGGGCCACGGGCTGGTGCTGAGCCTCGGCCTGTCCAAGCAGTGGGAGACCGATTACGGCACCTTCCAGGGCCAGGTCGGCTACGCCTACCAGGACGTGACCGACGTGAACCCGGGCAACGAGTTCATCGCCCAGCGCGGCTTCCAGTGGCACGCGGCGTCGAACCCGAACGACAAGGAGGTCGCCACCTCCGACTATGAGACCAAGCACCGCGGCACCTGGTCGGCCGGCTGGGCGGACACGCTCATCGGCAACCTGGCGACCAAGCTCAGCCTGTCGGGCGACCACCGCAGCGGCCATCCCTTCAGCTACACCTTCGACAACCGCCTGAACGTGGCCGACAATACCTGGGGCGAGGTCTCGGTGGCCGATGCCGCCACGGCCCGCCAGCTCTTCTACGTGCCGGCCGGCCCGGGCGACATCGCCGCGCTGAACGGCATCACCTTCGACCAGCTGAACAGCTTCCTGCAGCGCACCGGCCTGGACCAGTATGCCGGCCGCATCGCGCCGCGGAACGCCTTCCGCAGCAACCCGGTCAACATCGTCAGCCTGCATGCCGAGCAGGAGCTGCCGAGCGTGTTCGAGGGCCACCGCGCCGTCTTCACCATCGACATCTTCAACCTGGGCAATCTGCTGAACAAGAACTGGGGCCGCTACTCCCAGGTCAACGACCCGGTCCGTCCGCCGCTGGTCTCCACCGGCATCGCCGCGACCATCGACCCGGCGACCGGCAAGTACGTCTACACCTACCGCGGCCCGCGCGACGGCGCCGGCAACCCGGTGCTGCCGCAGAAGTTCGTCTCGCCGCGCCTGTCGGTCTGGAACATCCAGGTCGGCGTCCGCTACGAGTTCTGAGCCTCACGCCATCGTGACGAGGAACCCCGGCCGGGAAACCGGCCGGGGTTTTTTGTTGCCTGACGGACCGGCGCTCCCCCTATCCTGGCGGCCGGCAAGGAGCGCGGGATGGCGGAGAAGAGAGGGATCGCGGACCGGGCGTGGCTGCTGATGATGCTGCCGGGCCTGTTCTGGGCCGGCAATGCCGTGCTGGGCCGGGCCGTGGCGGGGGAGGTGCCGCCGGTGGCGCTGGCCTTCTGGCGCTGGACGCTCGGGCTGCTGGTGGTGCTGCCCTTCGCCTGGCCGCATCTCCGGGCGGACCTGAGGCCGATGCTGCGCGCCTGGCCGGACATGCTGCTGCTGTCGGCCCTGGGCGTGGGCTGCTTCAACACCTTCCTCTACATCGCGGCGCAGAGCACGACGGCGCTGAACATCGTCATGCTGCAGTCGGCCATGCCGGTGCTGATCGTCGCCTTCGGCTTCGCCGTCTTCGGTGAGCGGGTGACGGGCCGGCAGGCGCTGGGCATCGCCGTGTCGCTGGCCGGCGCGCTGATCCTGGTGGCGCATGGCGATCCGGGCTCTCTGGCGGCGCTGGAGCTGAACCGCGGCGACTTGTGGATGCTGGCGGCGGTGGCGGCCTACGCGCTCTACACCGCCCTGCTGCGCCGCCGGCCGGAAGTGCATGGGCTCAGCTTCGTCGCCGGCACCTTCGCGCTGGGCGGCCTCATGCTGCTGCCCTTCCACCTGATGGAGACGCTGGGTGGCCGGCCATTGCCGCTGACGGCCAAGTCGCTGGCGGCGATCGGCTATGTCGCCATCTTCCCGTCGGTGCTGGCCTATCTCGCCTATAACCGCGCCGTGGCGCTGGTCGGCGCCAACAATGCCGGGCTGGCGGTGCATCTGGTGCCGGTCTTCGGCACGGTGCTGGCGATCCTGCTGCTGGGCGAGGTCCCGCGCCCTTACCACGCCGCTGGCATCGCGCTCATCGCCGCCGGCATCTGGCTGGCGACGCGCAAGCCTCAGCCACCCGTAGGTCGCATGGAGGCGAAGCCGTAATGCGACGTGCCCCGGCCAGGGTGGTGTCGCATTGCGCTGCGCTCCATGCGACCTACGGCGCTGGTCTCACCGGTCCTTGACGTAGGGCATGCCGCTGGCCTTGGGCGGGATGGCGCGGCCGACGAAGCCGGCCAGCAGCAGCACCGTCAGCACGTAGGGCAGGGCCTCGATCAGCTGCACCGGCACCTGGCCGATGCCCGGCACCTCGACGCCCTGGAGGCGGGCCTGCAGCGCGTCGGCGAAGGCGAAGAGCAGGCAGGCGGCCAGCGTCGGCCAGGGCTTCCACTTGCCCAGGATCAGCGCCGCCAGCGCCAGGAAGCC
This sequence comes from Azospirillaceae bacterium, assembly GCA_035626475.1. GTDB lineage: Bacteria > Pseudomonadota > Alphaproteobacteria > Azospirillales > Azospirillaceae > DASPKT01. Next base: position 24,824 of record DASPNP010000020.1, read on the forward strand.
CTTGCCGGCGGTCATGTTCTCCTGGAACCCCGCCCCTTGCGCGGTGGCGAGGTAGGCGCCGGCGATGCCGCACAGCAGCCCGGCGATCAGCACCGCCTTGTAGCGCAGGGACTCCACCCCGATGCCGGCCGTGTCGACCGCCGCCGGGTTCTCGCCCACCGCGCGCAGGCGCAGGCCGAAGCGGGTGCCGTAGGCGACCCAGGCGGCCAGCGGCACGGCGGCGAAGGCGGCATAGACCAGCAGATTGTGGCCGCTGATCAGCTCGGCGTAGATCGGCCCGATCAGCGGGATGCCGGACAGGGCGCCCGCCAGCGGCAGGGTGATCTCGCCGAAGCGCTGCGGCCCGTCCAGCGCCGGGGTGCGCCCGCCCATCTGGAACCAGGCGTTGGCGATGACAGCGGTCAGGCCCAGCGCGATGGTGTTGATGGCGACGCCGGAGACGACCTGGTTGCCGCGGTGGGTGATGCAGGCGAAGCCGTGCACCAGCGCCAGCGCCAGCGACGTGCCGATGGCGGCCAGCAGCCCGACCCAGGGCGAGCCGGTCGCCGTGGCGGCGGCGGCGGCGGCGAAGGCGCCGGCCAGCATCTTGCCCTCCAGCCCGATATCGACGACGCCCGCACGCTCGGAGAAGAAGCCGGCCAGGGCCGCCAGCACCAGCGGCGCCGCCAGGCGCACCGTGCTGTCCAGGGTGGAGAGGAGAAGGAGCAGCGCCTCGTCCATCACGCGACCCCCGTGGCCGGCTTCGGCGCCGGGCGGAACAGCCGGGCCAGCGCCGGCTTGAACATGTGCTCCAGCGCGCCGGCGAACAGGATCACAACGCCCTGGATGACCACCACCAGCTCGGGGCTGATGGTCTGCACCTCGAAGCTCAGCTCCGACCCGCCCTGGTACAGCGCGCCGAACAGCAGGGCCGAGAGCACGATGCCGACCGGATGGGCGCGGCCCATCAGCGCCACGGCGATGCCGGTGAAGCCCATGCCCGCCTGGAAGTTCAGCAGCAGCTTGTGCTGCACGCCCTGCAGCTCGTTGATGCCGACGAGGCCCGCGAGCGCGCCCGACGCCGCCATGGCCAGCACCACCATGCGCCGCGGCGAGACGCCGGCATAGTGCGCGGCATGCTCGTTGGCGCCGACGGTGCGCAGCGCGAAGCCCCAGCGCGTGTGCCAGACCAGGAACCAGACCAGCGCACAGGCCAGCAGCGCCAGCAGGAAGGTCAGGTTCAGCGGCGTCTGCTCGACCTCGATGCCCAGGCCCCCCAGCATCTCGTGCATCATGGGCAGGAACAGGGACGGGTCGAACTCGCGGCTCTCCGGCGACATCTGGCCCGGCTTGATCAGCACATTGACCATCAGGTAGGCCATCAGCGCCGAGGCGATGAAGTTGAACATGATGGTCGTGATGACGATGTGGCTGCCGCGGTAGGCCTGCAGCCAGCCCGGCACCGCCGCCCAGGCGCCGCCGAACACCGCGCCGGCCAGGATGGTGATGGGGAGTGCCAGCCACCAGGGCACGCCGCCCACGGCGCTGAGCACCAGGCAGCAGAGACCGACGCCCAGGCCGCCGATATAGGCCTGCCCCTCGCCGCCGATGTTGAACAGGCCGGCATGGAAGGCCAGCGCCACCGCCAGCCCGGTGAAGATCAGGCTGGTGGCGTAATAAAGCGTGTAGCCGATGCCGGTGGCGCTGCCGAGCGCGCCCGTGACCAGATAGCCCAGCGCCGCCAGCGGGTCCTCGCCGATCGCCAGGATCACGAGGCCCGAGGCCAGCAGCGCGCAGGCGATGTTGATCGCCGGCAGCAGCGCCAGCGACACCCACCGCGGAAGCTCGTCCCCGCCGCCCGCGCTCATGCCGCCGCTCCGCCGTTCTCAGCCGCCGGGCCCGTCAGGCCGGCCATCATGCACCCGATCCGGGCCTCGTCCGCCTCGCCGGCGGCGACCTCGCCGACGATCTCGCCGCCGCACATCACCAGGATGCGGTCGGACAGCGCCATGATCTCGTCCAGCTCGGCCGAGACCAGCAGGATCGCCTTGCCGCGGTCGCGCATCTCCAGCAGCCGCTTGTGGATGAACTCGATGGCGCCGATGTCGACGCCGCGCGTCGGCTGGCCGACCAGCAGCACGTCGGGATCGCGCTCCATCTCGCGCGCCATGACCAGCTTCTGCTGGTTGCCGCCGGAGAAGAGCGAGGTGCGCAGGGCCGGCTGGCGCGGGCGCACGTCGAAGCGCTCCATCAGCCCGGCCGTCCGCGCCACCACGGCGCGCCAGTCCAGCCGGGGGCCCTTCGCCAGCTCGGCATCGCCGTGATAGCCCAGCATGGCGTTCTCGAAGGCCGGGAAGGCCTTGACCACCGCCAGCTTCAGCCGGTCCTCCGGCACATGCGCCAGGCCCAGCGCCCGCGCCTCGGCCGGGGTCAGGCGGTTGCCGGAGTCCACCTTGCGGTCCTTCAGGGTGAAGCCGCCGGAACTCACCGGCACCATGCCCGCCAGCGCCTCCAGCAGCTCCGATTGGCCGTTGCCGGCGACGCCCGCCACGCCGACGATCTCGCCGCGCCGCAGATGGAAGCTGGCCGCCTTCAGCCGGTCCACGCCCAGCGCATCCGTCACCGTCAGCCCGTCCGCCCGCAGCAGCTCCTCGCCGGGCGTGCCGGGGGTGCGGGCGACCGACAGCTCGGCGCGGCGGCCGACCATGGCGGAGGCGATCTCGGTCTCAGTAGTCTCGGCCGTGCGGAATTCCGCCACCACCCGTCCCTGCCGCAGCACGGAGACGGCGTCGGTGACGGCCATGATCTCCTTCAGCTTGTGCGTGATCAGCAGGATGGTGCGGCCCTGCTCGCGCAACGCCCGCAGGATGCGGAACAGGTCGGCCACCTCGGGCGGCGACAGCACGGCCGTCGGCTCGTCCAGGATCAGCACCTCGGCGCCGCGGTACAGCGCCTTCAGGATCTCCACCCGCTGCTGCAGGCCCACGGGCAGGTCGCCGACGCGGGCGTCCAGCGGGACGTTGAGGTTGTAGGTCCGCTCCAACCGCTCGACCTCGGCCCGGGCCTTCGCGATTCCGCCCTTCAGCAGGGCGCCGCCCTCGGCCCCCAGCATCAGATTTTCCAGCACGGTGAAATCGTCGACCAGCATGAAGTGCTGGTGGACCATGCCGATGCCGAGGCCCAGCGCGTCCGACGGTGTGCGGATGCGGGCGGTCTCCCCGCGCACCCGGATCTCGCCCGAATCGGCCTGGTAGAAGCCGTACAGGATGCTCATCAGCGTCGATTTGCCGGCGCCGTTCTCGCCGACCAGCCCGTGGATGGTGCCCTGGGCGATGCGCAGGGTCACGTCACGGTTGGCGTGGACCGGGCCGAAGCGCTTGTCGATGCCGACCAGCTCGATGGCCCAGGCGGAAATCTGGCTCATGATGGGGACGCCGGGGCCGCTCAGTACTTGCAGCCCTGGGCTTCGTCGTAGTTGGCGACCTTGCGCTTGCCGGCCTTGATCTCCTCGGACGCGGCGTCGACCTTGGCCTTCATGTCGGCGGTGATGAGCGACTTGTTGTGCTCGTCCAGCGAATAGCCGACGCCCTCCTCCTTCAGGCCCAGCCGGTGGGCGCCGGCCTTCCAGGTGCCGTCCTTGGCGGTGCGGAAGGCCTCGTAGGCGGCGACGTCCACGCGCTTGACCATGGAGGTCAGGACCGAGCCGGGATGCAGGTGGTTCTGGTTGCTGTCGACGCCGATTGACAGCTTGCCGGCGTCCTTGGCCGCCTGCAGCACGCCCATGCCGGTCTGGCCGGCGGCGGCGAAGATCACGTCGGCGCCGCGGTCGAACTGGCTCTTGGCCAACTCGCTGCCGCGGGTCGGGTCGGCCCAGGCGGCGGGCGTGGTGCCGGCCATGTTGGCGATGATGCGGGTGTTCGGCTCCACCGCCTTCACGCCCTGCTCGTAGCCGCAGAGGAAGCGCCGGATCAGCGGGATGTCCATGCCGCCGACGAAGCCGACCGCGTCGGTCTTGCCGGCCAGCGCCGCCAGCATGCCCACCAGGTACGAGCCCTCCTGCTCGCTGAACTCGATGGATTGCACATTGGGCAGGTTCACCGTGCCGTCGATCAGGGTGAAGCGGACGTTCGGGAACTCCTTCGCCACCTTCTCCACCACGGGCGTCATGGAGAAGCCGACGGCGACGATGACGTCGGCCTTGCGCTGGGCCAAGCGGCGCAGGAACTGCTCGCGCTGCGCCTCGTTCGTGACCTCCAGCCAGCGGTACTCGGTCCCGGTGTCCTTCTTGAACTTCTCGATGCCGTTCAGGACGCCCTCGTTGAAGGACTTGTCGAAGCGGCCGCCCATGTCGAAGACGACGGCGGGCTCGAAGGCGGCGGCCGGCGCGGCGACGCCCGCGGCGAGCAGGGCGGACAGGGCGACGGCACGGAGGAGATGGCGCATCGGGAGGTGCATCCGGACTGGGGAACGGGTGCGGCCGGAACGGCCGGGCATAAGGGCGAAACCTACTCAATGGCGCGCCTGCGGGCAAGGTCGGCCTATACGCAGGTCGTATCCCCGCCTGTGGCATCCTGTCCGAATGGACCATTGGCCGTTTCACCGGGTGTCACCCGATTGTAAGATGGCGGCAGTAGTAGTACGGACGCTGTGCCCTATCTATGCCGACGTCCCTGTTCCAGCGGTCCGCAGCCGGCCGCCGCCCCCGGAGTTCCGATGCACCGCCCGCCCTTGACCGCCGCCGAGTTCGACGCCCGCCAGGACCTTGCCACCAGCCCCGACTCGACGCCCACCTTCGGCGAAATCGTCGAGCGCCGCTTCGGGCGCCGCGACCTGCTGCGTGGCCTGCTGGCGGGAACGGCCCTGGCCGCCGCCGGGGCGCCGATCGCGGCCGGCGACGCGCTGGCCCAGGCCGCGACGGCCGCCAAGGGCGCCGCCGGCAGCTTCGGCTTCAAGGAGCTGGCGGCCGGCGTCGACGTGACCCACAAGGTGGCCGAGGGGTACGAGGCCAAGGTGCTGATCCGCTGGGGCGACCCGCTGTTCAAGGACAGCCCGGCCTTCGATCCGATGAAGCAGACGGCCGCCGCCCAGCTGCGCCAGTTCGGCTACAACAACGACTATCTGGGCTATTTCCCGCTGCCGATGGGCTCCGGCAACCCGGACCACGGGCTGCTCTGCGTCAATCACGAGTACGTCAATGTCGAGGTCATGCAGCCCGGCTTGACCGCGCCCAACTCCGACCGCGTCGATCCGGCCCGCTACACCAGGGCGAACGCCGAGGTCGAGATGGCGGCCCATGGCGGCAGCGTCGTGGAGGTGAGGCGCGGGGCAGACGGCGCCTGGGCCGTGGTGCGCGATGGCAGCTACAACCGCCGCATCAACGGGCTGGACACCGAGTTCCGCCTGGTCGGCCCGGCCGCCGGCCATAACAGGCTGAAGACAGCGGCCGACCCGTCGGGCACCAGGGTGATCGGCATGCTGAACAATTGCGCCGGCGGCGTCACGCCCTGGGGCACCTGGCTCAGCGGCGAGGAGAACATCGACGGCTACTTCACCGGCACCATCGACCAGAGCCACCCCGAACAGCGCAACCATGACCGCATGGGCCTGCCCTCCACCTGGTATCTGTGGGGCCGGCATTTCGACCGGTTCAACGTGAACAAGGAGCCGCGCGAGGCGAACCGCTACGGCTGGGTCTGCGAGATCGATCCCTACGACCCGGCCTCCACGCCGCGCAAGCTGACGGCGCTGGGCCGCTTCAAGCATGAGGGCGCCACGCCGGTGCTGGCGAAGGACGGCCGCGTCGTCGTCTACATGGGCGACGACCAGCGCTTCGAGCATGTCTACCGCTTCGTCTCCAAAGGCACCTTCAAGCCGGGCGACCGCGCTGCCAACATGAAGCTGCTGGAGGAGGGCACGCTGTATGTCGCCCGCTACGACGCGGACGGCACGCTGGCCTGGCTGCCGCTGGTGCACGGCCAGGGGCCGCTGACCGCGAAGAACGGCTTCAAGGACCAGGGCGACGTGCTGATCGAGGCCCGCATCGCCGCCACGCTGCTGGGCGCCACCCGCATGGACCGGCCGGAGGACGTCGAGGTCAATCCGAAGACGGGCAAGGTCTACGTCACCCTGACGAACAACGAGAGCCGGCTGAAGGAGGGCTTCGCCGACCTCGCCACGCCCAACGCGGCCAACCCGCGGGCGGAGAACGCCTGGGGCCACATCGTCGAGATGATCCCGCCCGACGGCGACCACACGGCGTCGACGTTCCGCTGGGAGATCCTGTTGAAGGCCGGCGACCCGTCCAAGCCCGAGGTGGCCGCCAGCTTCAACCCCGCCACCAGCAAGGACGGCTGGTTCTCCTGCCCCGACAATCTGGCGGTGGACGGGCAGGGGCGGCTCTGGGTCGGCACCGACCAGGGCAGCAAGTGGACCTACACCTCGGGCAAGTGCGACGGCCTCTACGGCATGGAGACCGAGGGCGCGCTGCGCGGCACGGCGAAGCTGTTCTTCCGCGTGCCCGTCGGCGCCGAGCTGACCGGCCCCTGCTTCACGCCGGACGACAAGACGCTGTTCGTGTCGGTCCAGCATCCCGGCTGCGACGCGGTGGAGAACTTCACCAAGAGCGGTCTCGACGCGACCTTCGAGGATCCCGGCACCCGCTGGCCGGATTTCGACGACAAGACCCCGCCGCGGCCGTCGGTCGTCGTCATCACGAAACAGGGGGGTGGGGTGATCGGCTGAGGCCGCCGCCCCCTGACCCTCTCCCGGAGACATGATGAGCTTCTCTCCCTTCAGGCCCCTCGACCGGCGCGCGCTGCTGAAGCGCTTCGGCGCCACCGCCGCGGTGATGCTGGGCGTGCCCGCCTCGTCGACGGGCGCGTTCGCCCAGGCCGTGTTCCTGAAGTATCCCTTCTCCCTGGGCGTGGCCTCGGGCGACCCGCTGCCGGACGGCTTCGTCATCTGGACGCGCGTCGCGCCCGAGCCGCTGGAGCCCGGCTACGGCATGCCGCGCGACCCGGTGGAGATCGGCTGGGAGGTGGCGTCGGACGACCGCTTCCGCACCATCGTGCAGAAGGGCACGGCGATCGCCCGGCCCGAGATGGGCCATGCCGTCCATGTCGAGGTCGGCGGGCTGGAGTCGGGCCGCGAGTACTGGTACCGCTTCGTCGCCGGCCGCGAGCGCAGCATGTTCGGCCGCGCCGTCACCGCGCCGGCCCAGGGTGCGACCGTGGCCCGGGCGCGCTTCGCCGTCACCGGCTGCCAGGATTACGAGCAGGGCCACTTCACCGCGCTGAAGCGCATCGCCGAGGCCCGGCCGGATTTCGTCTACCATTACGGCGACTACATCTACGAATACCGCACCCGGAACTTCTACCGGAACCTGCATGAACCGCTGCTGATCCCGACGGTCCGTACCCATGTCGGCGACGAGGCGCATTCGCTGGACGATTACCGCCAGCGCTACGCCCAGTACCGGATGGATTTCGACCTGCAGCTGGCGCACGCGGCGGCGCCCTGGTTCGTCAGCTGGGACGACCACGAGATCGTCAACAACTGGGTCGGCGAGCACGAGGGCTTCAACGATACGCCGCCGGAATATTTCCTGCTGCGCCGCGCCGCCGCCGCCCAGGCCTTCTACGAGAACATGCCGCTGCGGCGCGCCGCCTGGCCGAAGGGCGCTTCCATCCAGCTGCACCGCCGCTACGGCTGGGGCGGGCTGATGGATGTGCACCTGCTGGACACGCGCCAGTACCGCAGCCCGCAGCCCTGTGGCGACAGCTTCAAGCCGGCCTGCGCCGACAATGACGATTCGGCGATCACGGTGCTGGGCGAGGCGCAGGAGAAGTGGCTGCTGGACGGGCTGACGCGCTCCAAGGCGCAATGGAACGTCCTGGCGCAGCAGATCATGATGATGCCGATGGACCGCGACGCAGGGTCCGGCGTCACCGCCAACATGGACACCTGGTCGGCCTACCGGGTGGCGCGCCAGCGCTTGTTGAAGGGACTGCATGAGCGGCGCCGCCAGGACGTGGTGGTGCTGACCGGCGACGAGCACCAGCACATGGTCGGCGACCTGGTGCTGGACCCGCGCGACGACCGCTCGCCCGTCGTCGCCTCGGAGTTCGTCGGCACCTCCGCCACCTCGGGCGGCGACGGCGGCGACAAGCGGCCGGATACCGATGCGCTGCTGGCGCAGAACCCGCATATGAAGTTCATCAACGACCAGCGCGGCTTCCTGCTGTGCGACGTCACGCCGGAGCGCTGGACGACCGAGCTGAAGGTGCTGGACCGGGTGCGCACGCCCGACGGCACGCTGTCCACCCGCGCGACCTTCGTGGTCGAGCGGGGGGCGGCGGGCGTCAGGACGGCCTGAACGCCCAGTCCAGGCTCGCGGCCAGCAGCGACGCCTTGAGCACGTGGCCGCCCTGGAACTCCGCGAGCCTCGCGTCGCGGCCGCGGCGCCGCAGCTCCGTCAGGATGCGGCGGCTGCAGCGGTCGATGTCCAGGACGGTATCCTCGTTCCCGTGCGTCAGGAAGAAGCTGGCGCCGGCGACCGTCCGCCCACCCGGCGGGATGAAGCCCGGCGACCAGGCCAGCACGTGGCGGAAACGGTCGCCGTTCGCCATGCCCAGCATCAGCGCGTAGCTGGCCCCGTCGGAGAAGCCGGCCATCGCCTGCCGCTCCGGATCGATGGCGAAGCGCGCCGTCACCCAGGCCAGGGCACGGTCGATGAAGGCGATGTCGGGACCGGCCGCGCCGCGGATGGCGTCCCACGTCACCTCGCGGCTGTCCGGCGCCAGCACCAGCAGCCCCAGCCGGTCGGCCTCGGCCGTCACCGCCGGCAGGATGCGGCCGCCGGACCCGCCGGCGCCGTGCAGCAGCAGGAGCAGCGGGGCGGGGCGCGTCGGATCCAGCCCGGCCGGCACGTAGAGCAGCCCGTCGCGCCCCCGCTCCAGCGCCAGCGGATGGGTGCCGGGCGGCAGGGCGGGCAGGGTGGGGGCCGGGATGGCGGTTTCCAGCCGCGCCGGCGCGTCGTCCCGCCCGGCCCGGGCCGCCGCATCCGCCGGTCCGGTGGCGGACAGGGCGAGCAGCAGGGCCGTCAGGCCGGGTTTCCAGAAGGGCATGGCGGGGCTCCCCTACCGACGGACTACCTCTCAGGAGCGGCCCGCGCGGGCCCTTCCTTTCAGGATTGATTAACCAGCAACTGGTTGGATCGGGTCATTCGATCACCCCGCAGCCGGAGCCTTCGCATGCCCCCGTCCGTGAGTGCCGACCTCGAGAACGCCGCCTTCGTCCAGGCCCGGCTGCTCGACCATTTCATCTCCCTGGCCCGCGAGGCCCAGGACCGTGAGGCCGGCTTCACCCGCGAGAGTCTGAAGGAGTTGATCGACGAGCTGCGCGAGGAGCGCCGCGCCGTCGGCGCCCTGGCCCGTCCGCGTCTCGTCGCGGTGGAGTGAGGGCTGCGGAGCCCCGGGACCGGCCCGGCGCTAGGGGGTAATCCCTCCCTAGCCTTTTGGGCCGGCACCACTACTTCCGATGTTCAGGGTACAGGCGCCGGTTTTTCGCCTAAGGTGGCTTCACTACTCGCGCTAGTACTGCGGGCGCCCTTCGAACAGCGGGGCGCCTCTTTTTTTGCCCGGATGCCGGGTCGGCCCATCCTCAGGCGCCCAGGGCGGAGAGACCGGTCTGCCGGTCCGGATGGATCGCCAGGACCGTGGCGAAGCCGCTGATCTCGAACACCTCGCGGATATGGTCCGGCATGGTGCTGATGGCGAACTTGCCCTGGCTGGACTTCAGCTTCTTGGCCGCCATCAGCAGCACGCGCAGGCCGGCGGAGCTGATGTAGTCCAGGCTGCCGAAATCCACGAGCAGCGTGCTGGTGCCGCCGTTGATGAGGCCCATCACCTTCTCCTCGAAGCTCTTCGAGGTGGCGCTATCGACGCGGCCCTTCGGCGTCAGGACCAGCACCGGCCCGACCGATTCCTCATGCAATTCCATCAGCGTCGCTCCTCATCCTCTGCGCGCCCGCGCCGTCGGCGGCCGGGCACGGGGTACATTTCCCAAATGGCGGTGGCGGTCAAGCCTCGTTTCCGGCGGTCGCCGGCACCAGCGTCTTGGCGAAGCTGAGACGGTTCAGCCCGCCGTCGCGCTCATAGCCGACGCTGTCCATGAAGCTCTTCAGGAAGAAGACGCCCAGGCCGCCGATCGGCCGGTCGTCGATGTCGGCATCCAGGTCCGGCGCCGCGGAGTCGGTCAGCGGGTTGAAGGGCTTGCCATCATCCTCGATGGTGCCGGACAGGCCGCCGCCGCGCGCGTCGAAGCGCAGCAGGATCTCGTGCCGGCCCTCATCCTCGTAGGCGTAGGAAATGATGTTGGTGACGATCTCGTCGATCACGAGGCAGAGCTGATAGGAGACCTTCGGCGGCGCGCCCTGTTCCTCGCAAAAGGCTTCAACCGCCTCGATCAGCCCGGAGACCTCCTCGAGGTCGTTGGCGATCCGGAGTTCCAGGGTCGTTCCGTCCACCACCGCCGCCTCTTGGTTGGGCATTGCGCCATGCGGCGCGCCGCGGTCTTGTCCCTGACTGAGTAAAATCTATGGCCCCGCCATGGGCAAGGCTTTCGTGATAGGAGGGAGTAGGGATTAGACTTTCGGCCAGGTTGGCGTCACCCTGTCGGTGACTCCATGCGGCAGAACCGCAGTGAAGGAAAAGCCATGTCCGCCTCCGTGCCCGACGGCATGACCGACGCCGAGACGCTCTCCCAGCCCGGCTGGGAGGAGCGCACGGCCGCCCTGCTCGACGCCGGCCAGATCTTCCTGGCGCAGGACTGGGCGGAGCGCGGCCTGGCCCGCTTCCCCGGCAGCCACCGCCTCATGGTGCTGCGCGGCTTGGCGCTGATCCGCACCGGTGCCGTGACCGAAGCCGTGGCGGCTCTGAAGCCGCTGCTGTCGGGCTATGATTCCTCGCCCAAGCGCGACGCCGCCCGGGCGCTGGCCCGCGCCATGGCCGCCGTCGGCAGGCTGGCCGACAAGGAAGAGCCGGCGCCGGAGTTGCTGGACAGCGTGGTCCATCTCTCCCAGGCGCTCGAGGCGGTGCGCTCCAGCAGCCTGGGCGAGGCGGTGATCGATCCCTCCACCCTCATGGCGCTGGGCGATCTGCATGCCGAGGCGTGGCAGCGCACCGGCGACGGGGCGCAGCTGGCCGTCGCCCGCGACCTGCTGGTGGAGGCGTTCGAGAAGGGCGGCGACGGTCGGGCCGGCGTCAACGCCGCGCTGGCCGCCCGGCTGCTCGGCGACCGAAAGCGGGCGGGCGACCTCGCGGCCGCTGCGGCGCGCAACCTCGCCATCGCCATCGAGCGGGCCGAGCCCGGTGCCGCCCAGTTCCCGCTGCGCGCGGCCCTCGGCGTCGCCCACCTGATGCATGGGCAGGAAGCGGAGGCGCTGGCGGATTTCGAGGCGGCGCGCGCGGCGCTGGGCCGCCGCTCGTCCAAGATCGTGCCGGTACTGCGCCAGGTGCGACAGCTGCAGGCCGACGGGGTGTCGGTGCCGCGGGAGGCGCTGGCGCTGCTGAAGCCGCCGGGCGTCGTCGTCTTCACCGGTCACATGATGGACCGGCCGGACGCCGCCGAACCGCGCTTCCCCGCCTGGGCCGAGACGGCGGTGCGCGCCGCCATTTCCCGCCGTCTGGAGGCGATGGACGTCCAGATCGGCTATTCGGGGGCGGCCTGCGGCTCGGAGCTGCTGTTCGTCGAGGCGATGCTGGAGCGCGACGCCGAGGTCAACATCGTCCTGCCCTTCGACAAGGACGATTATGTCCGCGCCGCGGTGGCCCAGGGCGGCCCGCGCTGGGAGCGGCGCTTCAACAACGCGCTGCGCCTGGCCGACCACGTCAGCTACGCCACGAACGAGAGCTATCTCGGCCACGAGATGCTGTTCCGCTTCCAGAACCAGATGCTGCACGGCCTCGCCACGCTGCGCAGCCAGTTCCTGGAGACCGCGCCCTACCTGCTGGCGCTGTGGGACATGCAGGAGGGATCGCTGGCCGGCGGCGCCGCCGACTTCATCGACCAGTGGGCCGACATCGCGCGGCTGCAGATCATCGATCTGGACGAGGTCGTCTCGGAGGTGGAGCGGCCGGCCGAGCCGGTCCGGGTCACCGCCCCGCCGCCCTTCGTGCCGGTGGAACCGGAGCGCGAGATCCGCTGCATGCTGTTCGCCGACATCGTCGGCTACAGCAAGCTGGGGGAGGGCAGCGTGCCCGCCTACATGCGCTTCTGCGAGGCGCTGGCGGCGGAGCTGCGGGCCAACGCCCCCGCGCCGGAGATGATCAATACCTGGGGCGACGCCATCTTCGCGGTGAACGCCCGCGCCTCCGACCTGGTGCGCTTCGCCTTCCAGCTGAAGGATCTGGTGCGGCGCCTGGGGCGCGAGATGTCGGGCGAGGCGGGGCCGCTGAACCTGAACATCCGCATCTCGCTCCATGCCGGCCCGGTCTTCGCCGGCCGCGACCCGTTCAACGACAAGCCCAACTTCTTCGGCGCCCACATCAACCGAGCCGCGCGGCTGGAGCCGGTGACGGTGCCCGGCCACATCTACGCCACCCAGCAGTTCGTGGCCCTGCTCACCACCGAGGAGAGCATGGCCCGGCACGAGGCGGAGGAGCAGGACCAGGAGTTCCACCCGGCGGCGGTCTGCGAGTATGTCGGCGTCATGTCGCTGGCGAAGAACTTCGGCAAGCAGCCGGTCTACCATGTGCGCGCGGCCAATGGCTGAGAGGGCGGAAATGAGCGGAGAGAGCCCGGCGGACAAGGTCGCCATCGTCCAGGCGCAACTGGAGGCCTACAACGCGCAGGACACGGCCGCCTTCGCCGCTACCTACGCGGAGGACGTGGTCGTCGCCGAGGTCGGCGGGGAGGTGACGATCCGCGGCCGGGCGGCGCTGTTCGACCGCTATGCCAAGCTGTTCGCCGAGTTCCCCGACAACCGGGCGGAGATCCTCCACCGCATCGTCATCGGCGACCGGGTGGTCGACCATGAGCGGGTGACCCGCCGGGCGGACACCATCATCGAGGTGCTGGCTGTCTACACGGTCACGGACGGGCTGATCCGCCGGGTCGACTTCATCAAGTAGCACCCGTCGCGGGCGGTGGGCCGGGTTGGCGGACACCCCTTGAGGTGTGGCGCCGGGTGCGCTACTCTGGCGCGACAAAAGCGGCGAGGAAATCGCCGAACCGATGCTCCGACCCCATGGGGAACGCATGGCCGTGTCCGCCGTCCCGTCCGCTGCCGTGCCTCCGGCCGCCGCCCGCTATGGCGCCGCCCAGGCGCGGACCGCTCCGCCGCCGGCACCCTCGGGCGTGACCGACACGGTCACGCTGTCGCCGGAAGCCCAGGCCCTGATGGCGCGGGGAGCGGGAGCCGCAAGCCCGCCCAAGGGAAGCGCGCCCGTCGATCCCGCCGTCGTCGATGCGCAGCGCGGCGAGTACGCGGCGGCCATGCGCGAGTACAATACGAAGTTCATGGAGGCCACGCGCGACCTGCTCGGCGTGAAGGAGACCGAAGGCTTTATCCTCACCGGCCGTATCTCCGAGACCCTGAAGAAGGTCTTCGCGGCGCAAGGGCTGGTCGAGCCTCAGAAGCCCGCCGAACTGGCCGCGGCCGACGCCGCCGCGGAGGCCCGCACCCGGCCGGTGCCACATCCCGATGCGCTGCATCCGCTCAGCGTCCGGCCGCAGGCGACGCCCGAACCGACGGCGTCCCGGATCACCATCTTTGCCAGCGGCGGTCCCAGCAAGGGCTCGGTCGACATCATCTTCAACGACGCCGCCCTGGACCGCATCGCCAAGCTGTCGCCGGAGGAGCTGCGGGCCGGGATGGTGGACGCGTTCTCGGGAGGTACGCGCGGCGCCGCAGCGAACCAAGCGGTCGAGCGGAGCGCGATCGGCCGCTTCGTCGCCAGCAACGACCAGAAGAACCCGGACCTGAAGGCCGCGAATCAGCGCTTCGTCGCCCTCGACCCGGCCAAACGCGAAGCGACGCCGCTCTTCGTCGTGCAGACATCGAACAGCCCCGACCTGCTGGGCCGGTCCATGGACGAGATCGTCCAGACGGTCAGCCGGGCCCTGGGTAGGCGCGACCCGGCTGATCAGGCCGCCTTGTCCGCCGCCTCCACCGCGTCGCGGATCACCACGTAGCAGCCGTCAAAGCGGCGGGCCAGGACCACGTCCAGGTCGCGCACCAGCTCGGCCGGGCGCAGGCTGGCGTAGCGGTCCAGGTAGCGCTGCAGCACCGCGCCGCCATTGCCCTCCAGATTGTGGACGGCGCAGGAGCGGTGGGCCGTGTCCAGGCTCAGGCGCTTCTCCTCGATCCGGCCGTCGCGGGTCAGGTCGATCCGGCGCAGCGCGGCGGCGGGTCCCTCCCAGGTCAGGCAGATGACCTCCGCCTCGGGGAACAGCTCGCGCACCCGCTCCAGCGCCTCCGGCACCGGCTTGGAACGCAGCGTCTGGCGCAGCAGGAACAGCAGGCTGGAGGCGGTGACCGAGCGGTCGACGGCGTCCGGATCGCTGGCGCGGCCCATCACCACGACGGTGCCGTCGCCGGCCTCCGCCATTTCCATGAAATAGCCGGACAGCGGGTTGATGCAGCGGGCCACCACCTCGCGCCCGCCGAAGCGGCCGCCGATCGGCTTCATGATGGTCTCGCCCAGCGTCTCCAGCAGATCCTCGCGGGTGCGGAACTGCTCGTTCTCCAGCAGCTTGCGCCGGGACTTGCCGAGTTCGCTGTTCAGCACCGAGTTGATGGTCTGGAAGCTGCCGTCCAGCTCGTCGATCTCGCGCACGCCGCCGACCGGCTGCCAGCGCTCCAGCCTGCCGTCCACCAGCTCGGTCGCCCGCTGGTTCAGCAGCTTGATCCGGCCGCCGATGCGCCCGCCCAGAATCCAGGCCAGCAGCAGCGCCACGCCCAGCACGATGCCCGTGCCGCCGGCGATGAGCCGGGCCGTGTCGGCCATCTCCTGACGGTAGACGTCGGCGTCGCTCTCCACCTGCACCAGGGCGATGACGCGTCCCTCGGCGTCGCGCACCCGGCGCAGCCCGATGCGCGCCAGGTCGCTGGCGTCGTCGGCCGCGTCGCCGCGCTCGACGATCTCGCTGTAGAACTCCTGGTCCGCCTCCAGCGCCCGCGCCGCCTCCGGCAGCACGGCCAGGGCCGAGCTGCGGTTGGGCCGCGTTCCGGTGTTCACCAGCACCTCGCCCGACGGGGTGGTCAGCCGCAGCAGTTCAAGCTTGTTGGCCTCGGCGATGCGCTCGAAGATCGGCTGAAGCCGGGCGCGCAGGGCCTGCGGGTCCGGAGTCTGCGCCATGACGGAAGCGGTGTGCTCGGCGGTGGAGACGACGACGGAGCGCAACTCCTTGCGCAGCCCCCACATCATCTCCTTGCTCTGGCTGAAATAGATCAGCGCGCCGTCCACGGCCATCAGGCCCAGGAACAGCGGAACGATGGCGACCAGCGTCTGGGTGCGGATCTTCATGGGCGCGCCCTCACAGCCGGGCCGACACGGCGTCGCCGGCGGTCTCGAAGAAACCGACCAGCAGACCCGGGCACTCGTTGATGATGGTGAAGAAGTGGCGCTTCGGGATGATCAGCGTGCGCGATCCCGAGGCCTGGTCGGCGATGACGGGCTCGGGCGTCGGCCGGTCGAACAGCAGCGACACTGCCCCGAAGACCGGTTCCAGCACGTCGCCGCCGGCGAAGCGGGCGCCACCGTCCGAGGTGATGTAGAGGTTCGCCACCGGCTCGCCGGCCGGGCAGATGACGTCGCCCGGCTGCCAGACGCGCTCGCGCACGACCTCGGAGATGACGGTCAGCTCGGACGCGCGCAGCCGGTCGAAGGGCACGGTGCCGCGGAGCGTGAAGAGGCGGTCGGCGGTGGTCATGCGGCGGCCTCGTCCAGGGTGCTCGATCCCACCTCGACGCGGCGGTAGGCCAGGATGGCCACGATCTCCCGCGCCTCGGTGTCCCAGGGCAGTTCGGCGATGCGGCGGACGGCGTTCTCGCGCAGCGTCGCCAGCAGCCCGTCCATGCCGCGCTGTCCCTCGCCGGCCAGACCCTGGGTCGGGTCGTCGATCAGCGCGTCGGTGACGACGATGCCGCCGCCCGCGGGCAGGGGGCGGCGCTCGGCGCCGGTGACCGACTCCACCAGCCCGGCCCGCCCGTCGGCATCGACCGCCTGGAGGAAGACCGGCCGGGTGGCGACGACGTAGAGGGCGCCCTTGGCGAAGTCGTGCACCGCGATGGCGTAAACGCCGCTGCCCAGCAGGTCCTGCAGCCGCTCCAGCACCTGCGCCCCGTCGCCGCCATGGTGCGCCAGCATGCGGCCGACGACGTTGGCGATCTGCAGCCGGCGCACGACCGCCGGCAGCGCGCCGGCGACCCCGTCGGCGAACCAGGCGACCGCGACCTTGCCGCCGCAGGACCAGCCGGAGACCGAGGGGCCGCAATCGATGCCGCCCTGGCGCACGGCAGCGAAATGCTCGTTCGCCGGCCCGTCGGCGCGCTCGCCCAGCACCCGGATCAGCTCCTGGCGGCGGCGGTGGCGCTCGGCCTCGGCGTTGGCGTCGTTCACCTTCGCCAGCTTCTCCTGCAGCCACACGCTCATGGTGTTGAAGGTGGTCGCCAGCTGCAGCAGCTCCTTCGGCCCCTGGGCCGCGACCTGGTGGCCGTAGCGGCCGGCGGCGACCTGGAAGCTGGCCAGGGTCAGGCGGCGGATCGGCTCGGCCAGCTTGCCGGCGACCGCCACGGCGATGGCAATGCTGGCGATCAGCGCGAGCGCGCCCGCCATGCCGACATTGACCAGCGCGATGCGGGTCTTCTGCTGGATGGAGGTGATGTCGTGCTCGGCGCCGGCCAGCGCCACGACGTCGCCGTCGCCGTCCAGCACCGGCGCGTAGCCGGACTTCAGCAGGCCCCACAGCTCCCACTGCTTGATGCCCGAGACGTAGATCGTCTTGTCGGCGGCGGCGCGGTGGATGTTCGCGGCGTCATCCTCGGGCAGCTTGTCGGCGTAGCCGGGCAGCGTGTGGTTCTCGTCGGTGTTGCTGTCGAACACGTAGACGATGTCCAGCCCGCCGGTCAGCACCTGGGTGTAGAGGAAGGTGAGCCGCAGCTCCTCCTTGATCCGCTGCATCGGCACCAGGACCGTGCGGAACTCCTCGGACGCCTCCATCGCCTCGGGCGAGAAGCCGTCCTTCTGGGTCCGCTCGAAGAAGGCCTGGTGCTGGTCGCCGTCGATGAAGGCGGCGGTGACGGAGCTGGCCGCCGTCAGCTGCCGGTCGAAGCCGGCGATGATGGTGCGGTAGATCTGGTCGTAGATCACGACGCCCATGGCGACGGTGACCACCAGCAGCGCCGGCACCACCATGGCCAGGATCAGCCCCTGCAGGCTGAGCTTCAGCTTGGAGAGCGTCATGCCGCCACCACCCGGGTCTCGAACAGGCGGCGCGCCAGCCGCGGATAGGTCTGCGCGGCGGCCAGGACCGCCTCGTGCGGGATCACCAGCAGCTCGCCGCGCTCCATGATCGCGGTGCCGGTATAGCGCGGCAGGGTCAGCGCCTCCATGCCGAACAGCCCCTCGGTGATGGTGACGGTGCCGCCCGGTTCGGCGATGCGGAGGCTGCCGGCCAGCAGCAGGTACAGGCTGTCGGCCCGGTCGCCGGTGGCGTAGACCTCGGTCTCCGCCTCGACCAGGCACTGCTCGCCGCGCTGGGCGATGCTCATGATCTCCTGCATGCCGACGCCCTCCAGCAGCGGCACGCGGGCGAGCGCGGCCAGGCGCTGCACCACGGTCATGCGGGCGGTCTTGCCTTCAACGCCCATCAGGTCGAGCACCGTCATCTGCAGCACGTCGGTGACGGCGCCGTGCAGCTTCTCGCGCAGCACCGGGGCGGCGGCGGCGGGGTCCTCGTCCCACAGCGCCTGGACGGCGGCGGCGGCCTCCAGCGCGAAGGGGCTGGACAGGGCCTCGTGCACGATCTCCTCCGGCGTCAGGCCGCGGAGCGCCACCGCACCGGCGAAGGCGGCGAGGCGCTGGGCCGGCGCCCTTCCGTCGACCAGCGGCAGGATCAGCTGGAAGGTCGGGCGGTCGCAGCCCTGCTCCAGCGTCTCCAGCGCGTTGCCGCGGATCTTGGCATTGGAGGAGCGCAGCGAGGAGGACAGCAGCTCGAAGTCCGGCAGGTCGCCGCCCAGCGTCAGCAGCAGCAGCGCGAACTCGACCGAGGCGAGCTCCATGTCGCCATAGAGCCGGGCGAGCACGGCCCGGCCGGCGCTGCCGCCGCCCTTGTCGGCGGCGTTGAGCGCCAGGTAGCGGGCCAGCGCGCCGTAGGCCCGCTCCAGCTCGGCGCGCACCAGGTCGCCGACGCCGGCCCGGAACTGCGGGAAGGAGAGGCGCGAGAGCGACCGCGCGGCGATGGCGCGGGCGGCGAAGCCGTACTGCCGGTCCTGCAGGATGGAGACGATGGCGGGGATGGCGGCGACGCCCATGCCGCTCACCACCTGCTCCGCCCCGCGCCGCTCGAACGGCGTGAACTGGTCGGCCAGGCGCAGCATCGGCTCGATCGCGGCGGTATCGCCGGAGCTGCCCACCACCTCCATGCCGATGCTGCGGATCTCGGGACCGGCGCGGCCGATCGCCTTCAGGATCGGCGCCACCAGCCGGGTGGAGGAGAGCGGGCCGACCTGGCGCAGCGCCAGCAGCGCCTCGCGCTGGACCTCGGGCGAGGGGTCGGCCAGGAACTGGACGATCAGATGGCTGAACTGCTGCATGCCGAGATGGCCGAGCGCGCGGACCGCGGCGCAGCGCGACTCCTCGTTGCCGCCGCGCAGATCGTCCAGGATCGACAGGGCCTTCAGCCCGTGCCGCGTCTCGGCGCTGAACCAGAGCGGCACGATGGCGGCGCCGCGCAGCGAGGGCGAGACGGCGGTGTCGGACAGCTGCTCCACCTGCGCCCGGTCGATCAGGCGGAAGGAGCCCAGCTCCTCGACGATGCTGGGGCTCTCGAACAGGTCGCTCTGGTAGAGCTCGTCCACCACCCGCAGCACGAACTCGCTGTTGCCGCTCTCCAGGAACCGGCGCAGGAAGGGCCGGGCGGCCTGGCGGCCGGGCTCGTCGGCGCGGCGCAGGAAGGCGATCAGCGTGCCCAGCTGCCGGTCCGGCACGTTCATGAACAGGATGCGCAGCGCCAGCAGCGCGTCCTCCTGCGGCGTCTCCGGCCAGCGGACCATGGCCTCCAGCTGCTCGATCTGCCGGTCGTCCAGGTCCCGCAGCACCTCCTCCTCGCGCCGCGAGAAGTCCAGCCAGCCGCGGCGCAGATTGACGATCATGGAGGAGCGGTAGAGCTGGCGCAGCGCCAGCACCAGGCAGATCAGCAGCATGGCCAGGCCGATGCCGACCACCGACATCTGCTCCGACGCCAGGCGCGGGCCCACGATCAGCAGGAACAGGCCCATCAGGCAGCTCACCGACGGCTCGCACAGCCCTTCCACGAAGGTGCGGACCTGCTGTTTGAAGCGCGGATTGATGCCGTTGTAGATGAAGTTCATGTTGTTGAAGTCGATCGCCGGGATCAGGCCGTGGAACAGCACGAACGCCGCCAGACCGGCCGGAAAATCGAAATCGATGAAGAAGAAGGTGAAGACCGCCAGGTTGCAGAAGGGCACGATCAGCGCGACGTTCTGCACGCCGATGCGCAGCACCAGGCGGGAGAAGATGAAGAGGCTGATGAACATGTTCAGCACGTTCACGCCGGCGTAGAGCTGGCCGAACAGCTGCGCCAGCTCGGCCTCGGAACGGCCTTCCGAGAACACCTTCATGTACTGGAATTCGCTGAGGTTCATCAGGCCGGCGGAGAGCGCGAAGACGCCGATGAGGACCGGTACGAAGGCCGAGCTCTTCACCACCACGCCGACGTCGCGCATCTGCGCCAGGAAGCCCTCGCTGTCGGCCGCGCCCTCCTCCTCCTGCTCCAGCAGCTTCGGGAAACGGCGGCGGATGTTGATGCCCAGCGGCACGGTCAGCAGCGCGATGCCGGCCCAGACCAGGTAGAACTGGCTGATCGCCAGCTGGTCGGCCAGCTGGCTGACGAGCAGGCCGCCCAGGCCGGCGCCGAGGGCCGAGCCGGCGCTGAAGATCGCGAACAGCCGCTTCGCGTCCTGGATGTCGAAATACTCGTCCGCCAGATTCCAGAACAGCGTGTAGAGGCCGATGTACCAGACGCCGGAATAGACCTTGATGGCGTAGTAGATCCACAGATCCAGCGGCTTCGGCAGCAATTCGATATTGGTGAGCGCCAGCCAGAAGCCGAGGCCGCCCAGCACCAGGACGGCGAAGGTGACGTCGGCCACCCGGTCGATGCCGCTGCGGCCCGTCAGGTAGCTGATGAGCGGCGTGTAGAACAGCATCACCGCCGGCGTCAGCAGGTAGATGTAGGCCACGTTCTGCGGCCCCGCCTGCGATACGAACAGCGCGTCGCCGACGCTGGTGCCGACGCCGAGACCCGCCTGCATCAGCAGGGCCAGGAGCGTGAAGCGCAGGACCTTGCCCAACTCGGACCGGTCCAGCTTCAGGAACTGGAGGATAGGCTTGCTCATGGTGATGGGTTTGGCACTTCCGCACAGGCGCGCCGTCCGGCCCGCCATCCCTGCCCCGGGAAAGACGGTTGCGGACGGCGATTGACCACAAGTCCAGAATACCTATTCACTGCTAGATGTGGTACCAGAATCCCCGGAAGGGGCCGATTGAAAGAGTTAGTCGGCCTGTCCAGGCGGGATGGCGCTGTCGCGGGGCAGCCGCCGGTGGCAGGGACGAGCGGGGGCGCGGATGGCGATCAAGAGCATCAGGCAGAAGCTTCTCTGGCTGTTGCTGTTCGTCAATTTGACGAGCGCGGCCGCTTACACGTGGTTCGCCTACGAGAATTTGCGCAGCGCGGTGATCGAGAGCATCGACAAGCGCCTGCTCTCCGCCGCCTACGCCGCCGCGAAGATCACCACCCGCGCCTACCATGAACGCATCGAGGGGCCGGAATCGGTCAGCGAGGCGGACTACATGACCATGCTGAAGCGGCTCAGCGAATACGCCGAGCAGACCGGCATGGTCTATGTCTACACCTACATGAAGCGGCCGGCCGACGGCATGGTGGTGATCGCCTCGACCAACGCCACCGACGCCGAACTCGACACCAACACCTACTCCCGCTTCTTCAAGCCCTATCCCGAGGCGCCCGAGCAGGTGCTGAAGGCGTTCGAGACCGACGAGCCGCAGTTCGCCACCTACACCGATAGCTACGGCTCCTTCCGCTCCGTCTTCGTCCGGCTGCAGACCGACAGCGGCAAGGTCTTCGTCTCCGGCGCCGACTTCTCCATCGGCTTCGTGCAGGAGCTGCTGAACGGGGTGGTGCGCGATTCGGCGCTGATCGGCGGCACCGGCTTCATCATCTTCTTCCTGATCGGCTACGCCATGGTGGACCGGATCGTGCAGCCTCTGGCGGCGCTCACCGGGCACACCCGCGACATCGTGGCGGCCAACTTCCAGGTGCAGCCGAAGACGCTGGAGGCGCTGGAGAAGCTGCCCCGCGGCCGGCGCGACGAGGTGGGCGAGCTGGCGCACGCCATGGCCCACATGATGTCGACGCTCGAAACCTACATCGTGAACCTGCGGGAGACGACGACGGCGAAGGAGCGCGTCGAGGGCGAGCTGAACGCCGCCCGCGACATCCAGATGGGCATCCTGCCGCGCAACTTCCCGGCCTTCCCCGATCGGCACGAGTTCGACCTGCACGCCATCATGGAACCGGCCAAGCAGGTCGGCGGCGACCTGTACGACTTCTTCATGCTGGACGAGAACCGGCTGGTCTTCCTGGTCGGCGACGTCTCGGGCAAGGGCGTGCCGGCGGCGCTGTTCATGGCCGTCGCCAAGACCCTGTTCAAGAGCAACGCGACGCGCCCCGACATCACCATCGAGCGGGCGATCGAGCGGGTGAACGCGGAACTGGCGCAGGAGAACCCGTCGGCGCTGTTCATCACCGCCTGCGCCGGCATCATCGACCTGCGCACCGGCGACATCGAATATTGCGACGCCGGCCACGACCCGCCCTACATCCAGCGCGCCGACGGCACGATCGAGAAGATCAAGAAGGTCCCGGGCCTGGCGCTCTGCGTCTTCGAGGATTTCAGCTACACGATGGGCCGGCTGAAGCTGGAGCCGGGTGACGCGCTGGTGCTCTACACGGACGGCGTCACCGAGGCGCTGAACCTCGGCAACGAGGAGTTCACCAGCACCCGCATCGCCGAGGTTCTGGCCGGCCAGTCGACCGGCGCCGGCGCCACCGCCCTGAACGAGGCGATCCTGGGCGCGGTGAAGGATTTCGCCAACGGCGCCGAGCAGTCGGACGACATCACGCTGCTGGCGATCCGCTACCACGGGCCGGACGGGCAGGGGGCGCAGCGCGCCATGGAGACGGCGGCGGTCTGAACCGCCGCAGGATCGACGAAACGCCCGTAGGTCGCATGGAGGCGGAGCCGGAATGCGACGTCGGCCCGGCCGGAGCATGTCGCATTGCGCTCCGCTCCATGCGACCTACGGCTGCCGTATCCTGCAGGAACCCCTGGCGGATGTCAGCCGATCGCCGCCGCGATGGCGTCGCGCGTGCAGTCAAGCACATGCTCGAGCTGGCGGCGTTCTTCGGGGCCCGGCACGGTTCCGGACAGCCGGCCGCACAGGGCCGCCAGCGCCATGGCGCCCAGCGCCGCGGCGTTGGTGCGGACGGATGCCAGCTCCTCGGAAGCCTGTACGGGGGAGGACGCGGCGGCGGCCGCGGCGATCCGTGCGGCCGCGTCGTCCAGGAACCCGTCGACCACGCGCCGCCCCGCCGCCGCCCCGACATCCGCCTGCAGCCGGTCGAACACGGCGCGGTCGAGGAGGGGCGCGGAGGCGGCCAGATGGCAGCCGCGCGCCAGGATCGCCCGCAGCTCCGCCACCGCCAGGGGCTTGGCCAGCAGATCGTCGAACCCTTCCGCCCGCAGCCGCTCAAGGTCGTAATTCAGCGTGTCGGCGGTGAAGGCGATGATGGGGATGGTCCGCCAGCAGCCGCCCTTGGCGCGGATCGCCCGGGTGGCGGCGATGCCGTCCATCTCCGGCATGTGCAGATCCATCAGGATCAGGTCGACCTCACCGTCGCGCGCCGCCTCCAGCGCCTCCAGCCCGTTGCGCACAAGGCAGGGCCGGTGCCCCGCCCGCTCCACCAGCGTCGCGATCAGGAGCCGGTTGACCTCCTGGTCCTCGGCGATGAGCACGCGCAGCGGCGGCGGCGGTTCGGCCGTGCCCGGGGGCTTGGCCGCGATAGGTGAGTTGGTGGGCGTCATTAGCCGCCTGCGAGTGCCGAATGGGGACAAGAATACGCTTATCCAACCTTCGCGCCATCTGACCGTCGGGATATGACGATACGCACATCTGCACGTAATCAGTCGAAAAGACGGTCGATCTCGGTCTGGTCGATGCCGCGCTCGCCGGCCAGCGCCGGGCCCACCGCCTCGGTGCCGCGGGCGCCGCGCATGCGCGTCTGGGTCTTCTCCCAGACCTCGCGGATGCGGGGATTGCGGGCCTCGATGTACTGGAAGGTCTTCACCACCCGTGTGACGCGCTGGCCGCATATGTCCTGGAAATTGCAGGCCTCGAAGATGGCGAGGGTCTGCTCGTGCAGCCGCTCCAGCCTGGCGGCGGCCTCCGGGTCGCGGGCCAGCGGCTTCAGTTCGCCGATGATGCCCTCGATCGTCTCCGCCGCCAGCAGCATGCGGTTGCTGGCCGTCTCGGATTCGCGCACCACCTCGCGCAGCTCCTCGGTGATGGGGACGAAGCGGTGGGCGTCGTCGCCGTAGCGCAGCTTCAGCGCCAGGATGAAGGCGGCGGTGGCGGCGGTCATGATCGTGGCGGCGACGGTCCAGCCCGAGCCGGACAGCGCCCCGTAGCCGCACCACAGCAGCTCGCCGGCGCAGAACAGGCTCCAGGTGCCGGTGGAGAGGTCGTGGGTGGAGCGCGACCGCAGCGACTTCACCGCCTGCGGCAGCAGCGAGACGACGGAAACGACGGTCGCGGCGAAGCCGATGATCTCGGCGGTGTATGCCGGCAGCGCGGCCATGGAAATTGTCCTGAAAACGCATCGGGCGCGGAACGGGGGAACCCGTCCGCGCCCGACCGGAAGGACCGCCCGTCAGAGGGCGGGGATGGAGGCGCGGAAGCTCTGCAGCGCCTGGGCGAAGGTCTGGGGCTTGTACTCCCCGTCCTTGGCGACGGCGCTGTAGCAGGCCTCGAGCGCGGCGGTCATGGTCTTGTGCTGGGCGGCGTCGACCATGTCCGACTTCCTCATCGTGTCGAGGATGGCGCCCAGCGCCATGGTCGCCTGCTCGGCCGAGGCGTAGTCCAGGTAGCCGCCGTCGATGCCGGCGGCGACGACGCCGGTCAGCATCGCGCGGACGTCGCCCTGGTCGAATTCGCGGGCGGCGAAGGCCGCGGCCATCTTGTCGCCGACCTGGGCGGCCACCTTGGCGGCGGCCTCCATCTGCGCGCGGTCCTTGACGCTGGCGGCGTGGACGGCGCGGGTCTTCTCGACCAGCTCCTTCTCCAGCGCCGGGTTCACATGCCGGGCGAGCACGCGCAGCATCATGGTGTTGCCGTCATGGATGCGGATCACGCCCGGGCCGATGCCCTCGCTCTCGCGCGGGGCCCAGGCGACGTTGCTGGTCGGCGTGTGGCAGGCCTGGCAGTCGTACAGCACGAACTCCGGGAAGATGCCGTCATGGTTGCGCTTGGGGTCGGCGACCGCCTCCATCAGGCGGGTGTAGGCGATGGCCTGGCCGATGGCCCAGGTCTTCACGCCGTTGGCGACCACCTTGCGCTTCCGGTAGTCGTCGTCGATGCGGTAGTGCGCCGGCTGGATGGCGGTGAAGGTGTCCAGCTCGAAGCTCATGCGCGGATGGCCGGCGCCCATGATGCGGTGGGTGACGAAGCGGGTCTCGTCGCCGAAATGGCAGTTCATGCACATCTCGGCGCGCTTCACCGGCTCCTCGGTCGGGAACATGCCCGCCGCGACGTTCTGCGCGTGGGTGGCGCGGCCGGAGACGTGGATGCCCAGCCAGCGCTCGCCGCCGCCATGGCAGGCCTCGCAGCCCACGCCGTCGGAGATCTGGAACTGTGGGCCGCGCTGGGCCACGGGCACGTTGTCGGCGTGGCAGTCCAGGCAGACCTTGGCCTCGTGCGCGTTGGGCAGGCCGAGATTCTTGGCGATGCGCTTGCTCTCGGCCGAGAGCAGCGTCTGGTAGGCCTCGGCGTGGCTGTCCTTGGACTGCCACGTCGTGTACTCGTTCTGCAGCACGGTGCTGTCGCGCCAGGGCTCGACCGCGCCGTGGCAGGTGCTGCCGGCGCAGCTGGCGACGCCCAGATGGACGTCGGCCGCCTGCTGCGGGGTCGTCTCCTGACCCGCCTGCTGGGCCATCGCCGGCGTGGCAAGCAGCCCCGCGAGCATCAGGGCCGCCAGACCCCGGCCAATCCGCTCCACCATCGCTGCGCTCCGCCTCGGCATCGTCTCATCCCCCCAAAACCTGGTCCGCACGGTCAAGCCCCCGCTCCGTTGCGTCGTGCCATCTCGTCTCATTCCGCACCCCCCGCCGCCGGGACCGGCTTCGGCCCCGGGGCATTCACCGTCTGGGCGCCCGGGATGCGGCGGCTGCCCGGCTCGTCGGCCGGCGAGCGGTCGCGGCACCCCGTGCCCGGATATTCGCAGCCCGGCGGCTTCACCGCGTCGGGGCGCTGGCCCGGCTGGTCCGCCGGCGCCACCTCGCCGGGGGCGCGGCGGGTGCCGGCGCCGGGCGCGGGGGCCAGGTCGAGCTTGCGCGGGCCGGCCGGCCGGAAATCCGCCTGGCGGACCTCGTCGGTGACCGCCCAGGGCTTGCCGTCGGCGTCCAGGTAGAATTTCTGCATCTCCGGCAGGGTGAAGGGGCGCGAGCCCTTGCGTCCGAGCACGGCGATCTGGCCGCCGGTCTCGTCCACAGCGCGGTCGCGCTCCAGACCCTTCGCCACCGACTGCACCGGCCAGCGCGTACCGCGCCAGGCGATCAGCTCCGGCTTCGGGTCGGGGCTGAAGCCGTAGAAGTTCGGCTGGCTGGACGGCGAGGTCAGCTGCAGCACCTTCAGCCCGTTCCGGCCGTCCGCGACATAGGCGAACAGCGAGGCGTTGGTGGAGGCGACCGCCACGTCCCGGGCGTCGGTGATCTTCCCGCCGCCGTCGAACATCTGGTAGAGGCGCGGCGCCCGCGGCTTCTCCACGTCGATGATGGCGAGTCCCTCGGGCCCGTTGGCGACATAGGCGAAGGTGCGGGCCAGGTGCATCTTGCCGGCATGGCGCAGCGGCACGGCGGCGCCGTCGACGGTCTTCGGCTCCGACGGGTGCGTCACGTCCACCACCTTCAGCCCCTCGGCGTCGGTGACGAACAGGTAGCGGAACTGCACCGCCGTCGCCTGGGCGCCCTTGAAGGGCAGGGTGGCCAGCACGACCGGCTTCAGCGGATCGGCCATGTCGAGCACGACCACGCCCGCATCGGCCGCGATGTAGAAGATGCCGCCGGCGATGGTGATGTGGCGGGCGCCCTTCAGGATGCCGCCCTCGTTCCAGGTCAGCGCGCGCTCCAGGAAGTTGTTGCGCGGCTCGCCGTCGGCCAGCGTGTCGACGTTCACCGCGATCAGCCCTTCCTCCGCGTCCGTGACGAAGGCGTAGTGGTAGATCGGGTGGAAGGGCTGCTCCTGGTTCTCCACGCGCATCAGGTCGCCCTGGTTGCGCGTCGGCGCGATCGGCTGGTTGGTCGGCAGCGCCATGCAGGTGGCGTTCTTCGACGGCACATGCGTGTCGTGGCCCAGCGCCGAGAAGGGCGCGGTGATGATGCGGTCGGAGATGCCCTTGTTGGCGACCGAGGCGATGTCGTAGACGCGGAAGCCGCCCGTGCCCTCGGCGACGAACATGTACTCGCCGCGATGCTGCAGGCAGCCCACCACGCCGCCGGCGCCCTGCTCGACCGCATCGATGTCGGGGATGCCGCCGGTCCGCAGCTCGCGGCCGCGGTCCAGGTGCTGCTTGTAGAAGTCGGGGTAGGCGTAGCGGTGCAGGTAGCTGCCCACCACTGCCTGCGGCTCCGACCACTCGGTCACGCGGATGGCCTCGAAGCCGCCGCTGCCGTCCGAGCCGCCGCCGACATAGGCCTTGAAGCCCACGAAGTCGACGAACTTGGTCCCCTGCAGGAAGAGCTGCGCCATGATGGCGTTGTTGTCGTCCTTCTCCGACAGGTGGCAGTCGGTGCAGGTCTTGGTCTCGGTCTTGCGCTCGGTGTGCGGGAAGTGCGGCGCGAAGGCCTGGCTCGAGAAGCCCGAGGCGGCGATCGGCGGCTGCTGGATGTAGATCCGCTCGCGGTTGATGTTGGTCGAGGACAGGACCAGGGCCGAGCGCGAGGCGATGGGCGCGATCTGGCCGTTCTTGTCCGGGCTGTGCTTGCCCAGCTGGAACATGTCGTCGCGCGCCACCTGCGGGTTGTAGGTCGCGTAGTTGCGCGTCTCGCCGCCCTCGTAGCGGTGGACTTCCGTCTTCCAGTTCGCCTCGATCGGCAGGTGGCAGCCGCCGCAGCTGGTGGTCCAGGAGAGATGGCAGGTGAAGCAGGCCATCTCCTCGTCCTTGTGGGCGAGGCTGGCCTCCTCGATGCCGGGGCCCCACTGCATCCTGGTGCCCTTGGACATCAGCTTGGCGCGCGCGGCCTTCTCATTGTACTGCGGGCTGGCCGGGTCGACCGTGTCCTTGACCAGGCTCATCTCCCACTGGAGGTTCGGGTCGACGGCGGAGCGCTGGATCAGCTTGCCCTCGATCCACTCGAAGCGCTTGCGGCCGTCATCGTTGCGGATGGAGGTCAGATCCCAGCCGCCCGGACGCGCGGCGGGGCCGGTCGTCTTCAGGCTGGGATAGGCCTTGGCGGTGCCGTGGCAGTCCTTGCAGGTGATCTCGATGGCCGAGCTCACTTCGCTGTGCAGCATGCCGTTGCCGTGGCCGTCCTGGCTGAAGTGGCAGTCGACGCACTGCATGCCGACGTCCACATGGACCGACGACATGTGCACGGCCTTCTTCCACTTCTCCGGATCATCGGCGGCGATGACCTTGCCGTCCTTGTCCAGCAGGTTGCCCTTGCGGTCGCGCTTGTGGACGGCGCGGAAGTTCCAGCCATGGCCGTGATAGTCGGCGAACTGGGTGTCCTTCAGCGTCGGGTTCAGGTCGCTGACATTCTTCAGGAACTCGACGTCGCCCCACTTGCCCAGCGGCGCCGCGCCCTCGGGGTTGCGGTCCAGCACCTCCCGCATCTCGTCATGCGTCGGGTACTTCTGCTTCTCGGGCCACATGGACGGCGCGTCGGACTCGTAGTCCCACATCGTGTAGCCGAGATAGGTGTTCATGAAGAGGTTCGGCTGGTGCATGTGGCAGACCATGCACTGCGACGTCGGGATCTGCGAGGTGAAGCCGTGCTTCACCGGATGGCCGGACTCGTCCTTCGGGATGGTCGGGTCGATCTGCTGGCTGGTGCCGAGATGGCCGTACTGGGCGAACTGGGCCGAGTGGCGCGGGTCGCGGTCGTTGGCGTAGACGACATGGCAGGAGCCGCAGCCGGAGGTGCGGTAGTCGCCCGGCTGGTCGTTCGTGCCCATGAACCACATCAGCGGGTCGTTCAGGCGGGTCTTGTGGATGTTCAGCGCCGGCACCGCGATGCGCAGGCCGGTGCCCGGGCCGCGGTTCGACTGCCGGATGTCCGGGCGGCCCGGCTCATCCAGGCGCTGGATGTTGCCGACGGAGTTCGGGTTACCGATCTCCGGGAAGAGGTGGATGATGTTGCGGCCGCCGCGCTCGAACACGCGGAACACGTCGGCCGGCGGGATCACCTCCCAGTTCGGCATCGGCACCACCTGGGCCAGCAGCCCGTGGCGCTTGGTCTCCGCCGTCTCCTTGAAGACCGGGCTCTTCAGCACCGCCGGCTTGCCGTCGCGGGTGTAGGCCTCGCCCAGGATGAAGTTCTTGAAGGGCAGGATGCCGTTGTTGTAGGTCGCGATGCCCCAGAACATGGCGTTGGTCGCCATCAGCGAGCGCTCGGCCGCGTTGATGATGGGCATGTGGCAGCTGCCGCAGGCCTCGCGCGCCACGCGGTAGTCGCTGGGGTTCACGAACCGGATGTATTCCGGCGCCTCCTTGTTCAGCAGCGTGTAGGAGCGGACCGGGTTGGCGCTGGACGGCCAGTTCCAGGTCTCCGGATAGCGCGGCAGCACATGCGCCTTGTCCCGCGCGGCGACATAGGCCGCCTCCTTGGGCGTGTGCGTCCCGCCCCAGCGCACCGAGGCGTCGCCGCCATGGCAGTCGACGCAGCCCAGCACCACCGACGAGGCCTTGTGCATGCTGGGATTATCCACCGCCGTGTGGCAGCTCATGCAGCCGGCGCTCTTGGCGTCGGCCTCCTCCTTGGTCTGGCTGTAGGGCGCGGGCGGCGCGGCCACGTAGGTGCGCTCGACCGGCTTCTCGCCGCCGGACGCCAGCGCGGCCATGGGCAGCAGGGCGGCCAGGCCCAGGGCCAGAAGCCCTGAGCGGAGGAGGCGGGGAAGGGGGCTGGTTCCGGTCATGGGCGCTCAGTAGGAGAGGATGAGGTTGGCCAGCACGGAGTAGTAGGCATCGGTCTTGCCGCCGTCGTCGTACAGGGCGTCGAAGCCCTTGCCGGGCAGCATGGCCGCGCCCGACACGCGGAGGACCACGTTCTGGATGAACCAGGGCCGCCAGATCGCCGCGACGCTGAGGTCGGCGCCGATGTCGCGCGGGATGTCGCCCTGCATGCGCAGGTTCTCCAGCACGGCGGTCTCGTCGAACCACAGATAGTTGGCGTTGGCGGAGATGCGGAACTCGGGCGTCAGGTCGAAGTCGGCGCCGGCGCCGCCCAGGATCAGGCCCGGATTCAGGAAGTTCGACTGGCCCTGCTCCTTCGACGGCCGCAGGCTCGGCAGCAGGCCGTTGCGGTTCGACAGCGCCACGCCGCCGCCGCCGATGAAGGGGATGCTCTGGCGGATCCAGTAGCTGGTATCCGAGCCGGCGATCTGCGGGTTCTCGAAGATGGCGTCGAAGCCCGTCTCCTTGCCGTCGTACGGGTCCTTGTCGCCGGTCGCGTAGACGAACGAGCCGCGCACGCGCACCCAGTCGAAGTCGACCGAGGGCTCGGCGGCGAAGAAGAAGGCGCGGATGTCGTTCTTCTCGGAGGTGAAGGCGTTGTTCCGGTCCTCGCCGAAGGCGCCGTAGAAGCTGGCCGAGAGGTTCAGCCGCTCGACGCGCCCGTCCACCGAGACGCCGGCATAGCCGACGTCGTACTCGCGCGGGCGCTGGTCGCCGAAGGGGGCGGGGCGGACCTGGAACTTGTTGCTGTCGAAGAAGGGCCCGTCGCGGTCGCGGTTGCGGTTGTAGGCGACGGTCGCCTGGCTGGTCAGGCCGATGATCGGGAAGTCCTGGTGATAGACGTTCGCCAGGAACACGTCGTCATGGCGCAGCGGCTCCTCGATGGTGTTGAGGCCGCTGTTGGTCTCCTTCTCCATCCGGCGGAACCAGGCGAGGTTGTACTGCCAGATGTTGTTGTCGCGGTTGCCGAACAGCCGCACGCCCAGCTGGCTGTCCTGGAACAGGAAGCCGCGGAAGTCCGCGTTGAAGGGCTGGATGCCCACGCGGATGCTGTCGAAGTCGTAGCGCGTGCTGACGTTGCGGATGTGATAGTCGATCAGCAGTTCCTGCAGGCCGATATGCTGGTCGCGGCGGGTGGTGCCGCGCGCCGGATCGGCATAGAGCACGCGCGCCTCGTCCACGCTGGCGTAGTTGACCTGCCAGGCGGGGGTGAAGCGGAACTCGTAGTCGGGCGGCTTGTAGGCCGTGCGGCCCTTCAGCACCGTCAGATTGGCGATCAGCGTATGCACCAGCACATGCTGGTCGACGCCGCCGAACAGGTCGTTGCTGTCCGGCTCGTCGCTGGACTGCACGCCGATCGGCGTCGGGAAGGAGCGGGGCTCGTAGACCGAGTCCGAGATGATGTTGGCGACCACGAACCAGTCGTCGAAGACCGGCTTGTCGCCCTTCAGCGTGTTCTGGGCATAGGGATCGAGGACATTGTCCTTCTTGCCCAGCGTCTCCAGGATGCGCCAGCGGTCCGGCAGCGGCACGGATTCCGACGGCAGGTTCAGCCTGGGACGCGGGACGCCGGTCTGGTCGACGGGCGCCGGCACCGGCGTGCCGGGGCGGCGGCGCAGGTCGGGATCGGCGGCCTCGGGCGCGCCGACGTCGGGTGCCGGGCCGGGGGCCGAGCGCGGGTCGACCGGCGGCGCCGCCTGCTGGGCCTGCGCGGCGCCGGTCAGCAGCGTCGTGCCCAGCAGGGCCGCGACCAGGGTGGTCAAGGGGGTGGATGAGGCGAGGGCGCGGTTGGTCACGGCGCGGTCCCCTACTTGCCTTTGCACGGGTTCTGCTCCCGGCTGTTCAGGAAGGGGCTGAAGGGGCAGCTGACATAGCGCAGCCGGGCGCCCACGGGCGTCAGCCGGTCGGCGCGGACGTCGTTCGGCGCGTTGCCGATCGCGCCGCCCAGCCGCTGGCCGGCCCGGTGCAGGCCGAGGAAGCTCACCATGTCGTCCTGGTCGATGCCGTCGCCGGAGATGCCGATGCCGCCGACCAGCTGGCCGCCGCGGTAGATCGGCACGCCGCCGGGGAAGATCTGGATGCCGTTGGCGGTGCGGTTCGGGCCCGCCTGCACGCCGCCGGCCTGGCCGACCGGCGTGCAGGCGGGCGGCGTGTCGGGGGTCAGGCCCAGCACGTAGGTGACATGCTGGATGATGTTGGGCTGCACCAGATCCAGCTGCAGCCCGACATTGAACGGGCTCCAGCGGTCGATCGGCTTGGAGAAGGGGCCGGGATCGTAGCCGTTGACGCCGTCCGGATAGAAGGGCCGCTCGAGGTTGCCGTGGGCGCGGGCGCTGAAGGCCACCCGGCCCGAGAGCGCGCCGACGTCGCCGAGGAAGTTCTGCGCCGCCGAGGCGTAGCTGAAGAAGCCCGCCCGCAGCAGGTCGCTGCCGGCCGTCGGGCTGGAGAAGAACATGGAGGTGCGCGCCTTCTGCAGCGACACGTCGGTGCCGAAGATCGGCGCGTCGGGCGTGCGCACCACGCCCAGCACCTGGCCGTTGGTGTCGACGACGCTGAGCGTCACCTGCACGAAACTGTTCAGCGGCTTGCGGATCTGCGCGCGGGCGGTGACGGCGACGTTGTACGCCTCCTCCAGCAGCACCTGCACCTCGGCGGGGGTCAGCGCCCCCTGGTCCTCGGTGCCGCCACGGATCGGGAAGCGGTTGGCGCCGTCGGGCCCCACCAGCACCACGGCCCCCTGGCCGCCGAACTCGCCGGCCATGGCGGCGCGGTACCCCGACTCCGGCGTGCCGTAGGCCGTGCCGGCCTTCAGCCCCTGGCCGTCGTAATAGCCGCGCACCGGGATCAGCGTGCCGACGTCCGAGCCGATCAGCGCGCCCAGCTGCGGGGCGCTGGCCGGATTGCTGCGGAAGTCGCTGCGGTCGGCGTCGGCGTAGCGCAGGGTACGGCCGTCGGCGGCGATGCGCTCGGCGCGGATGGCGGCGGGCGCCTCGAAGCCGGAGGCGCCCGCCAGCGCGATGATCTCCTCGTCGTCGGCATCGACGTCGGTGATGTTGCGGTCGAAGCTGTAGATGCCGTCCGCCTCGACGCCGATGCCGCCGACCACCACGCCGTTCTTGTAGAGCGGGAAGCCGCCCATGTCGGCCGAGAGGCCCAGCGGCGAGCGCTTCGGGCCGATGGTCGGATGCACCAGGCCGCCGGCGTCGCTCTCGGCGCGCACGGACAAATCGGAGCAGGCGAGCTGGCTGAACTGCACGCCGAACAGCGGCCCGCCCGGCTGGAAGCGCTCACCGGGATTGAAGTTCTCCTGCACGATCTGGCTGGCCGTGCGGGTGGAGAAGGCGTTGCCGCTGGAGGACAGGTAGGCGCCGGTGACGGCCTTGGCGATGGCCGAGGCCAGCGCGCCGCCCAGCGGCAGCCCGTTGGCCGGGCCGACCACCAGCCCCTCCAGCCCCTCGGCCGGCAGGCCCAGATTGGAGGTGACGGTCAAGGCCAGCGGCGCCCCGGTCATGGTGAAGACGGCCAGCACGTTGCCGACCCGGTCCACCACCACGATGTTGGCGCGCTTGCCGCGGGCCTGCGCCTCGGCGGCGGCCTGGGCCACGACACGGCCGACCTCGTCCGGCGTCAGCGCCTGGGCCGGCACCGGCTGCGGCGTCGACTGCGCCAGCGCGGGGGTGGCGACGCCGGCCAGCAACAGCGCCGACGCGGCGGCCAGCGTGCGGAGCCTGCTCATGCCCGTCCTCATTGCTCGCTCACCTGGGTCGGGGCCTTGGCCGCCTGTGCCGGGCGCATCGCCGGCAGGTGCGGCTGGTGGAAGACGTGGCAGCTGACGCACTCGGACGGGACCTTGTTGGTGGCGTTCTGCGGGCCGTGGCAGGCGACGCAGTTCTCGATGCCCGGCAGCAGCAGGTCGGTCGCCACGTTCGACTTGGAGGCGGCGTGGCAGCTCTCGCAGGCCATGCTGGTGTGGCCCTGGTGGTCGAAGCTGGCCTTCGGCATGAAGGTCGTCGCCACCCGAACCGGCAGGATGTCCCAGCGCATCGGCGCGGCGGGAGCGGCCGGCGCTGCGGCGGTGGTCATCGCGGCCGGAACGATGCCGTCCTTGGCCGCCGGCGCCGCCGGCACGCCCTCGTTCTTCACCGGCACGTGGCAGCCGCCGCAGACGGCCTTGCTGAACAGCCGCTCCATCGCCTCTTCGGACTTCACGGCCGCCCATTGCAGGGCCTGGGCGCGCTGCTCGGGCAGCAGCGGCTCGCCGGGGCGGCGGCGGACCACGGCGGGCGCCGTCAAATCGTCATAGCCGCCGGCCAGTGCCACGCTGTTGAAATGGTCGCGCACCACGGCCTGCACGTCCTTGGCCGGGCCGTGCGGCACGGTGCGGGCGGGGACCTTCGGGTCGAAGCCCAGAGTGTGGCAGGAGGCGCAGTTCTCCTCGAAGCGCACCGGCTGGAACAGCTTGCCGCCCGGCTGGGTGGCGTGGCAGCTGGCGCAGTCCAGCTTCTCGAACCCGTTCGGACCCTTGACGCCGTTCGGCTGCAGGTGGCGGCCGTGCGGGAACTTCAGGTTGCTCTCCTCGCGCAGCGGCTGCTCGCCGCCGAGCGCCGCGCGCTCCACCTTGCCGGTCGCGCCGTCGGCGACGACGCTGGGGCGGAACTGCGGATGGCCCTCCAGCGTGAACGCCTTGGCGTCCAGCAGCCGGGTCTCGGGCATCTCGTGCTTCAGGTCGGTGTGGCAGGTGGTGCAGAGCCGCTCGTCCGACTGCACGATGGGCAGGTGCCCCTCATGCTCCTTGTGGCAGCTGGCGCAGCGCTGCTCGGTGAGCGCCGCCAGCTTGACCGAGGCCGGGTCGGCATGGTGCTCGATCGTCTGGTGGCAGGCGACGCAGGTCTGGTCCTGGACCATGACGAAGGGCTGCTTGTGGCAGGCGGTGCAATTGTCCGACAGGAACTTGTGCGGCGTCGACATCTCGCCGCTGTCCCACACCATGTCGAAGGACACGGGGTGGCCCTTCATCAGCACGTCCGTCTGCATCGGCGGGGCCGAGGCGGTGCGGGTCGGCTGGATGGTGAAGCTGAAGATCGGCAGCACCAGGAAGAAGACCAGGCCGGCCAGCGCCAGGGCCCAGGCCACCGGCCGCTTGCCGGGGAGCGCCTTGGCGAGCCCGACCCTGGCGGCGGCGCGCACGCGCTGCTCGTCGTCGCCCAGCGGCGCCACCAGCTCCGCCGACACGCCCAGGGCGTAGCCCTCTCCCGGCGGCAGCAGCTTCAGCTTGTACGGGCCGACCTCGATGTCGTCGGCTTCCCCCAGCGTCGCCTCACGGACGATGTTGCCGTTGACCCGCACCGGGCTGTCGCCCATGGCGCGCAGATGCACGCCCTCCTCGGTCGCCCTGACCTCGGCGTGGTGGAAGGCCACGCGCAGATCGGGGAGGTGGAGGGCGTTGTCGGTGCCGCGGCCGATGCGCAGCAGCTCCGTCTCGACCGTCTCGTCGCGGTTGATGGGGTTGCCGCGGCGGCGGGTGACGTAGCGGACGAGTACCTGCATGGCCGGCCCCGGCTTACCAGTAGAAGAAGACGGCGATGATGTGGATCGCCAGCACCACGACCAGCGCCACCGTCATGGGCACGTGGACGTAGAGCCAGACCTCCATCAGCGCGCGGAACTGGACCTCCTTGCGGATGCGGGCCAGCAGATCGCATTTGCGGCCCAGCAGGGCCAGCAGCCGGCCGGCGGAATCCGCCAGCTCCGGTGTCGTGCCGCGGGCGAGCTCCTCGACCCGGCGGGTCGCCGCCAGGGTGGCGCAGCCCGAACCGCTGGCGCGCAGCTGCGCCCAGGCGCCGCCGCCGATGCGGGTATTCTCCTCGGAGGAGCGCACGGCCGCGGCGAACTCGTCGCCCAGCGTCAGCGCGATCTCGCGCGCCTGCCGGTCGAGTTCCGCCAGCTGGCGCAGCATGAAGTCCAGCGTCTGGCCGCCGCGGTTGGCGGTCATCAGCGCCGGATAGCGGGAATAGGCGTAGATGCCGAAGACGCCGCTGAGGATGACGCCGACCATGAGGGCGTAGGCCAGCGTGTGCACGTTCCAGCCGAACTGGAACCCAGTGTGCAGCGTGCCCACGATCAGCAGCGACAGGCCCAGATAGACGTGGGCCGACACCCAGGACTGCAGCTTCGTGGCGCCCAGGCTGTACTGGCGCTTGCGCACGCCCAGCCAGGTCAGCCAGCCGATCAGTCCGGCGCCGATGGTCCCCAGCGTGTAGCCCAGCCAGGTGCCGCCATTGTGCGGACCCATCGGGTTGTAGACCAGGTAGGCCAGGATCGCGATGCCGGCCAGCGCGGCAGCCGCCTTCAGGAAGCGGAAGCCGCGATAGACCAGGAATGACTCGTGGACCGACATACAGCCCCCGCTTGTATGGTCGAACCTGATGCCGGAACCCGACCCCTGCGGCCGTCCGGCACCACCCCCTCACGGAAACCGGGGGAGCCCCCGCTCCCCCGG
The DNA here is from genome assembly GCA_035626475.1 of Azospirillaceae bacterium. Classification (GTDB taxonomy): domain Bacteria; phylum Pseudomonadota; class Alphaproteobacteria; order Azospirillales; family Azospirillaceae; genus DASPKT01. The sequence goes on from DASPNP010000020.1 coordinate 61,074, forward strand.
TTCCGCATGCTCTGTCGCCCCGCTTACTGGGAGGTCCAGCCGCCATCCATCGGCAGCGCCACGCCCGTCATCTGCGAGGCGGCGTCGCTCGCCAGGAAGGCCGCCAGCTCGCCCAGCTGCTCCGGCGTGGCGAACTGCTTGGACGGTTGCTTCTCGGCCAGCAGCTTGTACTGGGCGTCGGCGACCGAGATGCCCTCGCGCGCCGCCATGTCGTCGATCTGCTTCTGCACCAGCGGGGTCAGCACCCAGCCCGGGCAGATGGTGTTGCAGGTGATGCCGGTCTCGGCCGTCTCCAGCGCCACCACCTTGGACAGGCCGACGACGCCGTGCTTGGCGGCGACGTAGGCGGCCTTGTTCTTGCTGGCGATGAGGCCGTGCACCGAGGCGATGTTGATGATGCGGCCGAAGTTCTTGGCCTTCATGTGCGGCAGGGCGTAGTGGATGCCCCAGAAGACGCCGGACAGGTTGATCGCCAGGATCGCGTCCCACTTCGCGGCGGGAAACTCCTCCACGGAGGCGGTGTGCTGGATGCCGGCGTTGTTCACCAGGATGTCGATCGAGCCGAATTTGGCGACGCAATCCTCGACCATCGCCTTGATGCTTTCGGCCTTGCTGATGTCGGCGCCGTTGTAGGCGGCCTTCACGCCGAACTCCTTCTCGATGCCGGCGCGGATCTGCTCGATCTCGCCGGCGTCGCCGAAGCCGTTCAGCATAACATTGGCGCCCTTGGATGCCATCACCCGGGCAATACCCAGACCGATGCCGCTCGTCGAGCCGGTGACGATCGCCGCTTTACCTTTGAGCATATCTCTACCCCTGCCTTTGGATTAATGGGTGGTTATGACATTTGTGCGAAGGGTGGGTGTATCCTTTTGGGGAAGTCCACCCTTTGTCCAATTCCACCCTGTGAAGGCGCTTCCCGCATTATACACATGGGGCTATAACTCAAAAGGTTTTTGGTTAGCCGATCTAACGGATCGGCTCCCAGCCTTAGGGGGATAGCGATATGGTGGATACCAAGGTTCGGCCGATCGGCAGGGCCGGGGCGGCCAAGTCGGGGGCGACGGCCGCGAACGGGACGAAGGCGGCACCGCCGGCGCCCGAAGGGCAGGGCGCCGCGCGCGCCGCCCAGACGACCAAGACGGTGAATCTGGCGTTGCAGGGCGGTGGCGCCCACGGCGCCTTCGCCTGGGGCGTTCTGGACCGGCTGCTCGAGGACGGCCGCATAGATTTCGAGGCGGTCAGCGCCACCAGCGCCGGCGCCATGAACGCGACGATCCTGGCCTACGGCCTGACCATCGGCGGCAAGGAGGGCGCGCGGCGCGAGCTGGCGAACTTCTGGAAGAAGATCAGCGAGGCCGGCGCCAAGGGGCCGCTGCAGCCCAGCTGGTTCGACAAGATCACCAAGAACCATTCGCTGGACTATTCGCCGGCCTTCATGATCGCCGACCTGATGTCGCGCATCATGTCGCCGTACCAGCTGAACCCGATGAACGTGAACCCGCTGAAGGACGTGCTGCTGGAGTGCGTCGACTTCGAGCGGCTGCGGCGCGACTGCCCGATCAAGATCTTCCTGTCGGCGACCAACGTGCGCACCGGCAAGGTGAAGATGTTCACCAACGAGGAGATCCGGGTCGAGGCCGTGCTGGCCTCGGGCTGCCTGCCCTTCATGTTCCACACCGTCGAGATCGACGGCGAGGCGTACTGGGACGGCGGCTACATGGGCAACCCGGCCATCTTCCCGCTGATCTACGGTTCCAAGACCAACGACGTCGTCATCGTCCACATCAACCCGATGTACCGGGACGAGGTGCCGACGACGGCGCGCGACATCATGAACCGCATCAACGAGATCAGCTTCAACTCCTCGCTGATGCGCGAGATGCGCGCCATCGCCTTCGTCTCCAAGCTGATCGACGACGGCGACCTGGACGACGAGAAGCACCGCCGCATGCTGGTGCACTCCATCGCCAACGACGAGCACATGCGCTCGCTCGGCGTCACCAGCAAGCTGAACCCGGACTGGGACTTCCTGCGGGATTTGAAGGAAGTCGGCCGGGCCACGGCGCAGCGCTGGCTCGACCAGAACTTCGACCATGTCGGCGTGCAGGGCACGACCGACATCAAAGGGCTCTTCATGTAAGGCCCTGGGTCCGAGATCCACCCGGGCGCCCCGGCGGGAAAAGAGACCCCGCCGCCGCCCGGGCTCTCACCGCGTATCCCGATAACCCACCACCCAGGAGGGACAAGGTGAAGGTAGAAGACATTCTGCGGCTGCCAAGCATGCCGGCCGCCAGCCCCAGCTATCCGATGGGCCCGTACCGGTTCGTGAACCGGGAATACATGATCATCACCTACGAGACCGACGCGGAGCTGCTGCGCGCGGCCGTGCCGGAGCCGCTGGTCCCGAACGCGGACAACCATGTTCTGTACGAGTGGATCCGCATGCCGGACAGCTCGGGCTTCGGCGACTACACCGAATCGGGCGTGGTCATCCCCTGCACCTTCAACGGCGAGCCGGTGAACTTCACCGCCCAGATGTATCTCGACGACGAGCCGCCGATCTCGGCCGGCCGCGAGATCTGGGGCTTCCCCAAGAAGTACGCGCAGCCGAAGATCGAGGTCTGCTCCGACACGCTGACGGGCACGCTGCACTATGCCGGCCAGCTGGTCGCCATGGGCACCATGGCCTTCAAGCACCAGGAGTCGCCGGGCGGCGTCGAGGCCACGGCCAAGCACATGACCAAGACCTCCTGCAATCTCAAGATCATCCCGGACGTCGACGGCAAGCCGAAGATCTGCCAGCTGGTCGCCTACAACCTGACGAACATCACCATCAAGGGCAGCTGGACCGGCCCGGCCCGCCTGCACCTGGTGCCGCACGTCAACGCGCCCGTGGCCGACCTGCCGATCAAGCGCATCGTTGGCGGCAAGCATTTCGTCGGCGACCTGACCCTGCCGCACGGCCGCGTGCTGTTCGACTACGTCAAGGACCAGGCCGGCTGACCGGCGGAAGGAAACAGCCCATGAAGAAGCAGGATGTTCTGGGTCTCTCGGCCATGCCGCTGCAGAGCCCGACCTTTCCCCGCGGTCCCTACAAGTTCCATGACCGCCAGTACATGGTCATCACCTACATCACCGACCGCGACGCCATCCGCGCCGCGCTGCCGGAGCCGCTGGAGCCCGCGGGCGACACGGTGTCGGTGCAGTGGCTGGACCTGCCGGACGGCGAGGGCCTCGGCGCCTACGCCGCCACCTCGCAGGTCATCCCCTGCGTCTACCAGGGCAAGCTGTGCAACTTCATCAGCCAGATGTACGTGGACAACACCTCGCCGCTGGCGGGTGGCCGCGAGATCTGGGGCTATCCGATGAAGTACGGCAAGTCCGTGCTGAAGACCGCCACCGACACGCTGACCGGCACGCTGCACTATGCCGGCCAGCAGGTCGCCACCGGCACCATGGTCTACAAGCACGACAACCAGGTGCCCGACGCGACCAAGGAGGGGCATCACCTCGCCCGGCCGCAGATCACCCTGAAGCTCATCCCGGACATCGACGGCAAGCCGGCCATCGCGCAGCTCGTCTCGGTCGAGTTCCAGGAAGTGAAGGTGAAGGGCGCCTGGCAGGGCCCCGCCCGGCTGGAGCTGATCCCGTCGGTCAATTGCCCGCTGGCGGATCTCCCCGTGCGCGGCATCACCGGCGGCCTGCACCTGGTCACCGACATGGTCCTGCCCTACGGCAAGGTCATCCACGACTATCTGGCGTGACCGTTCCGGTAGCGGAATGAGAAAGGCTCCGGGAGCGATCCCGGGGCCTTTTTTCTTGTGTGCGGGTCAGCGGCGGAAGAGGCGGCCCAGCCCCAACGTGGCCGCCACGGTGCCGGCGACCCGGCGGATGAAGGTGGGCGGCGCGATCGGCGGCGGCGGCGTTGGCGGTGCGGGTTGCGGAGCGGCGTCCGCCGCCTTCCCATAGGCCGCATGGGCATCGGGGCGCGGCGGTGCCGGCGTGATGGAGCTGCGGAGCACTCCCGGGCTGTAGGAGGGGGCAGGGCGGATCATCGTCCTGACGGATTCGGAGACCGGCAGGGCCGAAGGTTCAACCGGAGCTGGCCGCCCGCCGCTCTCCACCTCCAGTGCGGCGCGGTAGGCCGCACCGCGCTGTTTCGCCTCCTCCCGTGGGACGCCGCCCCGGACCAGCAGTTCCACATGGAAGGTGGTCCGCAGCCGGAGCAGCGCCTCCCGTAGCGCGCCGGCCTCGGCCGCCGCGCCGTCAGAAGGACTCATTCAGCACCTCCAGCTTGTAGAAGCGCATCTCGAGCCGGCGCATGTTGGCCTTGTATTCCTTCTTCTCGCCCGGCCCGGTGAGGTCGAAGGCCCGGACGAAGAACCGGCACTTCCGCTCGACCGACCAGTTGTAGAGCGGCAGCGCCTCCGCCAGAAACCGGTCGGTGGCGATCTCCTGCCCGAAGGTCAGGCGGATCGGCAGCTCCGCCTGCTCCTTCGCCCGATGCGGCAGGGCCCGGTCGCGCACGATCATGCCGGTCGAGGTCAGGGCGACGTCGAAGATGTATTCCGGCCGCCCCGTCTTCTCGTCGCGCCAGCAGGGCGGTAGCTCGGTTCCCGGGCCGACGCGGCGCAGCGCCTCCTCCAGGTTGTTGACCTGGGCCTTCAGGGTGGCGTTCTCCTTCGCCAGCGTATCGCGCCCCATCATCGCCCGGCGGATCGCCTCGGCGGGAGGGATGTTGCCGCCGGCCTTCAGATTGTCGGCGATGATCTGCCTCAACGCCTCGGTGACCTCCCGCAACTGCTGCGGCGTCGGTTTGTCGTAGCCGGCGGCGCGCAGGGCGTCCCGCAGGGCGGCGGCCAGCGCCGCGTCCTGGATGATCTGGTCGATCTTCTCCTGCGGCGAGGCGTCGGGCGGCAACTCCTCCGCCAACGCCTTCTCCAGCATCCTCAGCTGATCGGCCTTCTCGCGCAGCTCGGCCACCTGCTGCCGCAGCAGGTCCACCTGCTGGGACTTCTGGCGCAACAGGACCAGTTCGCGGAACAGGTCGTCGATGGGCTTGTCCTTGCCGACCAGGGCCTGGATCTTTTCCTTCATCAGGTCGATCTGGACCTGCTGTTCACGGGTCAAGGCCGCCAAATCCGCGATGCGGCGCTGCTCCTTGATGATGCGGGAGGCCAGCGCCAGCAGCAGGCAGAAGATGATCAGCGTGATGATCTCGGCCAGGGTGAAGCCGAGGACCAGGCCTCGCCGGTACTGGCGGTTCTCGCGTTCGATGGCGCCCAGGGACATCAGGCGACCCCGGCCGGCGAACGGCGTTCGGTGTTGATCTGCTCCGCGAGCGCCCGGCTCATCTCGGCCAGGGCGCGCTGGACCTCGGTGGTCGCCGCGCGAGACGCGGCGAGTTCGGTGGCGAGCCCGGCATTGTGCTGCTCGATCGCCTTGAGCGTCCCACCCATCGACTGAGCCACGCCCTGGATGTTCCGGGTGGCGCCCTCCAGGCCGTCCGCGAGCGCCTTCAGCCGGGCGCCCACCATGTCGACCGGGGCGCCGCTGCCGGCCAGGGACTGCATGCGCTGTTCAAGGCCGGCCACGGCGGTGACGAGCTGCGCCACCGACCGGCCGATGCTCTCGACATGGTCGCCGTCGGCGGCGGTGCGCGCGGACATCCGGGCGATGATGGCGTCCACCTCGTCGAAATGCGGCACGACCTTGCGCTCCAGCAGGTCGGGCGCCGGCGCGATCTCCTCGACGCGCTGCACCAGCTTCTCGACCGCCATGACCGTCCTGCCCGAAGCCTGGGACAGCTTCTGCGCATGGACGGTGTGCTCCTCCAGCGAGGCGCCGACCCGCGTGGTCAGATCCTTGGCGACGCTCGAGAAGGTGTCGACATTCTCCCGCAGCGCCTTCTCGGTAATGGCCTTCAGCTCGCGCATGGCCTCCGCGATGCTTTGCTCCGTCGCCTGCCGGAACGTGTTGAGCGCGCCCGAAGCGGTCAGCAGCTCCTGGCGCAGCTGGCTCGCGGCGTTCGCCAGCTCCAGCCGCGCCTCCCGCTCGATCTCGACCGGGTCCTCGCGCTTCTGCGCGAACATGACCCGCAGGCCGACGCCGACGATCGTGGTGATGAGGGCGATGCCGAAATTGCTGATGATGTCGTCGATGGCGTCCGGATTGCGGCCAAACAGGTACAGCGCATAGCTGAGGCTGGTGAGGGTGTAGAGCAGGCCCAGATAATAGGCGTTGTCGCCCGCCTGGTCCTCGCGCAGGCGGAAGCGCTTGGTGAACCAGACATAGCCTGTGTAGGCGAGCATGACGACGACAGGGAAGCAGGTGACGTAGAGCTGCCAGAAGCCGAAGGCCTTGAGCCCGACGATTCCGCCGGCGCCCAGCAATGCGGCCAGCACGAACAGCGCCCTGTCGTCGAATTTGCTGAGGGGATCAAGGTAGGAAAGCTTCTTTGCAGCCATCATGCGCTCGTCAGAAAAGGGAAAGGGCGTTGCTGAGGGTGGCGCCCTGGTCGGCGAAGTAGGCCTGCCAGAAGCGGATGTGGGCGGCGCCTTGGACGCCCTTGGCCGTGTCGCGGCGGATGTAGAGCACCCTGACATCGACCTCCCGCAGGTCGGCTTTGACGCGGGTGAGCGCAGGCGTCTTGCGGAGCTCCTCAAAGTCCCGCACGCCCTGGTACTGGCTGAGATTGTCGGAATGCTGCAGCAGGTCCGAGACAACAACCAGCGTCCTGGGCACCGCGTCATGCGGCGCGAAGGCGGTGGCGGCCACGGACTGGATCGTCTCCAGGATGGGGGACTGCCGGGCCTCGCTCGCCTCCAGCATACCGTCCAGAACGGCGGCCAGGGGGGCGTTGAAGACCGTTCCCCAGGTGCGGTTCGCCATCCGGGGATTGGACGTCCAGTGGCTTAGATCGCTGCCGTCGCCAGGGTTGCAGAGCGAGAATTCCGGCTTCAGGACGCTCGCTTGCACCGGATTGACGGTATAGATCTCCAGCAGCCCGTACTTGGGCACCGCACCACGGATCTCGTTGAACTTGTCGACCAGCAGCTGGCGCTGGACCGGCGTCACCGTGTCGGTGCGGTCCACGACCACGGCGGTCACGGAGGTGGGGCCGGCCGTGGGGCAGAGGGTGGTCTTGTCGAGCTCGACCGCTTCGCTGTTGGCCTTCCAGGAGAAATAGCCGACGCCTACCGCGAAGATGGCGGCGAGGGACAGCAGGACGGCCCCCTTGACGTTGCCGGCCTTCTCCCGCTCACGCCGGGACTGCCGCCGCTTGGTCTGGGGTCGCGCCATTCTCGAAATCCTTCAGGCTCAACTGGTCGATCCGCTTGTACTGGCCCATCGCCTCCAGGAAGGCGGCGTTGAGCTCGTCGATATAGCGCTGCAGCGCCGTTACCACCTTCTCCGTCTCCTCGTCGAAGATGGTCGCGCTCAGGCCGGCGAAGGGATCGATCTCCGGTTCCCCCGGACGGGGCAGCGGCCAACGCGCGGCGAAATGCGGCGGCGGCGGTGTCCGCCGCGCCGCCTTGTTGGCGTCGCGGTAGGTGCGCAGCAGGTCGTTGGCGCAAGCCTCCAGATGGTCGAGATGAGCCGTGAAATTCGCCCGGAGCTGGTCCCGGCTGCCGATCATGTTGATGAACTGGCCCTTGCGGTGGGAGACGTCCTGGCGGATGCGCTCCATCTCCTCGACCGCGCCGTTCTTGATGTCGGCGAGTTCCTCCGTGAGCTCGCGCTTCTCTTCGGCATAGAACTCGTTGGCCTCCTGGACCCGGCGCCAGATGCGGCCGTACCCCGGGTAGGGATCGTCGAACCTGTATGTGTCGAACGCGGCGATCAGGCCGAAGGCGATCCCGGCCAGGACCAGCATCCAGGACTCGATGTCCTTGATGTCCAGCAGATCGGCCTTCAGCGAGGCGAGTGCCGCCTGCGCGGCCAGTTCCGGAGCATCCCCGCCCAACGCGTCGCGATAATGCGCCACGCCTAGGTTGTAGAGCAGCAGCAGGGCCGGGAGGACCAGTAATCCGGTCAAGCCGAGCAGTCTCAGCCCCCAGGACCGGTGCCCGGCATAGGGTACGGCGAAGCGGCCCAGTACGGCGCCCAGCAGGATGTTGCCGAGGGCGAGCGTGAACGCCATGACGACGCCGCCGACGATGCCTGCGGCGTTCCCCCGCGCGAAGAAGACGCCGTTCAAGACGCTTTCCGCCAGCAGGATCAAGACGATGATGGCGATGTGGTAGGTGCGGGAAAGCGGATAGCGCGCCGGGCGTTTCAGCCGGTTCTGTTCACGGAAGTCGCGGAGCTCGGCTTCCGCCTCCGCCACCTCGCGGCGCTCGTTGAACAGCCGGTCGAGACCGTCATGCACGCCCTTGCGGAACTCGGTCATGGCGTTCTTCGCCCTGACCTCAATCTCCGCCGCCCGGCCGCGGAGGTCGAGGTTCGCGACGCGCTGCGCCAACGTGTGCAGCCCGCTGGCGTATTGGTCGACAGCCTTCTTGACCTCGGTGCCGATCGCCGTGACGACCGCCTGCTCGGCCATGTCGAGGTTGCTGTCGGCTGCTTCCGGCTGCTCGGCGCCGCCGCGCTCGCGGCCATGCTGGACGAGCTTGAACTCCGCCTTGATCTGCTCGACGTCGAGCGGCAGGAACTGGGTGGTGGTGCTGACGTACCTGTGCCCCTCATGGTCGGGGCGCAGTACGCCCTCGAAGAAGGCTTTGATGTTCGATTTGAGGCGCATCGCCGGTGAGGGTCCTGTTGCAACGGCGTCTCGACGCCGCCTTGTGCCCGCTTAGGTGGCGCAAGTTATCCCATCCGGCTGCGAAATCGGTAGTGTTAGTTCTGGTTAAAATCACCAAAAAGTAACATCGCCCGCGGGCCCCAAACCTCAGCGATGCGACCCCGAGGCGATCAGCTCGCGGACGTGGCGGCCGATCTCCTCCCAGCGCCACTGGGCGGCCTCGTCGCCCTGGCGCTTGGCGTCGCGCAGCTTGGTCTCCACGGCGATGGTCGCGCGGCGGCCCCAGCCGGCCACCAGCTGCTCCGCCCTGACCACCAGAAGCTCCGCCTCGCTCCGCATGTCCCAGACCCGTGCTGACTCTCGCGACGGAGGAGGAACGCGGACGGCGCCATATCGGCACGCGGTGCGGGTGGATGAGCGGGGCGGGGTGACTCCGGCGTGCAAGCCGATAACCCGCGCCGGTAGGATCGCCGCGGGACTGCCTCTATCGAAAGAGGTGGAGCGGGGATGCTAGGATCATCGCGGGCAAGGGGCAGGGAAGGGCGGATGCCATGGTCACGCGGAAGACCGAACCGGAACCGGTCGACGTGGCCGCGTTCCTCGACGCGGTCGAGCCCGCCCAGCGGCGCGAGGACGCCCGTACGGTCTGCGCCCTGATGGAGCGCCTGTCCGGCCAGCCGCCCGTGCTCTGGAGCGGCGGCATGATCGGGTTCGGCCGCTACGCCTATCGGTACGAGAGCGGCCATGCCGGCGAGTGGTTCCGCACCGGCTTCGGCCCGCGCAAGGCGGCGCTGACCCTCTACGTCATGGGCGGCTTCGATGCGCATGAGGCGCTGCTGGCCCGCCTGGGCAAGCACAGCACGGGCAAGTCCTGCCTCTATGTGAAGAGGCTCCAGGACATCGATCCCGCGGTGCTGGAGGAGCTGGTCGCCGCCTCCCTCGCCCATATGCGCGCCCGGTACCCCGAGGGAGCGTGAGGCGCCAAGCGCAATGGCCGGGCGGCATGCATGTTGTGGCTGATCCCGCAAGGAGGAAAGCCATGCGCAGCATCATCCGATCCACGGCCCCCGCCCTCACGGCGATGGTCCTCAGCCTGGGCCTCGCCGCCTGCTCCAGCCTGCAAAGCGCCGAGGGCGGCGCATCCGGGGCGGGCGGCTCACGGACGGCCGGCGCCCAGGCCGGCGCCCAGGCGCAGGTCAACGGCGTCTTCCGCCAGGAGGGCGAGGCCTCGTTCTTCCGGGCCGGCGAGGGCGGCAACACCAAGACCGCCAGCGGCGAACCCGTCGACCCGCAGGGCATGACGGCCGCCCACCGCACCCTGCCGCTGGGCACCAAGGCGACGGTCACCAGCCCGGAGACCGGCAAGTCGGTCGAGGTCACGATCAACGACCGCGGCCCGGCCCGCACCGACCGCGTCATCGACATCTCCGAGCGCGCGGCGACGGAGCTCGGCATCGACAAGCTGGGCGTGGCGAAGGTGACGGTCGAGGCCGATCCCGCCAAGCAGGACAGCGCCGAGGCGCGCCAGGCGCTCACCGCCATGGCCGGCGGCGGGCAGGGCTAACGCCAGTGGAGGATTGAACCGGGGGATCAGCCCCGGTTCATCACCTCGATGAACTCCTTCGGGCTGACGCGCAGCGCGGCGCCGGTGGGGCAGGCGCGGACGCAGGCGGGGCCGCCGCCGACGTCCTTGCACATGTCGCACTTCACCGCATGCTTGCCGCCGGTGCGCTTGGCCAGCGCCTCGGGCGACTTGTCCTCGCCGGGGCCGGAGCCGCGGCCGAAGAACAGCCATTGCCACAGGCTCGGCTTCTCCGGCGGCACCGCCGCCAGCTGGATGACGCCGTAGGGGCAGTTGCGCTCGCAGTTGCCGCAGCCGATGCAATTGTCGGTGATGTAGACCTCGCCCGTGCTGGCGCGGTGGATCGCGTCGGCGGGGCAGTCCTTCATGCAGTGCGGGTGCTCGCAGTGCCGGCAGGAGGTGGGCACGTGCACGTTGGCGAAGGTCGGCCCGGCCTCGCGGTTCAGGCGGGAGACGCCGTGGTGCGTCTCGGCGCAGGCCTTCTCGCAGTTGTCGCAGCGCACGCACAGGCTCTCGTCGATCAGCAGCACGTCGGTCGCCTCGCCGAGTCCCTGGCTGACGAGGAAGCTCATCAGGCTGCCGGGGTCGGGCTCGTCCTCGCGCCGCGCGTTCTGCGCGATGCGCTGCAGCACGCGCGCCTCCATGC
>DASPNP010000021.1:0-178212 GCA_035626475.1 Azospirillaceae bacterium
CGCCCCGGCCCCGCGCCCGGCGGCGCCCGTCGCCCCGCCCGCGCCGCGCCCGGCCGCCGAGCCGCCGGCGGCATCGGCTGGCGCGGTTCCTGCATCTCCCGCTCCCTGCGCTCCCAAGGCCCCCGGCCAGCCGGAGGCGCGGTCGAAGGCGGAGCGTGAGCTCCTGCAGGCGTTGGAGAACATGCGGCAATGACGGGCGCGTCCCCCGGCAAGGCACCCCAGAAGGCTCCGGCCAAGGCTCCGGCTCGCCCGTCCGCGGCGGGCCGCAAGGCCGTTCCGGCCCCGGCCGAAGCGCCGAAGCCGCGCTGGAAGCCCGGCCGGCCGCGCCTGCTGCCCGCCACCATCTTCGCCGCCGTGCTGCTGCTGGGCGTCCGCGTCGTGGACGTCTGGGCGGTGGCGACGGGCGGCGAGGCGCCCATGCTGCCGACCGCCGGCGCCAACACCAAGCTGGAGCCCGAGCCCGTCGGCCCGAAGCCGGTCCAGGTCGCCGAGGCGAAGCCGGCCCAGCCTCCCGCCCAGTCCCCTGCCAAGGCCGCCGCGCAGCCTGCCGCCGCAGCGCCGTCCCAGCCGCGCCCCTCCGGCCAGCCGCAGCCCTCGGGCAGCCCGGACGAGCCCGCCGGCTTCACGCCGTCGGAAGTCGAGATCCTGAAGCGCCTGTCCGAGCGCCGCGAGGCGCTGGACCAGCGCGAGGCCGAGCTCAACCAGCGCGAGGCCCTGCTGCAGGTCGCCGAGCAGCGCATCGGGCAGCAGGTCGCCAAGCTGGACGAGCTGAAGAAGCAGATCGAGGGGCTGCGTGGCCAGCTCGACGCCGACCAGCAGACCCAGGTCGAGAGCCTGGTCCGCATCTACGAGACCATGAAGCCGAAGGAGGCCGCGCGCATCTTCGAGGCCATGGAGGACAAGGTCTTGCTGAACGTCATCACCCGCATGAAGGAATCCAAGTCGGCGCCGATCCTGGCGGCGATGGACCCGGTGCGGGCCAAGCAGGTCTCCACCCTGATGATGAACCGCAACCAGCTTCCCGGCGGCGCGGAGTGAGGCGCATGACGCCCGCCCCCGGCCGAGTTCCAGGCGCGCCCGCCGCGCCACAGAGAGGGTTCCGATGATCCGTACCGCCGACCCGGTTCTCCAGGACCGCCTGTCAAACGCCCGCGCCCAGGCCCGCCAGCCGCTCTCCCGCGAGGAGGTGGCGGAGATCCTGTCCAGCGTCGTCCACTCCATGCAGGGCGACGTCTCCGCGCTCGACGTGAAGCTGTACGCGGAGCTGGAGGGGCTGGCGCGCTACATCAACAACGCCAAGCGCGAGATCGCCCAGATCCGCCCGGACGAGATCCATTCCGAGCACATCCCGCTCGCGACGGATGAGCTGGACGCCGTCGTCGGCCACACCGAGGACGCCACCAACCGCATCATGGACGCCTGCGACCAGCTGATGGCGATGGCCGGCGACCTGCCGCAGGACGTCTCGGCCAAGATGATGGACATCACCACGGGCGTGTACGAGGCCTGCAACTTCCAGGACATTACCGGCCAGCGCATCACCAAGGTGGTGAAGGCGCTGAAGCACATCGAGCACAAGATCGAGGCGCTGCTGGTGGCCTTCGGCGAGGAGGTCGACCGCCGCCACCACGGCCCGCTGCCGGACGAGCCGGCCGCCGCCGCCCCGGTGAGCGACGAGCAGCTGCTGCACGGGCCGCAGCTGCCCGGCAAGGCGATCAGCCAGGCCGACATCGACGCGCTGTTCGATTGAGCGACGGGAGACGGGCATTGCTCCGGCGGGCGGGCTTTCCAGGCGGAACGGGCGGGGTGGTGCGGACCGCCGGCGCCCCCGCGCGCCCGCGGGCCTGAGCCATGCTGCCCCGCCGCCCCGAGCGCGAGCCGTCGTCCGACAACGGCATGCTGCTGCACCTCTCGGTGTTCGTGCTGCTGCTGGCCTTCTTCATCCTGCTGTCCTCGATCTCGACCTTCCAGCAGCAGAAGGCCGGCGCCGTCATCGGCAGCCTGCGCGACAGCTTCGCCGCCGGCATCGCGGGCATCGGCACCGGCGACGCGGCGGAACGGGCCGAGGCGCTGCGGGAGGCGCAGGCGGAGGTGGAGGCCATCGGCCGCCTGTTCGCCGCCGAGCTGGCGGTGGCCGAGATCGAGGCGTCCGGCGACGGGTCCGGCATGGTGGTGACCGTGCCCGACGCCGAGCTCTTCGCCGAGGGCGCCATGCGCCGCGACCGGGCCGAGCTGCTGGACCGCGCCGCGGCGGCGCTGGTGGCGCGCAGGGCCGGCATCCAGGTCAGGCTGGAGTTCCTGTCCGGCTATGCCGACGGGTCCGGACCGGAGACGCTGGACGGCATGTCCGCCGACCCGAAGCTGGTCGCCCGCGCCGGGCTGATGGCGCGCACCCTGGTGCTGCGCAGCGCCGACCCGGCCTACCTCACCGTCGGCATCGAGCGGCGCCAGGCCGGCTGGTCGCGCTTCCTCTTCACCGTGCGCGACCCGGCGGCCCCCGCCATCCGCCTGCCGGCGGGGGAGGGGCGGCCATGAGCGCGCACCGGGACGCCCCGCTGCTGCCGCTGCTGCCGAAGCCGGCGCGCACGCGCGACCAGGCGTGGCTGCTGACCTTCACCGACCTGGTCTGCCTGATGCTGACCTTCTTCGTCATGCTCTACGCCATGGCGGAACCGGACAAGCGCAGCCTTCAGGCCCTGGTCCAGACCATCGGCGGCGACAGATCGCCCACGGGCAAGCCGGAGACGGCGCCCGCCGGCGCGGCCCTGAACATCGCCGGCATCGACCGGGGCCAGGCGATCGACCTGGGTTATCTCGGCCGCGTGCTGGAGGCGCAGGTGCGCGCCTATCCCGAGCTGTCGGGCATCCTGCTGACCCGCCGCGACGACACGCTGGTGGCGGCCCTGCCGGCCGAGACGCTGTTCGAGCCGGGCTCCGACCGGGTGACGGCGGAAGGGCGCGCGGCGTTGTTCGCGCTGGGCGGCGTCGTCGCCAACATCGGCAACGCGGTCGAGACGGTCGGCCACACCGATCCCACCCCGATCGCCACGCCGGGCTTCCCGTCCAACTGGGAGCTGTCGCTGGCCCGCGCCCGCGCCGTCGCGGCGGCGCTGCGGGCGGCGGGCTATCCCCGCGACATCACCGTGCGCGGCCAGGCCGACGGCGCCTATGCCGAGGTGCCCGCCTGGCTGCCTGCCGCCGAGCGCCAGCGCGCCGCGCGCCGGGTCGATATCGTGATCCGCGACCACCGGAGCGGCCGATGACGAGCCGCCTCCCACCGGTCTTGCTTTCCGCCATGCTGGCGGCAATGCCGGCTGCAGCCCAGCAAGCCGCGCCCGGCCAGCAGCCGGCCCCGCAGGCCACGCCGCAGCAGGGCGCGCCGCAGCAGGCGCCTCCCCAGCAGCCGGGCGCCAGCGGGGCGCCGATCCTGGGCGTGCGCGCCGGCGTGCATCCGGACCATACCCGCCTGGTGTTCGACTGGACGCGGCGGGTGGAGTACCGGGTGGAGCGCGACGGCGACCGGGTGACGGTGCGCTTCAGCCAGCCGGCCCAGGCCGACCTCGCGCCGGCGCGCCGGGTGCGCCAGAGCCGCGTCGGCGACCTGTCCCAGAGGACAGCCGAGGGTGGGCTGGAGGTGACCTTCACCGTGCCGGCCGGCGCCCAGGTGAAGCCCTTCTACTCCGGCAACAAGGTCGTGCTCGACGTCCTCGACCCGGCCATCGCCCCGCCGCCCGCCGCGGAGAAGCCGGCCGACAAGCCCGCCGAGACCAAGGCTGTCGATGCCAAGCCGGCCGAGTCCAAGCCCGCCGCCAAGCCGGCGGAGAAAACCCCGCCGGCGCCGCAGCGCCCGGCCCAGACGCCTCCGGCCCAGACCGCCCAGGCCCAGACGGCACCGGCCCCGACCGGCCAGGCACCGGCTGCCCAGGCACCCGGGTCCCAGCCGCCGGCCGGCCCGGCCCAGGCTCCGGCACAGCAGGCGCGTCCCGCCGCCGGCCAGCCGCCGGGGACCCAGGCGGCGCAGCCTCAGGCCGCCCAGCCGCAGCAGGCCCGACCGCAAGCCGCGACGCAGGCGCAGGCCGCCCGGCCCCAGGCGCCCCAGCCGGCCGCCTCCCAGCAAGCCGCTGCTCAGCAACCGGCGGCCCAGCAGCCGCCCGCTCAGGCTCCCGCCGCCCAGGCTCCCGCGACCGGCAACCGGCCCGCCGCGACCCCGGCCGCCCAGCCGCCCGCGCCCGCCGGGGCCGCCGGGGCCGCGCCAGCCGGAGCCGCTTCCGCCCAGCCCGTGCCGGCAGGCGCCAAGCCGGCCGACCCGAAGCAGGCCAGTGCCAAGCCCGATCCCAAGGCGCCGCCGGTCGATCCGGCCGAGGCGCGGCGGAAGGCCGAGGGCGCGCCGCTGTTCCAGTTGCGCGGCGCCGCCCCGGGCAGCACCGCCGCCGGCACCAATGCCGGGCCCTCCGCCCAGCCCCCGGTCGATCCGAACGCGCCGCCGACGGTGACGACGGGCCTGCCGGAGATGCCGGCCCCGCCGCCCGCCGTGACGCCGCCCCCGGCGGCGCCGCCGGTGCCGACGGTGGCCAACGCCGTGAACGAGCCGGTGCCGCTGACGCCGGCCGCCATCGGCGTCTGGTTCATGCCCGGCACGCTGATCCCCTCCATGCCGCCCGGCGCGCCCATGGGCATCGTCCGCCAGGGCGGGCTGCCCAGCCAGATGCAGGCGGGGACCGCCGCCGCGGCACCGGTCCAGACCGTGGCCGAGGAGCTGCCGCAGACGCCGATCACGCTCGCCTTCGACCCGGGCGGGCCGGCCGCCGTCGCCATCTTCGAGCGCGCCGGCTGGCTCTACGTCCTGTTCGACCGGGCCGTGCCGGAGACGACCGCGCCGGCGGCCAACGCCCTGCCGCCCATGGTCCGCGCCATCGAGGTGGTGCGCCATCCCGAGGGGCTGGGCTTCCGCGCCGCCGTTCCGGTGGTGCTGGAGCCGAAGGTCGAGAAGGACGGCAATGTCTGGCGCGTCACCATGGTGCGCCCCGGCAACGCCGGCCCGGGCATCGCCGTCGAGGGCGAGCCGGACTTCGCCCTGGGCGCCCGCCTCGTGGCGAAGGCGCCGGAGGCCGAGAAGGTCTTCGACTTCGCCGACCCGGTGGTGGGCGACACGCTGCGCGTGGCGCCGCTGGCAGCCCCCGGCCAGTCGATCCCGGTGCGGCTGGACTATGCCGAGGCCGCCTTCCTGCCGACGGCCCAGGGCATCGTGGTCAAGCCTAGGGATGTCCGCCTGCTGGTGCAGCCGGTCCGCGACGGCGTGGAGGTCACTGTACCGGGTGGCCTGCGCCTGTCCCCGCCCGAGGATGTGACCGCCGCCAACCCGCCGCCGCCGGTGGTGGAGCAGGTGCGGCTGTTCGATTACGGCCGCTGGGGCGCCGCGACGCCCGGTACCTTCATGCGCGGCCGCCAGGCGCGGCAGAACGCCCTCCTTGCCCTGCCGGTGGCGGAGCGCCACCGCGGCCGCATCGACCTCGCCCGCTTCTATGTCGCCAACGGCATGGGGCACGAGGCGAAGGGCATGCTGGACCTGGTCCTGCAGGACCAGCCCGACCTGGAGAAGCGCGGCGAGTTCCTGGCCGTGCGCGGCGCCGCCCGGGTGCTGGCCGGCGACTACAAGGCGGGGCTGAAGGACCTGAACGCCGACGCGGTCGCCACCGAGCCCGACACCGATCTGTGGCGCGCCGCGGCGGCCGCCGGCGCCGGTGAGTGGGAGACGGCGCACCGTCTGTTCCAGGCGCACCGGTCGCTGCTGCGCGACTATCCCGAGCCCTTCTTCTCCCGCTTCTCGATGATGGCCGCCGAGGCGGCGCTGGAGCGCAAGGACCCGGAGACGGCCGCCACCCTGCTGGACCGGGTCGCCAAGCGCAGCGCGCAGTCCGGCCCGATCACCGACCGCTTGGCCTATCTGCGGGGCGAGCAGTTCCGGCAGCAGGGCGCCGCCGCCAAGGCGATGGAGCAGTGGAAGCGCGCCGCCGGCGGCTTCGACCGGCTGGCCCAGGCCCGCGCCCGCTGGGGCCTGATCGAGCTGAACCTGCAGGAGAACCAGATCACGCCGAAGCAGGCGGCCGACGAGATGGAGAAGCTGCGCTTCGCCTGGCGCGGCGACGACCTCGAACTGGCGATCCAGCGCCGGCTGGGCGAGCTGCACGCCCAGGCCGGCAACTACCCGCAGGCCTTCGACACGATGCGCCGCACCGTCTCGTTGTTTCCGGAAAGCCCGCAGGCCGAGGAGATCACCCGGCAGATGACCGGCATCTTCGCCGACCTGTACAAGGACGGCGCCGCCCACCTGCCGCCCGTCGAGGCGCTGTCGCTCTACGAGCAGTACCGCGAGCTGACCCCCGCCGGCCCCGAGGGCGACGCGGTCATCCGCCGCCTGGCGGAACGGCTGGTGGAGATCGACCTGCTGGACCGCGCCTCCGACCTGCTGGACCGCCAGGTGCAGTACCGGCTGGCGGGCGAGGAGAAGGCGCGGGTCGGCACGCGGCTGGCCGGCATCCGCCTGCTGAACGCCCAGCCCGACCAGGCGCTGGGCGCGCTCGACAAATCCGAGGTGGCGGGCATGCCGGCGGCGCTGGCGGAGGAACGGCGCCTGCTGCGCGCCCGGGCCCTGTCGCGCAGCGGCCGCTCGCGCGACGCGGTGGCGCTGCTGGCCGAGGACGGCTCGCGCCCGGCCAAGATGTTGCGGGTCGACATCGCCACCCAGGACAAGCAGTGGACCGCCGCCGCCCAGGCGCTGGCCGACCTCATCGGCCCGCCGCCGGAAGGGGACAAGGCGATCGACGCCGCCACCGCCAAGCTGGTGGTGAACCGGGCCGTGGCCCTGAACCTGGCGCAGGACGGGGCGGCGCTGCGCAGGCTCCGCGAGGAGTTCGGCCCGGCCATGGCCAAGTCGCCGGAGGCCAACACCTTCAAGGTGCTGGCGATGGAGGACAACGCCACGGGCCTGGTGGACGCGGCGACGATCCAGGCGCGGGTCGGCCAGAACGACCTGTTCAAGAGCTTCCTGGAAGCCTACCGCGCCAAGACGCCGGAGGCGCCGGCACAGCCGGGCGCGGCTCCGGCGGCACCGGCGGCCGCTCCGCCCGCGACGCCCGCCGCCGCCGCGGGCCAGTCGGCCCAGGCCGGGGGCTGACCGGCTAGCGTTCCATCTGCGGGAAGGTCATGCGCTGGAAGAAGCGCGACACCGCACCGTCGGACCCTGCCAGCGGCACGAGGAGCAGGCGGAAGCCCAGCCAGCGCTTGCCCGGCACGTCCAGCTGTCCGTCGGCGAAGACCGGGCAGCGGTCGCGCGCCGCCATCTCCAGGATCATCCGGCCATGGTCGCGGGCGCGGTCGGAATAGATCTCGTCCAGCGTCAGGCCGGTGACGTCGCGGCCGACGATGGCGACGATGCCGGTTCCCACCAGCCGGTAGCGGAAGCTGCCCCCGGGGGTGGGCTCCAGCACGTTGATGAAGCCCAGATGCGCCCGCAGATCCTCGGGGGTGAAGTCGGCGCGGGCCGGGATGTCGCGCCCGGCGCGCCGCCCGTCCCACAGCCGCAGGAAATCGGCCAGCACCGGGTCGATTTCCGCCAGCGCTTCCGCGTCCAGCGCCGAGCGGGCGGCGTCCATGGTCGCGTCGCGGACGGCCAGAACGCGGCGGGGTGGCGGCGCCTCGCCTCCCGCGCCGCCGGTCACGGCCCGAAGCTCTGCACGAGGCTTCCGGCGATCAGGTACCAGCCGTCGATCAGCACGAAGAAGATGATCTTGAAGGGCAGGGAGATCATGGCCGGGGGCAGCATCATCATGCCCATCGCCATCAGCACCGACGACACCACCATGTCGATGACCAGGAAGGGGATGAAGATCAGGAAGCCGATCTCGAAGGCGCGCTTCAGCTCGGAGATCATGAAGGCCGGGATCAGCACGTGGATCGGAACGTCCTTCGGCTCGGCCACCGGCGGCGTCTTGGAGATGTCCATGAAGAGCTGCAGGTCGCGCTCGCGCACATGCTTCATCATGAATCCGTGGAAGGGCGCCACCGAGCGGCCGAAGGCCGTGATCTCGTCGATGTCCTCGTTCATGAGCGGCCGGATGCCCTGCTCGTAGCTGGCCTGGAAGGTCGGCATCATCACGAACAGGGTCAGGAACAGCGCCAGGCTGATCATCACCTGGTTCGGCGGCACCTGCATGGTGCCGAGCGCGCTGCGCAGGAAGCTCAGCACGATGGTGATGCGCACGAAGCAGGTCATCATCACCAGGATGCTGGGCGCCAGCGACAGCACGGTGATGAGCAGCACCAGCTGGACGATGCGGCCGGTGTTGGTGCCGCTCTGGTCGCCAAGGTCGAAGTTCAGCGACTGCGCCACCGCGTCGGCCGGCAGGACCAGCGACAATCCCAGCGACAGCAGCGTCCCCAGCGCCAGGATGCCCAGCGCCAGCTTCAGGTGGGACTTCAGGATGCGGGCGACCGTCGGGTTCATGGCGAGGGAGCCTCGGGGGTGGTGTCCGGCCCGGCCGAGGCGGCCTCGGCCAGGGCGTCGCGGAAGGCGGGGCCGGCGGTGACGCCGGACTCCACGACCAGGTCGTTGGCGCCGCCGATCAGGATCAGATGCTCCACCCCGTCGCGCCGTACCAGCACCAGCCGGCGCCGCGCGTCCACGGCCAGCACCTCGGAAATGGCGAGGCGGCGCGGGCCCCGGTTGGCGCGGATGCCGCCGAAGCCCATGCTGCCGTAGCGCTTCAGCAGCAGCGCCGCGATGGCGATCAGCCCCAGCACGAAGGCGAAGGCCAGGACGAAGCGGAAATAGTCGAGCGTGTCCATCACGCCGGATCCTCGGCCTTGCGGTAGGCGGCGGCGGCGCGGGCGATGCGGACGCCGCGCTCGGCCTCCGGGTCGGACCCGGCCCCGGCGACCTGGCGCAGCTCGCGCTCCAGCCCCTCCAGCGCCGCGAGGATGCGGTCCATGGTGGGCAGCATGGCGCGGGCCGTGTCGGGGGGCAGGCGGATGACCTCCTCGCACAGCTGCGCCGCCTCGCGGTCCAGCCCGTGCAGGTCGACCGTCCCGCCGTTGCGCACCAGCCCGGTCGAGCGTTCCAGCACCTCCAGCAGCGCCGCCAGCGCGGCCTCGATCTCCTGGCGGTCAGGCACCTGGGGCAGGCTCATGGCGTCGCTCCTGCGGGGATGTCGGTCAGCGGCTCGCCGGCCGCCAGGCGGCCGTTGGCGCGGTAGACATGGGCCAGGATCTCCGCCACGGCGGCGATGGCCTGGATGGGTATCTCGGTGTCGACATCGACGGCGGCGAGGATCTCGGCCAGGTCTCCGTCCTCGCGCACCTTCACGCCGTTGGCGAAGGCCAGCTCCAGGATCTGGTCGGCGACGGCGCCGCGCCCGCTGGCGACCACCCGGGGCAGCGCCTGCCCGCCGCGCTCATGGCTGAGCGCCACGGCCACCTGCCGGCGGGGCTTAGGGTCGTCGGGCCGGGGATCGTCTGGCCTGGTCACGCGCGCTCGCTCCTGGCGGAAAGGGCTGTCGGGGACCTGCAGGCCCCGTGCCACCCTGGCTCATCCGCCTTGCGATAAGGTTAACCCCATGAAGTCATTTCTTAACACGTTCAGGGGAGTATGATAGAAGAAGATAGATTCAATTTTAGCGATCGGCGCGGCCGAACGGGCGAAGGCGCGCTTCTTGCATATACGTTTTCGCAAGCTTTGCCGGGCAGGGTGCCCCAGCGGGTGGAGGCGGAGGGACGGGCGATGGATCTGAGCCGGATCGGTGTCTTCAAGCTGATGAAGGACAAGATGGCCTGGAACAACCAGCGCCAGGAGGTCCTCGCCCAGAACGTCGCCAACGCCGACACGCCGGGCTACAAGCCGCGCGACCTGGTGGAGTTCGACTTCCGCAAGGAGCTGCGCGACACCGCCAAGCTGCAACTGGCCGGCACCTCGGGCAGCCACCTGACCGGCACGCTGCCGGACAGCCAGGGCTTCAAGTCGGACAAGGCCCGCACCCAGTACGAGACCACGCCCGCCGGCAACGCGGTGGTGCTGGAGGAGCAGATGATGAAGGTCGGCCAGAACTCCATGGAGTACCAGTCGACCGTGAACCTGTACCGCAAGCAGCTGGCGCTGCTGAAGACCGCCCTGTCGAAGGGCGTGTGACGCCGGCTGTGGAAGAGGGGAGCTGAGCCATGGACCTGATGAACGCGATGGCGCTGTCGGCCAAGGGCATGAAGGCGCAGAGCACGCGCCTGCGCATCATCTCCGAGAACATCGCCAACGCCGACTCCACCGCCTCCTCGCCCGGCGACCTGCCCTACCGGCGCAAGGTCGTGCTGTTCGAGAACGCGCTGGACCGCGAGCTGGGGCTGAACGCGGTGAAGGTGAAGAAGGTCGACGTCGACCGCGGCGACTTCCAGCGCCGCTACGACCCCGGCCATCCCAGCGCCGACGCCGAGGGCTACGTGCTGCTGCCGAACGTGAACTCGCTCATCGAGGTCAACGACATGCGCGAGGCCCAGCGCTCCTACGAGGCGAACATCGGCGTCATCGACGCCACCCGCCAGATGATCATGCGTACCGTCGACCTGCTCAGGAACTGAGCCCGGAGTAGCCACAGATGCCGATCCCGCTTTCCAACGCCATCGCCGCCTACGCCAACACCGCCGCCAACGGCGTGAAGGGCGGGGCCGCCAAGGCACCCACGGGCCCCAGCTTCGGCGAGATGCTGGAGGAGGCGGCCGAGACCTCGCTCGCCACCCTGCACAAGGGCGAGCAGATGACCGCCGCCGGCGTGCTCGGCAAGGCCGACCTGGCCGACGTGGTCAACGCCGTCAGCAACGCCGAGGTGACCCTGCAGGCGGTGACCACCGTCCGCGACAAGGTCATCAGCGCCTACCAGGAAATCCTGCGCATGCCCATGTGAGGCTTCGCCTCACGCCGGCGCGCGCCGTCCAGCAAGACCCGAAGGCCGTCCCATGAACCAGACCGAGGTGATCGACGTCGTGCGCGAGGCGCTGCTCGTCACCCTCATCGTCGGCGGGCCGATCATGGCCATCGCCCTGGTGGTGGGCCTGGTGATCTCGCTGTTCCAGGCGCTGACGCAAATCCAGGAGCAGACGCTCGCCTTCGTGCCGAAGGTCGTCATCATGTTCGCGTCGCTGGTCTTCCTGGCGCCCTTCATGCTCAGCCACCTGACGACCTTCACCAAGTCGATCATGGACCGCATCATCGGCATCGGCATGGGCGGCGGCTGACGCCGATGCTGCAGGCGCTGATCACCGGCCAGCTCTTCGCCTTCCTGCTGGTCTTCACCCGGGTGGGCGCCGCCTTCCTGGTCCTGCCCGGCGTGGGCGAGACCTTCGTGTCGGCGCGCATCCGGCTGCTGCTGGCGCTGACCACCGCGCTGGTCGTCACGCCGGTGGCACGGCCGCTGCTGCCGGCCCAGCCCACGGAACCGGCCCTGCTGACGCTGCTGATCACGGCGGAGGTGATGGTCGGCATCTTCATCGGCACCATCGCCCGTACCATGCTGGCGGCGATGGAGACCGCGGGCAGCATCATCTCCAACGCCGTGGGCCTGTCGGCCGCGCAGAGCTTCAACCCCGCCATGGCGGCGCCGGGCAACGCCGTCAGCGCGCTGCTGGGCATCGTGGCGATCCTGCTGATCTTCGCCGCCGACCTGCATCACCTGATGATCATGGCCGTGGTCGGGAGCTACGACGTCTTCCGCCCGGGCATGCAGCTGCCGGTGGGCGACTTCAGCCAGCACCTGACCCGGGTCTTCTCGGAGAGCTTCCTGGTCGGGCTGCAGCTGTCCGCCCCCTTCGTGGTGATCGGGCTGGTCTTCAACCTGGGGCTGGGGCTGGTGGCGCGGCTGGTGCCGCAGATCCAGATCTTCTTCATCGGCATCCCCATCCAGATCGGCGGCGGCCTGCTGCTGCTGGCCGCCGGGATGACCGCGCTGATGCTGTTCTGGCTGGCCGCCTTCCAGGCGCAGCTGGTCGGGCTGCTGGGCGGCTGAGGGGGGAGGGACGATGTCGGACGATCAGGATCCCGATTCCAAAACAGAAGAACCTTCCGGAAAAAAGCTCTCCGAAGCGCGGGCCAAGGGCCAGGTCGTCAAGTCCCAGGAATTCACGCATCTGTTCATGCTGGCGTCGATGCTGGTGCTGCTCATGATGCTGCTGCCCGGCTCCTTCGCCCGCATCAACGCCGCGCTGGTGCCGTTCGTGGAGCGGCCGCACGCCTTCTCGGTGGACCCGGCGGCACTGGGCGACATGCTGATCGCGCTGCTGATCGAGCTGGCCATCGCCCTGGTCATGCCGATGGCGCTGCTGCTGATCGCCGGCGTGCTGGCGACGGTCGTCCAGGTCGGCTGGGTCTTCAGCACGGAGCAGGTCTTCAGCTTCAACCTGGAGCGGTTCAACATCGTCACCAACCTGCTGAACAAGTTCAAGGCCAAGAACCTGATCGAGTTCGCCAAGTCCTGCGCCAAGGTCGCGATCGTCTCGGCCGTGCTGGGGCCGGCGCTGTGGCCGCTGATGGGCTCGGTGGAGCATTTCATCGGCATGCCCATGGGCGCGCTGGTGCTGGAGACGCGCGACATCTCCGTGCAGATCATCTTCACCGTGCTGATGGTCGTGGCGGCGATGGCGGCGGCCGACTGGTGGTACCAGCGCTACGACTTCATGCAGAACATGCGCATGACCAAGCAGGAGGTGAAGGACGAGTACAAGCAGGCGGAAGGCGACCCGCTGGTGAAGAACAAGATCCGTCAGCTGCGCCTGCAGCGCGCCCAGAACCGGATGATGGAGAACGTGCCGAAGGCGGACGTGGTGGTGACCAATCCCACGCACTACGCCGTCGCGCTGAAGTACGACCCCGGCGCCATGGGTGCGCCGACGGTGATCGCCAAGGGCGTGGACTTCATGGCCCAGCGCATCCGCGAGGTCGCCATCGAGCACCAGGTGCCGATCATCCCGAACCCGCCGCTGGCCCGCGCGCTCTACGCCGCCGCCGAGGTGAACGAGGAGGTCCCGGAGGAGCACTACAAGGCCGTGGCCCAGATCATCTCCTACGTCTTCAAGCTGAAGCGCCGGGCGATCCAGCCCACTTCCTGAGGCTTAGACTACTTCTTGAGGTTGGGTCGCCATGGCGGAGGGCGGTTGCTACACTGCCCGCCCCTTCGACCGACCGCGACGTGCCGCTTGTCCCCCGCCAGCGCAGGAACCACCGCCGGACCCGTCCGCGCCGCCGCCATCGGCGCCGGGCTGCTGGCGGCGCTCGGCCTCGCGGGGCTGCTGACCCCGGCCCTGCTGCAGGACGCCCTGGGCCCGATGGTCGTGTGGGTCGCGGCGGGCGCGCTGGCGGTCGGGGCGCTGCTGCTGGTCTTCCTGGTCCAGCTGGCATCGGCCGCCACGCGCCGGCGTCTCGCCCTGCTGTCCCGCCTGCTGGACGCGGCGCCCGACGCGCAGGCGCTGGCCGGGCCCGAGGGCGAGGCGCTGGTGGTCAACGCCGCCTTCCGCGCGCTGCTGCACCCGCACGAGATGCCCCCGCTGGAGGCGCTGCGCGCCGCTTGCCGCGACCCCGCCGACCGGGCCGCGCTGGAGCGCGTGGCGCACCAGGCCGCCGGCGGGCGCACGGCCGAGGCGCCGCTGCGGCTGCGCGAAAGCCTGGGTGTCCCCGCCGTCACGGTGGAGGCGCGGCCGCTGGCCGGCTGGCCCGGGCATGTCCATTGGATCGTGCGGCTCCGCGCCGATGATCTGGGAATGGCGGTCGCGGAGCGGGCGCCGCTGGGCGTGGCACTGGCGGGCGAGGACGGCACGCTGCTGCACGCCAACCCCGCCCTGGCCTCCCTGCTGGGCCGGGCGCCGGCCGAGATGGCGGGCGGGCGCCTGCACGGGCTGCTGGCCCGCCGTCCCGACGGGCTGGCGGCCAATCTGCTGCTGCCTCCGGCCGCCGGCGACGCGGCCGCCGACGGCGCCGTGGAGCTGGCCGGCCGCGGCGGTCAGGCGGTGCGCGTTGCGGCGACGCAGTGGCTGCTGGAGGACGGGCGGCGCACCCTGCTGTTCCTGCGCGACCTGGCGCCCGGGCCGGAGGCGCTGGCCGAGCTGAAGCGGGTGGAGCAGCGCTTCCAGCGCTTCTTCCAGGTGGCGCCCATAGGCTTGGCGCTGGTCGACGCCGAGCTGCGCCTGACCGAGTGCAACGGCACCTTCCTGGCGCTGGCGGGCTCGACCCAGGAGGAGGTGCAGGGCCGCCCCATCGGCCTGATGTTCCAGAAGGAGCAGCGGGCGGAGCTGCTGGCGCGCCTCACGGCCGCTCTGCAGGGCGACGACCGGGGCGGTCCGGTGGAGGCGCGGCTGCGCGGGCCGGGCGGCGCCACGGTGCAGGTCTATGTCCGCCGCTTCGACACCGACGACGGCGCTCCCGGCCTGATCCTCCACGTGGTCGACATGACCGCGCAGAAGAACCTGGAGGCGCAGTTCGTCCAGTCGCAGAAGATGCAGGCGATCGGCCAGCTGGCCGGCGGCGTGGCGCACGATTTCAACAATCTGCTGACGGCGATGATCGGCTTCTGCGACCTGCTGCTGCTGCGGCACAAGCCGGGCGACCAGTCCTTCAGCGACATCATGCAGATCAAGCAGAACGCCAACCGCGCCGCGAACCTGGTGCGGCAGCTGCTGGCCTTCTCCCGCCAGCAGACGCTGCAGCCGCGGGTGCTGAACGTCACCGACGTCCTGGCCGAGCTGTCGAACCTGCTGCGCCGGCTGATCGGCGAGAACATCGAGCTGCGGATGATCCATGGCCGCGACCTGGGCCTGGTGAAGGTGGACCAGGGCCAGCTGGAGCAGGTGATCATCAACCTCGCCGTCAACGCCCGCGACGCCATGCCCGGCGGCGGGCGCCTGTCGATCGTGACCGAGAACTTCTCCACGCCCGTGTCGGTGCGCTGGGAGACGGAGGAGATGCCGCCCGGCGAGTATGTCGTGGTCGAGGTGGTGGATACCGGCATCGGCATCCCGCGCGAGAATCTGCAGCGGATCTTCGAGCCCTTCTTCTCGACCAAGGAGGTGGGCTCGGGCACCGGGCTGGGGCTCTCCACCGTCTACGGCATCGTGCGCCAGACCGGCGGCTTCATCTTCGTCGACAGCGCTCCCGGCAGCGGCGCCAAGTTCCAGATCTACCTGCCGCGCCACGACGCGGCCGCCGCCGGCTCCGAGGCGGCGCCGGCGGTGGAGGCCAAGGAGAAGGGACCGGCCGACCTCACCGGCATCGGCACCGTGCTGCTGGTGGAGGACGAGGACGCGGTCCGCGTGTTCGGCGCCCGGGCGCTGCGCAACAAGGGCTACAACGTGCTGGAGGCCCGCAGCGGCGAGGCGGCGCTGGAGCTGCTGCAGGGCGACTCCGGGCCGACGGTCGACCTCATCATCACCGACGTGGTGATGCCGCAGATGGACGGGCCGACGCTCATCCGCCAGGTGCTGCAGTTCCGGCCCGACGTGAAGGTCATCTTCATCTCCGGCTACACCGAGGACCGCTTCCGCCACGCGGTGGCCGACGGCATCCCGATCGAGTTCCTGCCCAAGCCCTTCAGCCTGAAGCAGCTCGCCTCCAAGGTGAAGGAAGTGCTGGGCGGCTGAGGCCGGCTCCCGCCGTTCGGGGAAGGGCGGGGGCATCGGGGGAGGGGGCTTCCGAGTCGGCCCTGGAACGGTGCGGGAACGCCACTCCCGCGTGAGGATGTATTGCGGCAACGGAAATCCAGGCGTGCATGACGGCCCTACTGGGAAGGGACGCGATGGGGATGCCGGAACGGGCCTGTCCAGTGATGAATAAACCATTGATATATCTGAAGAAAAATAAGCCGCCAAACGGCGTGTTTTTGCCGTTCCGCGCCCTTGAACAGGAGAACGGAACGCAAACATTTCCCCTTGGCGCACAGGAACGAAAAGGGTACATTCAGCCCGGTTGAACGCCCTCCGGGCCTGTGCGACAAGGAAGGGGACAATAATGTCGTCTGCACCACTCCGTCTGGTTGAGACTCCCATGGATAAGCAGAAAGCCCTCGACGCCGCGCTCGGCCAGATCGAACGCGCGTTCGGCAAGGGTTCCATCATGAAGCTGGGCGCGCGCACCGCCGCCCAGGGCGAGGTGGAGGCCATCTCCACCGGCTCCCTGGGGCTGGACATCGCGCTCGGCATCGGCGGCCTGCCGAAGGGCCGCATCATCGAGATCTACGGGCCGGAGAGCTCGGGCAAGACGACGCTGGCGCTGCACGCCATCGCCGAGGCGCAGAAGGCCGGCGGCACCTGCGCCTTCGTCGACGCGGAGCACGCGCTCGATCCCGGCTACGCCCGCAAGCTGGGCGTCGATGTGGACGAGCTGCTGATCTCGCAGCCCGACGCCGGCGAGCAGGCGCTCGAGATCGCCGACACGCTGGTGCGCTCCGGCGCCATCGACGTGCTGGTCATCGACTCGGTCGCGGCGCTGGTGCCGCGGGCGGAGCTCGAGGGCGAGATGGGCGACAGCCATGTCGGCCTGCACGCCCGCCTGATGAGCCAGGCGCTCCGCAAGCTGACCTCGACCATCTCCAAGTCGAACACCCTGGTGATCTTCATCAACCAGATCCGCCTGAAGATCGGCGTGATGTTCGGCAACCCGGAGACGACCACGGGCGGCAACGCGCTGAAGTTCTACGCCTCCATCCGTCTGGACATCCGCCGCATCGGCGCGATCAAGGACAAGGACCTGGTCGTGGGCAACCAGACCCGCGTCAAGGTGGTGAAGAACAAGATGGCCCCGCCGTTCCGCGTGGTCGAGTTCGACATCATGTACGGCGAGGGCGTGTCCAAGGTGGGCGAGCTGCTCGATTTGGGCATCCAGGCCGGCGTGGTGGAGAAGTCGGGCGCCTGGTTCTCCTACGAGGGCCAGCGCATCGGCCAGGGCCGCGAGAACGCCAAGACGTTCCTGCGCACCAACACCGAGATCGCCAAGGCGATCGAGGCCAAGGTGCGCTCGAACGCCGGCCTCGTCGCCACCGCCATGATGGGCACCCCCGAGGCCGACGGCGACGCCGACAGCCCGGAGTGAGAAGTCCCGCCTCAAGGCGGTTCAGGGAAGGGCGGCTCCTCCGGGAGCCGCCCTTTTTCTTTGCCGTCCTTCTCCTCTGGAGGGGCTTTGGAAAATCGCAAGGTCGGTGCTTTTCCCCTCTCCCAGGGGGAGAGGATCAGGGTGAGGGGGTAAGAGGGTAGGGGAAGAGCGCTTCATCGAAGCCGGCGGATTGCTCCGCGATCCCACACCCACTCTTCCTGTCCTCTCCCCCTGGGAGAGGGGACGGCAACTCCGCCTGGATGGCGGTTCGTTGGGCGCGGAGTTCCGATAAACCCCCGCAAGCGGAGCTGGATACGGGCGTTGCTCCAGTCGCATGTGCCTCCTGTGACACCCGTCACAATATCCATAACGAATATTGCCCGGTTTCACGTTGCATTTCCTTTGTTTCACTTTATTTTCCGAAGTGAAATGACTTTTCTTCTGTGACCGTTTGGAATATTCACCACCCCGGGAAGACGGCGGGAGTGGCCGCCGTCCGCCGGATACCGCAGCGGGCCCCCGGGCGCCCGCACGGACATCAGAGGGGTCTCGATGTTCAACACCCGACTCTTCATCGCCGCCGCCGCCACCTGGGCGGTCGCGGCCATCGCACTGGGCGCCTCGGTCGCCGGCGCGCAGACCTACACGGCCACGCCCTACGAGGTGGCCTTTCCCAGCATGGACGGCACCACCCAGCTGAACGGCTTCGTCTGGCGCCCCGAGGGCGACGGCCCGTTCCCGGCGGTGGTCATGATGCATGGCTGCGGCGGCGCCTACCGGGGCGGCATGACCGCCGCCGCGCCGAAGGTGCCGAACATCCACCGCCAGTTCCGCGAGTGGGGCGACATGCTGGTCGCCAACGGCTACGCGGCGGTGCTGGTCGACAGCTTCGGCTCGCGCGGCCACTGGAACGGCGTCTGCTCCATCCCCTGGTCGCAGCGCACCGGCACTGGCCTGGACGAGGTCCGCCGCCGCCCGCTGGACGCCTTCGGCGGGCTGAAGCACCTGAAGGACTACGCGCTGACCTACCGGATCGCCACCGACAGGGTGGGCCTGGTCGGCTGGTCCAACGGCGCCAGCGCCGTCATGTCGGTGGTGGCGGAAACCGGCCCGCAGGTCTGGCACGCCAACGTGCTGTCCAGCTTCCCCGGCCTGGTCGGCGGCTTCAAGGCGGCGGTGGCGGAATATCCGGGCTGCGGCCTAGCCGGCGCCTACAACTCCACCTACTTCGCCATGGTGCCGCTGGAGCTTTATGTCGGCACCGCCGACGAGACCACGCCGCCGGCCAGCTGCTACAGCCGCCAGCAGACGCACAACTGGTTCGCCACCGCGCGCAACCTGCCCAAGACCTACAATATCACCGCGTTCGAGGGCGCCGAGCACAGCTTCGACCTGTATGCCGGCACCCCGCGCGACACGGCCCGGGCCGGCGCCCTCGCCCTGTTCGCGGCCAAGCTGAAGCAGTAGCCGCCCGCCGGAGCCATCCGGAGCGGGCGAGGGGCGGGCCACGGTCTCTGCGGAGGCCGGGACCCGCCCTCTTCCTTTGCACAAGACCCGTGCCGTCCCCCGGCATGGACAGGCCCCATATCGTCACGGTACAACCCGTCTCCTCCCGCAGCGCGGCACGCGAGGCGGGACCTGTTGCGACTCCAGCCGGGCCGAGCCATGACCGCCAAGAAGACAGCGAACGAAATCCGCTCCACCTTCCTCGACTTCTTCGCGAAGAACGGGCACACGGCCGTGGAGTCCTCGCCGCTGGTGCCGCGCAACGACCCGACGCTGATGTTCACGAACGCCGGCATGGTGCAGTTCAAGAACGTCTTCACCGGCAACGAGACGCGTCCCTACAGCCGGGCCGTCACCGCGCAGAAATGCGTCCGCGCCGGCGGCAAGCACAATGATCTCGAGAATGTCGGCTACACGGCCCGGCACCACACCTTCTTCGAGATGCTGGGCAACTTCTCCTTCGGCGACTATTTCAAGGCCGACGCCATCGAGCTGGCCTGGAAGCTGATCACCGAGACCTACGGGCTGCCCAAGGACCGGCTGCTGGTCACGGTGTTCCACACCGACGACGAGGCGCACGGCCTCTGGAAGAAGATCGCCGGCTTCGGCGACGACCGCATCATCCGCATCCCGACCTCCGACAATTTCTGGGCCATGGGCGACACCGGCCCCTGCGGCCCCTGCTCGGAGATCTTCTACGACCACGGCCCGCACATCCCCGGCGGCCCGCCGGGCAGCGAGGACCAGGACGGCGACCGCTTCATCGAGATCTGGAATCTCGTCTTCATGCAGTACGAGCAGGTGACGCCCGACCAGCGCATCAGCCTGCCGAAGCCCTCCATCGACACCGGCATGGGCATGGAGCGCCTGTCCGCCGTGCTGCAGGGCGTGCATTCCAACTACGAGATCGACCTGTTCCAGGCGCTGATCCAGGCCTCGGCCGAGGCGACGAACAGCGACCCGCACGGGCCGCACGCCGTCTCGCACCGGGTGATCTCCGACCATCTGCGCGCCGCCTCCTTCCTGATCGCCGACGGCGTGCTCCCCAGCAACGAGGGGCGCGGCTACGTGCTGCGCCGGATCATGCGCCGCGCCATGCGCCACGCCCACATGATCGGCGCCCGCGATCCCGTCATGCACCGGCTGGTCCCCGCGCTGGTGCGCGAGATGGGCGGCCACTACACCGAGCTGCAGCGCGCCCAGGCGCTCATCACCGAGACGCTGCGCCTGGAGGAGACCCGCTTCAAGCAGACGCTGGAGCGCGGGCTGAAGCTGCTGGACGAGGAGGAGACCCGCCTCGGCGCCGGCCAGCCGCTGCCGGGCGAGGTCGCCTTCAAGCTCTACGACACCTTCGGCTTCCCGCTGGATTTGACGCAGGACGTGCTCCGGGGCCGCCAGCGCGGCGTCGACACCGACGGCTTCAACGCCGCCATGGAGCGCCAGCGTGCCGAGGCCCGCAAGGCCTGGGCCGGCTCCGGCGAGGCGGCGACCGAGCGCGTCTGGTTCGAGGTCCGGGATGAGTTCGGCGCCACCGAGTTCCTGGGCTACGATGCCGAGAGCGCCGAGGGCAAGGTCGTGGCGCTGCTGGACGAGACCGGCGCCCGCGTGCAGACGGCCGAGGCCGGCCAGAAGGTCGTGATCATCGTCAACCAGACGCCCTTCTACGGCGAGTCAGGCGGCCAGGTCGGCGATGCCGGCACCATGGTCACGGCCGAGGGCGCCGAGATCCAGGTGCGCGACACGCAGAAGAAGCTGGGCGCCGTCTGGGCTCACCTCGCCACCGTGGCGAAGGGCAGCCTCAAGGTCGGCGACGTGGTGGAGATGAAGGTCGACGGCGGCCGCCGCGGCGCCATCCGCGCCAACCACTCCGCCACCCACCTGCTGCACGAGGCGCTGCGCCGCCGCATGGGCGAGCACGTCACGCAGAAGGGATCGCTGGTGGCGCCGGAGCGGCTGCGCTTCGACATCAGCCAGCCCACCCCGCTCTCCGCCGCCGACCTGCGCGCGGTGGAGGAGGAGGTCAACGCCCGCATCCTCGGCAACTCCGACGTGACCACCCGCCTGATGAGCCCCGAGGCCGCCATCGAGCAGGGCGCCATGGCGCTGTTCGGCGAGAAGTACGGCGAGGAGGTCCGCGTCGTCTCCATGGGCGGGTTCGAGGGCAACAAGGAATTCTCGGTCGAGCTCTGCGGCGGCACCCATGTGCGCCGCACCGGCGACATCGGCCTGTTCAAGATCGTCTCGGAAGGCGCGGTCGCCGCCGGCGTGCGCCGCATCGAGGCGCTCACGGGCCGTGGCGCCTTCGAGTATCTGGAAGGGCAGGAGAGCCGCCTGCAGGAGGCCGCTTCCGCCCTGAAGGTGCCGCCGGCGGAGGTGCCCGCCAAGGTCGCCTCGCTGGTCGAGGAGCGCCGGCGCCTGGAGAAGGAGCTGGCCGACCTGAAGCGCCAGCTCGCCCTCTCCGGCGGTGGCGGGGCGCAGGCCGCGGCGGCCGAGAAGGATGTGGCCGGCGTGAAGCTGGCCGCCCGGGTGCTGGATGGCATGGCCGCCAAGGACCTCAAGCCGCTGGCCGACGAGATGAAGAAGCAGCTGGGCTCCGGCGTCGTGGCCCTGGTCGCGGTGGCCGAGGGCAAGGCCTCGCTGGTCGTCGCCGTGACGGACGACCTCACCGGCCGGTTCAACGCCGTGGAGCTGGTGAAGGCCGGCGCCGCGGCGGTGGGCGGCAAGGGCGGCGGTGGCCGTCCCGACATGGCCCAGGCCGGCGGCCCCGACGGCGGCAATGCCCAGGCGGCGGTCGCGGCCATCGAGGCGGCCATGGCCGGCGTCACGGCGGCGGCGTAACCTCACTCCTCGTCATCCCGGCGAAAGCCGGGACCCAGGGGTTGCAGCGGGATGCGGCTGAAGCAGCACTCGTGTGGTTCGTAGGTCGCATGGAGCCGCAGGCGCAATGCGACACACCGGCTGGGACATGTCGCATTACGGCTTCGCCTCCATGCGACCTACGGGTGCTGCATCGGCCGTATCCTGCTGCAACCCCTGGGTCCCGGCCGGAGCCTGTCCTCGGACGGGCCTCCGGCCCGATCCGGGGGCCGGGGTGACGGTTGAGGGATTGCACGACGTTGGAGAACCATGCGACCGGTTCTCCAACAGGCCCTAAGGGCCCGAACTGAAGGATTCGGCGGATGGCGCGTTTCGAAGGCACCAAGGACTACGTCGCGACGGACGATCTGCGGGTGGCGGTGAACGCCGCCATCACGCTGCAGCGGCCGCTGCTGGTGAAGGGCGAGCCCGGCACCGGCAAGACCGTGCTGGCCCAGGAGATCGCCGGCGCGCTGGGCAAGCCGCTGCTGTCCTGGCACATCAAGTCGACGACCAAGGCGCAGCAGGGCCTGTACGAGTACGACGCCGTCAGCCGGCTGCGCGACAGCCAGCTGGGCGACGACCGCGTCCACGACATCCGCAACTACATCCGCAAGGGCAAGCTGTGGGAGGCCTTCGCGGCTGAGGACCCGCCGGTGCTGCTGATCGACGAGATCGACAAGGCCGACATCGAGTTCCCCAACGATCTGCTGCAGGAACTCGACCGGATGGAATTCTTCGTCTACGAGACGGGGGAGACCATCAAGGCGCGGCAGCGCCCGGTCGTCATCATCACCAGCAACAACGAGAAGGAGCTGCCGGACGCCTTCCTGCGCCGCTGCTTCTTCCACTACATCCGCTTCCCCGACGCCGACACCATGGCGAAGATCGTGGAGGTGCATTTCCCCGACCTGAAGCAGGAGCTGCTGCGCGACGCGCTGACCCTGTTCTACGAGGTTCGCGAGGTGCCGGGCCTGAAGAAAAAGCCTTCCACGTCGGAGCTGCTGGACTGGATCCGGCTGCTGATGGTGGAAGACGTGGCGCCCGAGGTGCTGCGCCAGCGCGACCCCAAGAAGCTGATCCCGCCGCTGCACGGTGCGCTCCTGAAGAACGAGCAGGACGTGCACCTGTTCGAGCGCCTAGCCTTCCTGGCCCGGCGGCAGCAGGGGCAGTAGGACATCATCCCTCGCCCCTTGCGGGAGAGGGATGGGCCCCGCCGCGAAGCGGTGGGAGGGTGAGGGGGCGGCGGGCGCAGCCCGACGTTCTCAGCCGCTGTTCTTGGATCGCGCGTCGAGAACGCCCGCCTGCGGCGGTCGCCCCCTCATCCTCCCCAAGCAGGCTTGGGGCCCCATCCTTCTCCCGCAAGGGGAGAAGGATAAATGTCCGCAACCCGCGCCAATCTGCCGTCCAGCGGCTCCGCCTCCATGCGACCTACGGGGCGCCCCCACCGGAACAACGACCCCATGAACGGCCTGATCGGACTTCTCGGCACCCTCGCGCTGCTGCTGGCGGCGGGCGGGCTGATCGGCCTGCTGGACCGCCGGAACTTCTCGGGCCGGTGGCTGCTCGTGGCGGCGCTCATCGTCGCGGTCAACGACGCGCTCCTGACCAAATTCTACGGGTTGGTGCCCAACCTGCTGCCGGGCGCCGAGCTGAACTGGCAGGGCAAGCTGCTGGCCCTGGCCGCGACGCTGGCGATCGCGGCGCTGCCGATGTTCGGGTGGCACCGGGTGGGGCTGACGCTGGCCCAGGCGCCGGGAAGCGTCAGGGCCGCCATACCCGTCATGCTGGCCTATTGCGCCTTCATCGCGACGCTCGCCTCCCTGTTCCCGAACGATCCGCCGGGCATGGAGGACGTCGCCTTCCAGCTGAGCATGCCGGGGCTGGAGGAGGAGCCGTACTACCGCGGCATCCTGCTGCTGGCGCTGGACCGGGCCTTCGCCGGGCGCGTGCGGTTCCTCGGCGTCGAGTGGGGCTGGGGCGCGGTCCTGTCCTGCATGCTCTTCGGTCTGGCGCACGCCTTCGGCTATTCGGCCGGCGGCTTCTCCCTCGACCCGCTGACCATGGCGCTGACGGCGATCCCCTCCTTCCTCGTCGTCTGGCTGCGGCTGCGGACCGGGAGCCTGCTGCTCCCGATCCTCCTGCACAATGTCGGCAACACCATCTTCGTATTTCTCTGAAGCGGGCCCGGCCCACACCGGCCGCGCCCGTTCAGACACTCACTCCGCCGCGTGGCGCTTGCCGGTCAGCCCCAGCCCGTCGGCCACGCGCCGCCCGTATTCCGGGTCGGCCTGGGTGAAGTGGTGGACCATCTTCTCGCGGATCACCGGGTCGCACTGCGACAGGGCGCCGACGAGGTTGGAGACCAGCTCGTCGCGTTCGGCATCCGAGAAGGCACGCCAGCGCTCGCCGGCCTGCTTGAAGTTGCAGGGGCGCGACAGCGGCTGGCGGCCGACGGTTCCCTGCACGAAGGGGCGGGGCGGCGGGCCCTGCCGTTCCTGCTGGCGCAGGCCGTTGCGGGTGCTGGGCTCGTAGTTCACATGCGGGTCGGCGCCCTGTTCGGCGCCGTCGACATGGAAGCTCATCTGCCCGCCGCGCTGGTTGGTGGCGAAGGGGCAGCGCGGCGCGTTGATGGGCAGCTGCAGGTAGTTCGGCCCCACCCGGTAGCGCTGCGTGTCGGAGTAGGCGAAGGTCCGGCCCTGCAGCAGCTTGTCGTCGGAGAAGTCGATGCCGTCGACCAGCACGCCGGTGCCGAAGGCCACCTGCTCCACCTCGTTGTGATAGTCGACCGGGTTGCGGTCCAGCACCACCCGGCCGACCGGGCGCAGCGGGAACCGGTCCTCGGGCCACAGCTTGGTCGGGTCCAGCGGGTCCCAGTCCAGCTCGGGATGCTCATGGTCCTCCATGACCTGGATCGCCATCTCCCACTCCGGGAAGTCGCCGCGCTCGATCGCCTGGTACAGGTCCTGGGTGGCGTGGTTGAAGTTGGTGGCCTGGATGGCGTTCGCCTCCTGCTGGGTGAGGTTGCGGATGCCCTGCCTCGGCTGGAAATGGAATTTCACCAGCACCGTCCCGCCCTCGGCGTTCACCAGCTTGTAGGTGTTGACGCCGGAGCCCTGCATCGCGCGATAGCTCGCCGGAATGCCCCAGGGGCTGAAGAGCCAGGTGACCATGTGGGTCGATT
Source organism: Azospirillaceae bacterium (assembly GCA_035626475.1). Taxonomy (GTDB): domain Bacteria; phylum Pseudomonadota; class Alphaproteobacteria; order Azospirillales; family Azospirillaceae; genus DASPKT01. The sequence goes on from DASPNP010000021.1 coordinate 24,654, forward strand.
CCGGCGTCATGCTCAGGAAGTCGAACAGCCGATTGGGGTCCTGGATGTTGGTGATCGGGTCCGGCTTGAAGGCGTGGACCAGGTCCGGGAACTTCATCGGGTCGCGGATGAAGAAGACCTTCAGGTTGTTGCCCACCAGGTCCCAGTTGCCGTCCTCGGTATAGAACTTGATGGCGAAGCCCCGGGGATCGCGCAGCGTCTCCGGGCTGTGGCCGCCATGGATGACGGTGGAGAAGCGGATGAAGACCGGTGTGCGGGTGCCCTTGCGGAAGACCTTCGCACGGGTGAAGGTCTCCACCGGATCGTCGCCGGCCGTGCCGTAGGGCTCGAACCAGCCATGGGCGGCGGCGCCGCGGGCGTGGACCACCCGCTCCGGGATGCGCTCCCGGTCGAAATGGGTGATCTTCTCCAGGAACTGGTAGTCCTCCAGCACCAGCGGCCCGCGGTCGCTCACGCTGCGGGTGTTCTGGTTGTCGTAAACCGGGTGACCCTGCCGGGTGGTCAGCCCCGGGCCCATACCGCCGTTCCGGTTGCCCTGATCGGCCATCGCCGTTCCCTCCGATTTTCTGGCGCTCGCGCGTGGGCGACTCAAACCGCGGGGAAAGCTGGGCGTTCCGGGCCAAATCGGTCGGGCCTTTCCGGTCGGGCTACTTCCTCCATCGCAGGTCAAACCCGCCCTTCGGGGGTGCGTTTGTAACCTGCGCGGCCTACCTTCGTTGTGAGAGAGGGAAGAAAACGGAGGGGGACCGTGCCCGACGGCATCAATCCCGTGCAGGAGACCGCCCGCCGACGGGCGCTCGCCGCACGATACGACCGGGTGCGCGCCCGCTCGCTGGCGCTGGCGGCGCCGCTGTCGCCGGAGGATGCGGGGGCGCAGAGCATGCCCGACGCCAGCCCGGTGAAGTGGCACCTGGCGCACACCACCTGGTTCTTCGAGACCTTCCTGCTGATCCCGCGCGCCGGTGCGGCGCCGGTGGACCCCGCCTACGTCTATCTCTTCAACTCCTACTACGAGGCGGTCGGGCCCCGGCACGAGCGGCCCAAGCGCGGCCTGCTGACCCGCCCGTCCCTGGCCGAGGTGCTGGAGTACCGGCGGCTTGTGGATGCGGCCATGCGGGACTGGCTGCCCGCGGCGGCGCCCGACGCGCTGGACCTGCTGGAGCTGGGCCTGAACCATGAGGAGCAGCACCAGGAGCTGATCCTCACCGACGTGAAGCATCTTCTGGCGCAGAACCCCACGCTGCCGGCCTATGCCGCGCCATCCGCCGGGGTCCGGGGGGAGGCGCCGCCATTGCGCTGGATCGCCCATGACGGCGGACTGGTGGAGATCGGCCATGGCGGCCCCGGCTTCGCCTTCGACAATGAGGGCCCTCGCCACAAGGTCTGGCTGGAGCCGTTCGAGATCGCGTCGCGGCCGGTCACGGCGGGCGAGTATCTGGCCTTCATCGCCGACGGCGGCTACCGCACGGCGGCACACTGGCTGTCCGATGGCTGGGCGGCGGTGAAGGCCGAGGGCTGGGAGGCGCCGCTCTACTGGCGCTGCGTCGATGGTGCCTGGCGCCTCTTCACCCTGGAGGGCGAGCGCGCCGTCGACCCTAGCGAGCCTGTCTGCCATCTCAGCCACTACGAGGCCGACGCCTATGCCCGCTGGGCCGGCGCCCGGCTGCCGACCGAGGCGGAGTGGGAGGCGGTGGCCGCGAGCCATTGGAATGATCCCGCGCCCGCCCTGCACCCCGTGCCGGCCGAGGGCTTCCCCGCCGGAGTCTGGGAATGGACCGCGTCGGCCTACCTGCCGTACCCCGGCTTCCGCACGGCCGAGGGGGCGGTGGGGGAGTACAACGGCAAGTTCATGTCCGGCCAGATGGTGCTGCGCGGGGCGTCCTGCGCGACGCCGCCGGGGCATGCGCGGCCGACCTACCGCAACTTCTTCCCACCCGCCGCCCGCTGGCAGTTCAGCGGCCTCCGCCTCGCCCGCAGCCGGGAGTAAACTGATGCGCCAGACCGCGCTCGCCGCCTTCCACGACACGGCACCGGTGGTGCAGGACTTCCGCGCCTCGGTGCTGGAGGGGCTGTCGTCCCACCCGAAGCGGCTGGAGGCGAAGTTCTTCTACGATGCCGAGGGCTCGCGCCTCTTCGACCTGATCTGCGAACTGCCGGAGTACTACCCGACCCGCACCGAGATCGGGATCATGGAGCGGCACGGGGCGGAGATGGCCGCGCTCATCGGCCGACGCTGCCAGCTGGTGGAGCTGGGCAGCGGCTCCTCGGTCAAGGTGCGGCCGCTGCTGGAGCGGCTGGAGGACCCGGCCGGCTACGTCGCCGTGGACATATCGCGCGACCATCTGATCGCCTCGGCCGACGCGCTGGCCCGCGACTATCCGGAGCTGGAAGTCATGGCGCTCTGCGCCGACTACACCCAGGGCCTTGCGGTGCCGCCGCCGGGCGGGGAAGGGGAGTTCCGCCGCGTCGGCTACTTCCCCGGCTCCACCATCGGCAACATGGACCCGGTGGAGGCGCAGGCCTTCCTGGTGGCGCTGCGGCCGGCGCTGACGGGGGGCGGGCTGCTGATCGGCGTCGACCTGCGCAAGGACCCGCAGGTGCTGCACGACGCCTACAACGATTCCCAGGGCGTGACGGCGGCCTTCAACCTGAACCTGCTGGCCCGCATCAACCGCGAGCTGGACGGCGGCTTCGACCTTGCTGCCTTCGAGCACAAGGCCTTTTATGACGAGGCGCTGGGCCGCATCGAGATGCACCTGGTCTCACGCCGTGACCAGATCGTGACGGTGGCCGGCCGCCGCTTCGCCTTCGCCGCAGGCGAGACCATCCACACCGAGAACTCCTGCAAATACTCGGTCGAGGGCTTCCGCGACCTGGCGCGCCGGGCCGGCTACGCCCCGGCCGCCTGCTGGACGGACGATAAAAACCTGTTCAGCGTGCATTATCTGGCGTGCCCCGGCTGAACGCGTCATCCTTTCGCCCAGGTTGCGCGCGAAAGAGGGGCCCTCACCCCGATCGCGCGAAGGAGGGCGGTGATGAAGCCAGCGGCGGCCGAGCCGACCTTGAGGACACGCCAGACCGCCCGCATCGCCCAGGCGCTGCGGCTGGAGAAGCGGCGCGGCATCCGCATCGCCACCCAGGCGCGGCTGGTGGCGCTGGCCATCATCATGGCCTGGGCCCTGTGGCTCGACCCGGCGCGCGAGAACGTCACCGTCTACGCCACCATCACCCTGCTGGCGGCCAACGGTCTGGTGATGTACGGGCTGAGCGGCCTGCGCCTCTACCGGCCCTGGATGCTCTATGCGCTGGTGCTGCTGGACCATGCGCTGATCGGCACGGCGCTGGTCTCCGCCGGCACCATCGACCAGACCATCCCACCGGCCGTGGCGCTGCGCTCGGTCTGGTTCTCGACCTTCTTCCTGTTCATCGCCGGCGCGGTGCTGGCCCAGATGCCCGGGCTGGTGGTGTGGAGCGGCATCTGCGCCTCGGTCGCCTGGACCAGTTGCGTGCTCTGGGTGCTGTCGCTGCCGGGCACCTTCAGCCTGCAGAGCCTGCAGTTCGTCGAGGCGCCGACCGTCGCCGACATCGCCAAGGTCTATCTCCATCCGGGATTCGTCGACATCAGCGGCGCGCTCAGCCAGGTGCTGCTGCTGTTGCTGGTCTCCATGACGCTGGCGGCGGGCGTGCGCCGCTCGCAGATGCTGATGGAGCGGCAGGTGGTGGTGGAGCGCGAACGCGCCAACCTCGCCCGCTACTTCTCGCCTGAACTGGTGGACCGCCTCGCCTCGGCCGAGCCGATGCCGGCCGTACCCCACACGCGGCCGGTGGCGGTGCTCTTTGCCGATTTGATGGGCTTCACCCGCCTGTGCGAGGGCGCCGACCCGGCCGAGGTCATGGACCTGCTGCGCGGCTTCCGTCAGCGCATGGAGCGCTGCGTCTTCGAGCATGGCGGCACGCTGGACAAATATATCGGCGACAGCGTCATGGCGACCTTCGGCATCCTCAGCCCCTCAGCCGGCGACGCGGCGTCTGCCTTGGCCTGCGCCCGTGCCATGGTCGCCAGCATTGCCGAGTGGAATATCGAGCGCGCCGGTCAGGGCCGCTCGGCCCTGCGCATCGCCACCGGCCTGCATTACGGCCCGGTGATCCTGGGCGACATCGGCGGCGACCGGCTGATCGAGTTCACCGTCGTCGGCGACACGGTCAACGTGGCGAGCCGGCTGGAGACGCTGTGCCGCGACCTGGACGCCGACCTGGTCGTCAGCGACGAGGCCGCCAGCTGGGCCGTGCTGGTCTCCGGGCCCGGGGTGCTGGAGGGGCTGGAGCGGGTCGAGCCGATGCAGCTGCGCGGCCGGGACGAGCCGGTCACGGTGTGGACGCACCGGGCGAGTGGGGCGGTTGCTCCCGTGATGAACGGGACGGCGGAGGCGATCTGAGGCGCATCCCTCCTCACTGCCGTCATCCCCGCGGAGGCGGGGACCCAGGCATTCCCTTAGCACCGGAGCATCAAGTAAGGGCGGCAACGTCGCCCTTTGCGCTGACAGCTCAAGCCGGATAGCAAGCTCTTTACCTGGGTCCCCGCCTCCGCGGGGACGACGGGTGAGAGTAGGGACGACCGGGTAGAGAAAACCCGACTCCCATCTGTTAAGGTCCCGACGATTCCGACCCCGCTGGTGCCCCGATGTTCACCACCTTCTTCTACGAGCTGCGCCGCGCGCAGGTGCCCGTCTCGCTCAAGGAATATCTGGCGCTGATGGAGGCCATGCAGGCCCATGTCGCCGGCTACCGGGTGGAGGATTTCTACTATCTGTCCCGCACCATCCTGGTGAAGGACGAGCGCAACATCGACCGGTTCGACCAGGTGTTCGGCCAGGTCTTCAAGGGGCTGGAAAGCGTCTCGGGAGAGGCCGGGCAGGAGATCAAGGCCGACATCCCCGAGGAGTGGCTGCGCAAGCTCGCCGAGAAATATCTGACCGACGAGGAGAAGGAGCAGATCAAGGCGCTGGGAGGCTGGGACAAGCTGATGGAGACGCTGGCGCAGCGCCTCGCCGAGCAGCACGACCGGCACCAGGGGGGCAGCAAGTGGATCGGCACGGCCGGCACCTCGCCCTTCGGCGCCTACGGCTACAATCCCGAGGGCGTGCGCATCGGCCAGCATGAGAGCCGCCACCGCCGCGCGGTCAAGGTCTGGGACAAGCGCGAGTTCCGCAACCTGGACGACCGGGTCGAGATCGGCACCCGCAACATCAAGGTGGCGCTGCGCCGCCTGCGCAAGTTCGCCCGCACCGGGGCGGCGGAGACGCTGGATTTGCCGGACACGATCCGCTCCACCGCCAACAACGCGGGCTATCTCGACATCAAGATGGTGCCGGAGCGGCACAATGCGGTGAAGGTGCTGCTGATGCTCGACATCGGCGGTTCCATGGACGACCACATCAAGCTCTGCGAGGAGCTGTTCTCCGCCGCCCGCAGCGAGTTCAAGCATCTGGAGCACTACTATTTCCACAACTGCCCCTACGAGGGGCTGTGGCGCGACAACCACCGCCGCCACAACGAGCGCATCCCGACCATGGACGTGCTGCATACCTACGGCTCCGACTACCGGCTGGTCTTCGTCGGCGACGCCAGCATGAGCCCCTACGAGATCGTGCAGCCCGGCGGCTCGGTGGAGCACTGGAACCAGGAGGCCGGCGCCGTCTGGATGCAGCGGCTGCTGGCGCAATGGCCCCGCGCCGTCTGGCTGAACCCGACGCCGGAGCGCTACTGGCCTGCCACCCAGAGCATCGAGATCATCCGCCGCCTGATGGGCGGCCGCATGTTCCCGCTGACGCTGGAAGGGCTGGACGGGGCGATGCGGGAGCTGAGCCACTAGCGTGTCGGCTCGGGAACCGCTCGTTTGGTTCTCAACGGCCATATCACCTCCCCGTCATCCCGGCGGAGGCCGGGACCCAGGGGTTGCAGCCATGGAAGGCCGATGAAGCGCGCCCACGCGCTTGGTCCGGTCAGAGGGGATGGAGGGAGCGCTGCATTCAGCGCATTCCGCTGCAACCCCTGGGCCCCGGCCTGCGCCGGGGTGACGGTTCAGAGAGTGATGAGGCCGGTGGGAGACCCACCCCGTCTTTATGGGGCCAGCATCCCGTCCGCACCGCAACCTGTTCCCTTCCGCCGCATTGAATCCGCGCGCCCGCGCGCCTAGTGTCCCCGCGCCGTCAAAGCCCGCTGAAGGGCCCGGCCGAGCATAGGAAGACCTGAGATGACCGAACCCACCAAGATCACCATCGCCCGGGGCGATGGCATCGGCCCCGAGATCATGGACGCGACGCTGGAGGTGCTGGCCGCCAGCGGCGCCAACCTCGAATATGAGGAGATCCAGATCGGCGAGAGCGTCTACCGCCGCGGCGTCATGAACGGCATGGAGCCGGGCGCCTGGGACAGCCTGCGCCGCACCAAGGTCTTCCTGAAGGCCCCCATCACCACCCCGCAGGGCGGCGGCTACAAGTCGCTGAACGTGACCATCCGTGGTGCCTTGGGCCTGTTCGCCAACATCCGCCCCTGCGTCTCCTACCACCCCTTCGTCTCGACCAAGCACCCGACCATGGACGTGGTCATCGTGCGCGAGAACGAGGAGGACCTCTATGCCGGCATCGAGTACCGGCAGAGCCAGGAGGTCACCCAGGCCGTGAAGCTGATCACGCGCCCGGGCTCGGAGAAGATCATCCGCTACGCCTTCGAGTATGCCCGCGCGAACCACCGCCACAAGGTGACGGCGTTCGTGAAGGACAACATCATGAAGATCTCGGACGGGCTGTTCCACCGGGTCTTCGACGAGATCGCCGCCGACTATCCGGAGATCGAGCACGAGACGATGATCGTCGACATCGGGGCGGCGCGGCTCGCCGACACGCCGGAGCAGTTCGACGTCATCGTCACGCTGAACCTGTACGGCGACATCATCTCCGACATCGCGGCGCAGATCACCGGCTCGGTCGGCCTCGCCGGCTCGTCCAACATCGGCGACCAGTGCGCCATGTTCGAGGCCATTCACGGCTCCGCCCCGACCATCGCCGGCAAGGGCATCGCCAACCCGTCGGGCCTGATCCTGGCGTCGGTCATGATGCTGGTCCATATCGGCCAGGCCGAGGCGGCGGAGAAGATCCACAACGCCTGGCTCAAGATGATCGAGGACGGCATCCACACCGTCGACATCTTCAAGCGCGGCGTCTCCAAGGCCCGCGTCGGCACCCGCGACTTCGCCCTGAACCTGATCGACCGGCTGGGCGAGCGCCCCAATACGCTCACCCCCGCCAGCTACCCGGTGGGCGTCAGCGCCAACCTGACCGGCATCGCGCTGAAGGACGTGCCGCGCCAGGAGAAGAAGCTGCTGGGCGTCGACGTCTTCCTCGACCACAAGGGCGGCACCGGCTCCGAACTGGCGGACCGGGTGAAGCCGATCCTGGGCGAGGGGCTGAAGCTCGCCATGATCTCCAACCGCGGCCAGAAGGTGTGGCCGGACGGGGCGCCGGAGACCTTCTGCACCGACCATTGGCGCTGCCGGATCGTGTCGGCGGGCGAGGGCGGCGTCGACTCGGGGACCATCGCGGAGCTCTATTCCCGATTCGCCAAGGCCGGTTTCGACGTCGTACAGACGGCGAGCCTCTACAGTTTCGACGGGAATCCGGGATTCTCGCTGGCCGCCGGCCAGTAAGTACCCCTTTCGATGGGGGTGGATTCGAGGAATCCACCCCTGTCAAACAGAGAATTTGAGTCCTACCCCCTACCCACCGCGTCGCATGTTTGGTAGCCTCTGATCGTCACGGGCACAAAATCTGGTGGATGGCGTTGTCCCGTACGATTGAGAACCGAAGCCGCCGGCAAGGCGGACCGGTTCCCCGAATGGGTAGACCAGCAAGTTTCGGGAGGGGGACGTGATCGGTTGGACTGAGGAGCGCGTCGAGCAGCTTCGCCAGCTCTGGAGCCAGGGCAAGAGCGCGAGCGAGATCGCCGACACGCTGGGTGACGTGACCCGCAACGCCGTCATCGGCAAGGCGCATCGGCTGGGGCTTTCCGGCCGGCCGTCGCCCATCAAGAAGAAGCCCACCCGGGGCGCGACGATCCTGTCGCTGACCGAGCGCATGTGCAAATGGCCGGTCGGCGATCCGAAGCACCCGGATTTCCATTTCTGCGGCCACGGCGCGCTGCCGGGTCTGCCCTACTGCAGCCACCACGCGGCCCAGGCCTACCAGCCGGCCAAGCGCCGCGAGGACGAGCGCAAGATCGGCGTGGCCTGAGCCACCAGATCTTGTGTGCATGGAAAAGGGCCCCGGCCGGCGGTCGGGGCCCTTTCTGTTTTCCGATCCCTCGCCCCTTGCGGGAGAGGGATGGGCCCCATTGCGGAGCAATGGGAGGGTGAGGGGTGGACCAGCGAAGCTGGGCCCTCTCATCCCTTGGCATTTGCTCTGCTGGAGGAGAACGTCCGCCCTTGGCGGCCGACCCCTCATCCCCCCATTGCTGCGCAACGGGTCCCTCCTTCTCCCGCAAGGGGAGAAGGACAAGCGGCTCACGCTACGCTCAGCGTCACCGGAATGTTGCCGCGGGTGGCGTGGGAGTAGGGGCAGACGATGTGCGCCTTGTCGACCAGCTCCTGCGCCTGGGCGCGGTCCATGCCGGGGATGCTGATGGTGAGCGCGACCTCGATGCCGAAGCCGGTGCCGTCGTCGCGCGGGCCGATGCCGACCTCGGCGGTGACGCGCGTGTCGTCCGGCACCTTAACCTTGGCTTGGCCCGCCACGAACTTCAGCGCGCCCAGGAAGCAGGCCGAGTAGCCGCAGGCGAAGAGCTGCTCCGGATTGGTGCCGTCGCCGCCGCCGCCGCCCAGCTCCTTCGGCGTGTTCAGCTTGACCTGCAGGCGCCCGTCCTCGGTCGCCGCCTGCCCCTCGCGCCCACCGGTGGCGCTGCCCTTGGTCCGGTACAGAATCGGCATGGTCGCTCTCCTCCTTCGTCACGGCGCCCGTTCGCCGGGCTGCCCCGGAGGACTTTATGCGGGGACGGGAGGATTGCCAGGGAGCGAAAGGCGAGGGGGCGCCGTGCTGGCGCTGTGCAGTGCGTAGGTCGCATGGAGGCGGAGCCGCAATGCGACATGCTGTGGGCGGGGTAACGTCGCATTGCGCTGCGCTCCATGCGACCTACGGGCCGACTTCATCGGCCGCGTAGATGCAAACCCTGGAGCTCGAATCACGCCCCGACGACGCTGTTGAGCGCCCAGAGCGCGCCGCCGCCGACCACGGCGGCGAAGCCCACGGCGGCGACCGAAACCGCGTAGCCGGCCAGCATGGCGCCGCCGTCCTTCACGATGCAGGCGAGGCCGAACAGCAGCACGGCGAGGCCGGGCAGGGTGTTGCCCAGCGGGATGGGCAGGATGATCAGGACGCCGTGCAGGATGATCAGCAGGGCCGGGATCGGGCCGAGGCGGGCCAAGGCCGGCATGCGCGGGCGCAGATGGCGCTCGATCCGGCGCAGCAGCGGCACGGCCCGGCGCAGCAGCGCGTCCAGCAGGGTCGCCTTCACCTTGATGCGGGCGACGAAGCCTGGCAGCTTGCCCTCGCGCCCGACCAGCACCTGGCAGGCGACCACCGCCATGGCCGCGCCGAAGGCCGCGCCGATGGGCAGACCGGTGGAGGGGATGAGGCAGGGGATCGCCAGGATCGCCAGCAGCAGGCCCGTGGCGCGATCGCCGAGATGGCCCAGCACCTCGCCCACCGTCGTGCGCTCGCCCGAGACGTGACGGCGCAGGCGCATCACGGTGCGCGATGCCTTGTGCTCGACGGGCAGGGGCAGGCGGAGCTCCATGGGACCCTCACAGTGAAACGGCCCGACGCTGGTCAGCATCGGGCCGAACACGAGATAAGGGCGGCATGTGCCCCATACAAGAAGGGGTACGCTTACTTCGCCATGGCGGCGCGCAGGTTGTCGTCGAGCTTGGCCAGGAAGTCCTGGGTGTTCAGCCACTTCTGCTCCGGCCCGATGAGGATGGCCAGATCCTTGGTCATGAAGCCGCTCTCCACCGTCTCCACGCAGACGCGCTCCAGCGTCTTGGCGAAGTTGGTGACCTCGGGCGTGTTGTCGAACTGGCCGCGGTAGGACAGGCCCTGCGTCCAGGCGAAGATGCTGGCGATCGGGTTGGTAGAGGTCTGCCGGCCCTTCTGGTGGTCGCGGTAGTGGCGCGTCACCGTGCCGTGGGCGGCCTCGGCCTCCACCGTCTTGCCGTCGGGGGTCAGCAGCACCGAGGTCATCAGGCCCAGCGAGCCGAAGCCCTGCGCCACCGTGTCGGACTGCACGTCGCCGTCGTAGTTCTTGCACGCCCAGACGAACGCGCCCTCCCACTTCAGGGCCGAGGCGACCATGTCGTCGATCAGCCGGTGCTCGTAGACCAGGCCCTGCTCCTCGAAGTCGGCGCGGAACTCGCTGTCATAGATGTCCTGGAAGATGTCCTTGAAGCGGCCGTCATAGGCCTTGAGGATCGTGTTCTTCGTGGACAGGTAGACCGGGTAGTTGCGCTGGATGCCGTAGTTGAAGCAGGCCCGGGCGAAGCCGGCGATCGACTCGTCCAGGTTGTACATGCCCATGGCGACGCCGGCCTCGGGGAAGTCGAAGACCTCGTACTCGATCGGCTTGCCGCCGTCGGCGGGCTGGAACTTCATGGTCAGCTTGCCGGGGCCGGGCACCTTGAAGTCGGTGGCGCGGTACTGGTCGCCGAAGGCGTGGCGGCCGATGACGATCGGCTTGGTCCAGCCCGGCACCAGGCGCGGCACGTTCCTGCAGATGATCGGCTCGCGGAAGACGGTGCCGCCCAGGATGTTGCGGATCGTGCCGTTGGGCGACTTCCACATCTTCTTGAGGTTGAACTCCTTCACCCGCGCCTCGTCCGGGGTGATGGTCGCGCACTTCACGCCGACGCCGTAATGCTTGATCGCCTCCGCCGCCTCGATGGTCACCTTGTCGGCGGTGGCGTCGCGGTGCTCGATGCCCAGATCGTAGTACTTCAGGTCCACGTCCAGGTAGGGCAGGATCAGCTTGTCCTTGATGAACTGCCAGATGATGCGGGTCATCTCGTCGCCGTCGAGTTCGACGACCGGGTTGGCGACCTTGATCTTCTGCATGATGGGGTATCTCTCCTGGGCGTGGCGGTTCGACCCCTCCCTTCCTGGGACTGTGGGGCCGGCCTTGGGCGGGCGATATAGAACCGCAATCGTCCAGCCGGATCAACGTCCGGGTTGCCCCAGACGCAAATGGCCGCGCGCCCCGGGGGGACGCGCGGCCATGCGTAAATGAGGGGGCTCGGCTCAGAGGCGGTGGAGGTCGTCCGCCGTCGCCGGCTCGGGCGCGTCGGCCAGGGCCGGCCAGACCTCCTCGACGCTCTCCACGAAGGTGTAGAGCCGGCTGCTGTCGCCGCGGCCGAAGCCGGTGTCGCGGATGTGGGTCAGCAGGGTCCTGAACGGCTCCCAATAGCCTTTCACGTTGACGACGATGATCGGCTTGTCGTGCAGGCCGAGCTGGCGCCAGGTGATGATCTCGAAGGCCTCGTCCATGGTGCCGAGGCCGCCCGGCAGGATCACGAAGGCGTCCGAGCGGTCGACCATCATCTTCTTGCGGATGTGCATGCTCTCGACGACATGCAGCTCCGTCAGGCCGGGATGATCGACCTCCATGGCCTGGATATGGTGCGGGATGATGCCGGTCACCTCACCGCCGGCGGCCAGCGCCGCGTCGGCGGTGATGCCCATCAGGCCGACGCGCCCGCCGCCATAGACGAGTCGCAGGCCGCGGCGGCCGATCTCGGTGCCCAGATCGTGGGCGGCGGTCTTGTAGGCCTCGTCCACCTGGCTCGAGGAGCCGCAATAGACGCAGACCGAGCTGATTTTGCTCATGCTCTTTCCTTCCGTGCTCGCCGGTCCCCGCAGCGCCCGGTGCGGCGCTTGCAAGCCGGCCGTCCGGCGGGCACTCTCGGCACGGCGGACGGAGGGACGCCGGTTACACCATCCCCGCCGCCGAAACAAGCCGGGCCAGTGCCCGCATGAATGAACGTCGAGGAGAGGCACCATGGCGCATCGGCTCAACGGAGTATCCTGCAAGACCCTGCTCGTCGCCGCCGTGGTCGGTTGCGCGATGGCGCCCGCGGCCTTCGCCCAGCCCGCGGGCCAGGCGGCCGCCGACCCCGCCGCGGTCGTCGAGGCGCGGCAGACGCAGATGAAGCGGCTGAAGGACGTCATGAAGACGGTCACCGGCTATGTGAAGGACGGCGCCGGCACGCCGGCCGACGTCAAGGCCGCGGCGCTGGTCGCCTCCGACGTCGCCTCCAAGGTGCCCAACCTCTATCCCAAGGGCACGCAGGTCGGCGTCGGCAAGAGCGAGACGCTGCCCGCCGCCTGGGAGCAGTGGGACAAGTTCCTCGCCGCCAACAAGGCGATGGGCGAGGCGGGCGTGAAGCTGGCCGCCGCCGCCGATACCGGGAACAAGGACGCCATCGCCGGCGCCTTCAAGGGGCTGGGCGCCAGCTGCGGCGCCTGCCACGACAATTTCCGCCAGAAGAAGTAACGCTTCCCCATGGTGGGGCCCCTGACCGAGATCGAGCGGGATGAGAGCGGGCGGGTCCGCATCTGGGACCTGCCCGTCCGCCTGTTCCACTGGGCGCTGGTGCTGAGCCTGGGCGCCTCCTGGGCCACGGCAGAGCTGGACATGCTCGACTGGCACAAGCGGCTGGGCTACGCGGCCATAGCGCTGGTGCTGTTCCGCATCCTCTGGGGGCTCATCGGCAGCGACACGGCGCGCTTCTCCCGCTTCCTGAAAGGGCCGGGGGCGGTGCTTGACCATGTCCGGCACCTGCTGTCCCGCGAGCCCTGGCGGCCCGAGGTCGGACACAACCCGCTGGGCGGCTGGGCCGTGGTGGCGCTGCTGGCCCTGGTGGCGCTGCAGGCCGGCAGCGGGCTCTTCACGGTGGACGATCTCGGCTTCGAGGGCGGGCCCTTCTTCGAGCATGTCTCGGAGGACACGGCGAAGGAGGCGCGGCGGCTGCACTTCCTCTCCTTCGACCTGCTGCTGGTCATGGTCGGCGTGCATGTCGCCGCCGTGGCGCTGTACCTGCTGGTCAAGAAGGACAATCTGGTGGGCCCCATGCTGACCGGCCGCCGGGTGCTGCCCGACGGCACCGCGGCGCCGCGCCAGGCGCCGGCCGTCCGGGCACTGGCCTGCCTCGCGGTGGCCATCGCCGCCGTCTGGGCGATGCTGGCGCTGGCCTGAGCCGGAACCTTGGCCTAAGGTCGCCGCGACGACGACACCAGGGATCGGGTGCAAGGGTGAACAGGAAGCAGATCGGCATCGCCGCCGCCTTGGCCGGCATCGCCCTCGTGGCCGGCGGCGTCTGGTACGTGCGGGATGCGGGGCAGGGGGATGCGCCGGCCGGCCGCAAGGTCGCGGTGGCGCCGGCGCCGGTGCCCGGCCCCGACGCAGCGCCCAGCTTCGACGTGGTCCGGGTGGAGCCGGACGGCACCGCCGTCATCGCCGGCCGCGCGGCGCCGGGGGCGACCGTCACCGTCCTGGACGGCGGCAAGCCCGTCGGCACCGCCACCGCGGACAGCCGGGGCGAATGGGTGCTGCAGCCGGCCGGACCGCTGGCGCCGGGCGCCCGCGAGCTGACCGTCGAGGCCGCCCGGCCCGACGGCGCCAAGGTGACCGCGCCCGACGCGGTGGTGCTGGTGGTGCCCGAGGCCAAGCGCGACGTCGCCGGCCGCCGCCAGGCGGAGACGGGGGAGGCGCTGGCCCTGCTGGCGCCCCGGAACGGCGCCGCCCGCGCGCTGCAGGTTCCCGCCGGTGCCAGGCCGCCGGAGGGCGCGGCGCCGCTGCCGCCGGGCGAGATCGTGCTCGATACGGTCGACTATGATTCCGAGGGCCGCTTGGGCGTCGGCGGACGCGCGCGTCCCGGGTCGGAGGTGCATTTCTACATCGACACGGTGCTGGCCGGCCGCGCCGTGGCCGATGCCGGCGGGCGCTGGGCACTGACCCCCGACCGGCTGCTGGAGCCCGGCCGCTACGTGCTGCGCGCCGACCAGCTGGACGGCAAGGGCGGCGTCGCCGCGCGCGCCGAGGTGACGCTGGACCGCCGGCCGCTGTCGGAGGACCTCCTGGGCGGCAAGGCCGTGGTGGTCCTGCCCGGCAACAATCTCTGGAACATCGCGCGCCGCGCCTATGGCGAGGGGCTGCGCTACACCACGATCTTCGAGGCCAACCAGGAACAGATCCGCGACCCGAACCTGGTCTATCCCGGCCAGATCTTCGTCATGCCGCCGGAGCCGCCGAAGAAGGGGTGAGGGGGAGGCTGGCGCATTCATCGGGAGAGGCTGGGGCGTGGTGCGTCCTTCGACAAGCTCAGGATGTGGGATGGGGGATGCCAGGCACTCCCGGTCCAAGCTCGCGCTGGCTTGGCCGGGAGCAGCACCCAACCCCCTCATCCTGAGCTTGTCGAAGGACGCACAGCGTCAAGGCTGCCAGCACTTGCGGCGAAGAGGGCTCAAGCCCCCTCAGAGATACTGCCCGAACACCCTGAGGTAGGGCCGCGCCTCCTGCAGGAACTGCACGGTCTCGTACATCATGTCGGCCATGGTGAGGTGGCCCGGCACCTCGGCCTGGCCCAGCACCAGGATCTTCTGGCGGTCGTCGACGATGAAGCGGGCGTTGTCCAGCCCCTGGGCGGCGCGCAGGATCGACTGCAGCAGCGCGCGCTTCTCCGGATTCTCGATCGTGTAGGGCATGTAGCCCACCTCGGCCCAGATCTGGAACAGGGTCGAGTCGGCCTGCGGCGTCAGCGAGACGTGGAAGAACAGCCCGTCCAGCCAGAAATGGTGGCGCGAGGCGGCGGGGGTGCGGTTCAGCCGGACGGAGCCGTCCTCGCCGACCATGACGGTGTCGCGGCCGACCGGCAGGCCGCCCTCGGCGGCGCGGGCCAGCTCGGCCAGATTCTGCACGGTGACGACGGCCTGAGACATGGAACGGCCCGGCTCCCCGCCGAATGAGTTGAACCCGTCAGGGATAACCCTTGCGCGCCGGCCCGGTCCAGTGATTTCGGCAGCGAAACGTCCATCCGCCCCGTCACGGCGCCCCGCGGCATGCCCCCCTGTGGCGCCCGTGCAACCACAGGCCGAGTCGTTGGTTGCAATGTTACGACTTTATTTAAGTCGCATGTTGTCGAACGGCTGCTCCCTCCGTATAGCTGTCCTCCGGGGTAGCGCCAGCGGGCGCACACCCGGAGAAGCTAAGTAATAATGAGGGGGATGTCTTGAATCAGCACAGCTACCGCAAGGCCGCGCTGCTGGCCCTGCTGGGCGGGTCCGCGACCCTGGCCCTGACGGCCGGCGCGGCCTTCGCGCAACCGACGCCGTCGCCGGCGCTCGAGGAGATCGTCGTCACCGGCTCGCGCATCCGCACCAACCCGATCGACACGGCGGCGCCGATCCAGACCCTGGATCGCGACAAGCTGCTACAGGCCGGCCTGCCGAACGTCGGCGACATCCTGCAGCGCCTGCCCTCCTCGGGCGGCGGCCTGAACGCCAAGTTCAACTCGTCGGGCAATTTCGGCTTCCCGGCCGATGGCGGCGGCGTCGGCGCCGGCGCCTCCGAGGTCGATCTGCGCTATCTGGGCTCCCGCCGCACCCTGGTGCTGGTCGACGGCCAGCGCTGGGTCAGCGGTTCCTCCGCCTCCGGCGTGCCCTCCGCGACCGACCTGAACACCATCCCCGCCTCGATCATCGGCCGCGTCGAGATCCTGCAGGACGGCGCCTCGGCCATCTACGGTTCCGACGCCATCGCCGGCGTGGTGAACATCATCACCCGCAAGGATTTCGAGGGCTTCGAGGCCAATGTCTATGGCGGCGGCAACATCGACCATGGTGACGGCTGGAACACCCAGTACGATTTGAGCTTCGGCCACAAGACCGACAAGCTGTCGACCTTCGTCAATGTCAGCTACACCGACCAGCGCCCGGTCTGGGCCGGCGACCGCAAGCTGTCGGCCTTCCCCGAGCCGAACCTGGGCGCCTGCACGGCGACCTGCTCGTCCATCACCCCGAACGGCTTCTTCAGCCTGCGCGACCCGCGTACCGGCCAGTCCTTCACGGTCACCCTGGCCAACCCGGGCCGCCAGCCGGTCTACAACCCGGCCGCCCCGGCCACCGGCGACTTCAAGCCCTTCACCGTCGCCGACCGCTTCAACTTCGCGCCCTTCAACTACCTGGTCACGCCGAACGAGCGCATCGGCACCTACGCCCAGATCCGCTACGACCTGCTGGACAATGTCGCCTTCAACATGAAGGCGCTCTACAACAACCGCAAGTCGACCAACCAGGCGGCGCCGGAGCCGCTGCTGTTCGGGCCGGGATCGGGCACCTCCACCCGCAACCGCAGCACGATCATCGACGTCACGAACCCGTTCAACCCGTTCGGTTTCACCATCAACCCGGCGGAGCAGCCCTACGCCATCCTGCGCCGCCCGGTCGAGGCCGGCCCCCGCATCTTCAAGCAGGACGTCGACACCTTCTACCTGTCGGGCGGCTTCGAGGGTAACTTCGAGGCGGTCGGGCGCACCTGGTTCTGGGACACCAACGCCACCTACTCCAAGAACCGCGCGCTGCAGACCAAGTTCAACGGCTTCAACGCGCAGAAGCTGCAGGACGCGCTGGGCCCGGTCGACCGCTGCCGCTCCATCCCGGGCTGCACGCCGTTCAACCTGTTCGGCGGTCCGGGCACCATCACCCCGGAGATGCTGCGCTACGTCACCTACATCCAGCATGACAGCTCGCAGCAGACGCTGGTCGACGCCACGGCCAACATCACCGGCGAGCTGTTCGACCTGCCGGCCGGCCCCGTGGGCTTCGCCACCGGCCTGGAGTACCGCGAGCACAAGGGCTTCTTCCGCCCCGACGCGGTCGTCACCGCCGGCGACACCTCCGACGTGCCGGCCACGCCGGTGTCGGGCAGCTTCGATGTGACCGAGGTCTATGGCGAGCTGGCCGTGCCGCTGCTGCGCGACCTGCCGGCCGTCCACAGCCTCGACCTGAACGCGGCGGTCCGCGCGTCCGACTACTCGACCTTCGGCCGCGACGAGACCTACAAGGCCGGCGTCCAGTACCGCCCGATCCGCGACCTGCTGGTCCGCGGCAATTACGGCGAGGGCGTCCGCGCCCCGGGCATCGGCGAGCTGTTCAGCACCGGCTCGACCTTCGACGCGCCGCTGAACGATCCCTGCTCCGACCTGCGGGGCAATTTCGGCGGTCCGCCGGCCTCGGCCGCGATCGTCAACAACTGCGCCCAGCTGGGCGTGCCGACCGACGGCTCGTACCGCCAGCTGAACGCGCAGATCGCGACCATCACCGGCGGCAACGAGAACCTGGTGCCGGAGACGTCCAAGACCTACACGCTGGGCGCCGCCTACACGCCCGACTGGGTCCGCGGCAGCGGCATCGGCAGCCGCCTGGACGTGTCGTTCGACTATTACTGGATCAAGCTGGACGGCGCGATCCAGGCGCCGAACGCGCAGGGCGTGCTGACCCGCTGCGTCACCGAGCTGGACCCGGTGGCCTGCGCCAACATCCAGCGCCTGCCGACCGGCACCATCTTCAACTTCACCAACCGCCTGACCAACATCGGCGGCATCAAGACGGACGGCTTCGACGTCACGGTCGACTGGCAGTCCGAGGAGATGGACGCCGGCACCTTCGGCGTGAACCTGGTCGTCAGCCACCTCAACAGCTTCGAGGAGCGGCTGCCGACCTCCACCGGCTTCCAGCTGGTGGAGCGCGTGGGCACCGAGCGCGGCTCGCCCCCGCAGGCCTACCCGGACTACAAGGTCACCACCACCCTGTCGTGGCTGTTCCAGGACTTCAACGCCTCCTGGACGGTGCGCTACATCGACAAGGTGATCGAGGCCTGCCACAACACCAACACGGGCGGCCAGTGCTCGCGGCCGAACACGGCGGCCCCGGCCAACTCGCAGAACGTCATGGACGCCACCTTCTACAACGACGCCCAGGTCACCTGGACGCCGGCGGCGCTGGACGACAAGGTGTACGTCACGCTCGGCGTGAACAACATCCTCGACCAGGATCCGCCGGAGTGCTTCAGCTGCCAGCTGAACAACTTCGACCAGTCCACGCACGACATCCCGGGCATGTACGGGTATCTGCGCCTGGGCTTCCGCCTCTGAGCGGACGGCCGCAGGGCTGAATGGGCGAAGGGCCCCGGGAGCGATCCCGGGGCCCTTTTGCTATCCGCATCACCCGTAGGTCGCATGGAGGCGGAGCCGCAATGCGACGGATCGGCCGGGGCACGTCGCATTGCGCCTGCGGCTCCATGCGACCTACGGGCGATCCGCGTCCCCGCCAAACGACGTCGGCGGCTCAGGCGTCGCGGAACCAGCCGGTGATGCCGTAGCGGCCCGCCGTGGCGTAGGGCGCGACGTAGGAGACGGAGTGCCAGACCGGCACGCGGAACAGGTTCAGCGCGTTGAAGCGCGGCGCCCAGACCTGCTCCAGCCCGCCATCCTCCCGCAGGAACTGCAGGTGCCCGCCCCAGTCGGGGTTCCAGTCCGGCGTGAAGTTCATGACGTAGGCGACGCGCCAATGCTCGTCCTTGTGTCCGTCATTGTGGCGCAGCAGGAACTGGCCGGGGGCGTACAGCGTCGCCTGGCCGTCGGCCTTGACCAGTTCGGGGATGCCGGTGACGTCGCGCACCAGACCCAGCCCCTCGGACGAATTCACCCATTCCAGCACCCGGTTCAGGAAGAAGCCCGGGTTGGTGCCCTTCAGGTAGTGATCGAGGATCGGGTAGGTCTGGTAGAAGAAGGCGTAGCGCCCCTCCGCCGCCTGCCGCAGCACCTGGTGCTGCCGCCGCCCGATCTCCTCGCGGCCAAGGGTGCGGAGCTGGCCGTTGTCCAGCAGGACGACCTTCTCGCCCTCATTGTAGACCAGACCCCAGGGTGTCTCCCGCGCCAGGCAGGCGTGGATCTCGCGCGCCAGCTCGGGCAGGAAGACGTTCTCAATGCTGATGCGGCCGGTCCGGGCGAAGGTCTCGGCCAGCGCCGCGCGGTCCAGGGCGGGGTTCAGCCAGGTCGGGTCGGACATGGGGGCATCCATCGTTGCGGGGTGCCTCCTTAGACCATGGCGCGCCCCCCGCTGTCACGGGGCGCGCGCCACGGCTATGGGGAGTCGCCTCAGGGGAGGGCCGGCTCCTCCGCCAGCCCGGCCAGGCCGACGGGGGCGGGGAAGTTGCCGCCGCCGCGGTGGTCGTACGGGTCGATCTCGCCCATCGCCACCAGCTGGCCCTTGCCGACGCTCCAATAGTAGGTGGGCAGCGTCTCGCGCGGGTAGGGCAGGAAGATGCCGCCCTGGTCCACCATGCGGATGTCGTTGATCCCGTCGCCGTCCATGTCGCCGGTGCCGATGAGGCTCCAGTTCTGCGGCAGGGTGAAGACCGTCTCGAAATGGTCGGCCATGGCGTCGGCGCCCGCCGGGCCGCGGACCCAGACGGTGAAGGTGCGGCTGGCGGTATCGAAGAACAGCAGGTCGTCGTGAGGCGTGGCGGCGTGGAAGTTGCCGGCCGAGGCCAGGATGATGTCGGGATTGCGCGTGACGCCGGTCAGGAACAGCGTCTCGCCGCCGCTGTCCAGCTTCACCTTCAGCTCGCCGCCGGCGGTGCGGAAGACGGCATCGGCGCGGCCGTTGCCGTTCAGGTCGGCGAAGAGCTGCAGGTGTCCGCCGTCCCGCGCGCTGTCGAACACCGCGATGGTGGAGCCGCCGCGCAGGTCCTGGGCGTAGTAGGTGACGTGGGAGTTGCCCTGGGCGTCGTAGGCGTTGCGGTAGTACAGCACGTCCCGCGCGGCGGTGCCCAGCACGTTGGCCGTGCCGAACAGGTGGACCTCCTCCGGCCCGCCGAGATCGGCCCTGGGGATGACGGGGACGACCGGGGTGAGGGTGACGGTGCCTGGCTTGGCGGCATAGTCGGCCACCATGATGCCGCCCCAGGCGAACTCGTAGACCGCATCGGTGAAACCGTCACCGGTCACGTCGCCGACGGCGGTCTGGCGCACGATGCTCTGGTCGACGAAGTGCAGGTACTGGCGCGACCCGTCGGTGCGCTCGAGATAGGCGGCGTTGTTGTCGAGGATGTAGCGGGCGAAGGGCATGTCGGTCTCTCAGGTCTTGGGATCGGGACCCGCGCCCGCCCCGCAACGGGCGCCGTTCCCATGTCCATAGCTGTGGCCCGCATTGGGGCGGCAAAAGGGCGGAACCACGGAAATTCGGCGTGCCCGGCCGAAAGGGACATGCCCCGACAACGACGAACGCGGCCCCGGTCGCCCGGGGCCGCGTCCTCGATCGAGCCTTGGGAAGGGCGTCCGGGCCTTACCGGATGCCCATCTCCTTCAGCAGCGCGTCGGCGCCGTAGACGCTGCGCATCGCCTCGGCCATGCCGCGGCTGTCGACGAACACCGTGCGGTTGCGGGCGCCGTCATAGCCGTACTCGCCGGCCAGGCTGTGGATGTTGCCGTCGAACACCAGCCCGACGATCTGCGCGTCCTTGTTCAGCAGCGGCGAGCCGGAGTTGCCGCCGATGATGTCGTTGGTGCTGACGCCGTTGAAGGGCGTGTCCATCTTCACCTTGCCCTGGGCCTTGATCCAGGACGGGGGCAGGGTGAAGGGGTCCTCGCCGGTGGCGCGCTCATAGAGGCCGGCATAATTGGTGAAGGGCTTCACCTCGCGGCCGTCGGCCTCCGTCCAGCCCTTGATGGCGCCGTAGGAGAGGCGCAGCGAGAAGGTGGCGTCCGGATAGACCTTGTCGCCATAGACCTGGAAGCGGGCCTGGGCGAGACGGGCCTGGGCGGCCTCGATGGGCGCGTCCACCTGCTCCTCGACGCGCTTGCGCACGGCGCGGGCCTCGGCGTCGACCAGCTTCATCAGCTTGATCATCGGGTCGGTGGAGGCGTCCACCGCCGCCTTGCCGCCCTCGAACAGGCGCATGCGCTCGGCCGGGTCGCCCAGCTTGGTGCCGGAGACCAGCTCCTGCGCCAGCTGCAGCGGGCTCTTCTTGCCGAAGATCTGCTTCACCAGCGCGTCGTCCATGCCGAGCTCGGCCCGCACCTTCTCCAGCGAGAAGGAGAGGGTGGCGACCTCCAGCAGCGTCTCCACCGGCGCCGGGTTGGACAGCTGCTGCTTCAGCACCGGGATGCGGGCCTCGCTGTACTCGCGCAGGCGCTCGGCGTTGGGCTTGGCCTGCTCGTCGGCCGCGCGCACCAGGCGGCGGGCATGGCGGGCCAGCGTGCTGTCGAAGCCGCGGCCGCTCTCCAGCAGGAACTGGCGCAGCAGCAGGGCCTTGTTCAGCTCCACCGCCCGGTCGATCTCGGCATAGGCGTCGCCGACCGACTGCTGCAGCTCGGGCTTGGCGGCGATGGCCTGGCGCAGGGCCTGCTCCTCGGCGACCTTCTTGCCGAAGAACTCACGGTCGGACAGGGCCTGCTGTCGGCCGCGCCAGACCTTGATGCCGTTCTCGAGGCTGTTCAGCTCCTCGAGAGCCTGGCGCTCCTCCTCCTTGCCGCGGCGGCTGAACTCGATCAGCCGGCCGCGCTTCTCCTGCGCCCACTGCAGGTAGGTCGGGGCGAAGAAGTCGCGGAAGTAAACGAGTTCCGCCGTGGTGCGCAGGCGGCTGGTGCCGCCGGGGTGGCCGGTCACGAAGACCGGCTCGCCGTCCTTGGCGCCGGCCTTGGACCAGGCGAAATGCTCGGGCGTGGAGAGCGGCTTGCCGTCGGCGCCGTAGACGCGCAGCAGGCCCATGTCCAGCGTGTAGCGCGGGAAGTTGAAGTTATCGGGGTCGCCGCCGAAGGCGCCGATGTCCCATTCCGGCACGAAGGCCAGGCGTACGTCCTGGAAGCGCTTGTACTTGTAGATGCTGTAGCGGCCGCCCTGATACAGGGTGACGGCGTCGCAGCGCGTGCCGGCCTCGGTGCCGGTGCAGGCCTTCTCCAGCTCCGACAGCTTGGCGCGGCGGGCGTCGTTGAAGGCGGCGCCGGTCTTGCCGGCCACGGCCTGCTGCACCTCGGCGGTAACGTCGCGGATCTCGACCAGCTGGTTGATCTCGATGCCCGCGCACTTGCGCTCGTCCGCCGTGGACGCGGCCATGAAGCCGTTCGCCATCAGGTCGTTCTCGGGCGTGGAGAGCTGCTGCACGCAGGAGCGGATGCAGTGGTGGTTGGTCATCACCAGCCCCTGGGGCGAGATGAAGCTGCCCGAGCAGCCGCCGGCCAGCCGCACCGAGCCCAGGCGCACCTTGTCGAGCCAGGCCTGCGTGACCTTCACGCCGTAGGCCTTCTCGATCTGCGCGGTCGGTGGGTTGTCCAGCGTCCACATGCCCTCGTCGGCCAGCGCGGCGCCCGACCACAGCGCCACCGCGGCGGCGCCCGCCAGCACGGCGCGAATCATCTTCCCTGACTTCATGCCCGTTCCACTCCCCGTTTCTTCTGCCGGACCGCGCGGGTCCGGGATGGCACAGGGATAGAGCGGCCGGGTGGATTCCACAAGAGGGCGGGGAATGGCTCCCCCGGCCTATTCCTGGCGGGTGGACAGGCGGCGCCCGCGCCCTTAATCCTTCGTGCCAAGAACGACGGACCGGGCATCACGCCCGCTCCAGCCTTAGGGAGTCCGAGACCATGTCCATCCGCCATCTGGCGGCGCTCGCCGTCGGCGCCGCGCTCGCCTTCTCCGCCCCGGCCCACGCCATGGACGAGGGCACGGCCGCCGCCCTCGACAAGGTGCTGGCCGGCGACCACCGCTCCGAGGCCAACAAGGCCCGCGACCAGTGGCGCCGCCCGAAGGAGACGCTCTCCTTCTTCGGCCTCACCCAGGGCCAGACGGTGGTGGAGCTGTCGCCGGGCGCCGGCTGGTACACCGAGGTGCTGGCGCCGCTGATGCGGGACAAGGGCACCTACATCGCCGCCGGACCCGACAAGGACAGCGAGCGCGGCGCCAAGGCCGTCGCCCGCTTCAAGGAGCGGCTCGCCACCCGGCCGGACCTCTACGACAAGGTCGTGCTGACGGAGTTCGGACCCAACGACCTCGAGGTCGCGCCCAAGGGCACGGCCGACCTGGTGCTGACCTTCCGCAACGTCCACAACTGGATGGCGGCCGACTGGGCGCCGCAGGCCTTCAAGGCGATGTACGACGCGCTGAAGCCGGGCGGCACGCTGGGCGTGGTGGAGCACCGCGCCGGCACCGACCAGCCGCAGGACCCCAAGGCCAAGTCCGGCTATGTCCGCCAGGACTATGTGATCAAGCTGGCGCAGGATGCCGGCTTCAAGCTGGTGGCGACGTCCGAGATCAACGCCAACCCGCGCGACACCAAGGACCATCCCGAGGGCGTCTGGACCCTGCCGCCGAGCTTCGCGCTGAAGGACAAGGACCGGGAGAAGTACGCGGCCATCGGCGAGAGCGACCGCATGACCCTGCGCTTCGTGAAGCCTACCGCACCTGCGAAGAAGTAAGGGAACGTGTCGGGGCTTCTCCGGTTGGCATGGCATCCCCCAGGCCAGCCGGAGAAGCCCGATGACCACCGTCCCGACCCGCGACCGCCACGACCGCCCCCGGCGCCCCGGCGTCTATGACCGGGTGCGGGAGCCGTCCTGGCAGCGGGCGGCGGAATGGTCGCCCCGCGAGCGGGTTCCGGAAGGTTCCGGCTTGCGTGCCGAGGGTCGCCCATGGGGCCGCTCCTGGGGCCGCCTCGGGCTGCTGGGGCTGGCCGCCCTGCTAGCGGGGACGGCGGTGCTGAACCAGCGCCGCGCCCGCGCCGCCGAGCGCCGCCACCCGCCGCTGGGCCGCATGGTCGAGGTGGCCGGCACGAAGCTGCACGTGCTGGAGCGCGGCAACCGGCTGGCGCCGCCGGTGCTGCTGCTGCACGGCAACGGCTCCATGGTGGAGGATTGGCTGACCAGCGGCGTGGTTGAGCGCCTCTCCCACGACCACCGCGTCATCATGCTGGACCGGCCGGGCTTCGGCCACAGCCCGCGCCCGCGCGGCACGCTCTGGACCGCCCGCGCCCAGGCGGCGGTCATCCAGGCGCTGCTGGCGCATCTGGGCGTGCGGCGGCCGGTGGTGGTCGGGCACAGCTGGGGCACGCTGGTGGCGCTGTCGCTCGCGCTGGACCATGATCTGGAGATGGCGGGGCTGGTGCTGGTCTCCGGCTATTACATCCCCGAGGCGCGGGCCGACGTGCCGGTGGCCTCGGTCCCGGCGGTGCCCGGGTTGGGCGACGCGCTGCGCCTGACCATCCTGCCGCCGGTGAACCGGGCGCTGACCCCGCCGGTGCTGCGCAAGATCTTCAAGCCCATGCCGGTGCCGCGCGACTTCCTGGCGGGCTTTCCGCTGGAGCTCTGCGTCCGACCCTCGCAGATCCGCGCCATGGCCGAGGACACGGCCTTCATGACCACCGACGCCGCCCGCCTGTCGCGCCGCTATGGCGAGCTCCGCGTGCCGGTCACGATCCTGGCGGGGGAGGGGGACGAGCTCATCACCCCCGCCCGTCACGCCGAGCCGATGGCCCGAGCCGTCGGCGCCCGGCTGCGCCTGCTGCCCGGCCTCGGCCACATGGCCCACCATGGCGATCCCGACGCGGTGGCCGACGCCGTGCGCGAGGTGGCGCTGGCCCGGGCGGTGGGGCAGGCAGCGGCGCCGGCCCTGGCGGCCGACTGACCATCGCGCCCGGGGCAGTCCGTTCCCCGGGGGAGCGCGGCATGCGCCCGGCGCGGGCGGGGAGCGCCGGCGCAAGCGCTCCCCCGTCCCGCAAGGCAGATGCGGCTTGCATTCCGCTGTGCTGGACTGTTGTCCTGTACCGGCCGATCACCGGCACCGCTTTACCGGGCGGCCGCGCGGATTAGTTTCCCTGTGGTCGCCCGCTGCCAAGGACCATTGCCCGTGACCCCGGTACCCGCCACGACGCCGGCCCAGCCGCCCGCCTCCCGCGCCTCCGGGCACGCGCCGCACGTGCTGGTCGTCGACGACGATTTCCTCAGCGGCCTGGCGATGAAGAACTATCTGGGCCGCATCGGCTTCCGCACCAGCTTCGCCACCGACGGGCGCCAGGCCATCGACCTCGCCGGCCGCGACCCGATCGACGCGCTGGTGACCGACTTCCGCATGCCCAACCTGAACGGCGCCGAGCTGGTCCGCCATCTCCGCGCCGACACGCCCGACCTCGCCGTCGTCGTCCTGACCGGCTACGCCCCCGACGCCGAGGACGCGCTCGGCACCGGCGCCGAGCGGCTGGTGATCATGGACAAGCCGGTCGACCCGACGGCCGTGGAGAAGGCGGTGCGGGGGCTGCTGGGCTGAGCGGGGACCCGCCGGCGAAGGGAGCCGGCCAGGATTAGGCCCGCCTTAGGCCTTCTTCACGAATTCCGACTTCAGGTTCATGGCGCCGAGCCCGTCGATTTTGCAGGCGATGTCGTGCCCGTCGGCGCCGTCCACCAGCCGGATGCCCCGCACCTTGGTCCCGCCCTTGACCACCAGCGACGAGCCCTTGACCTTCAGGTCCTTGACCACGGTCACGCTGTCCCCGTCCGCCAGCACATTCCCCACCGCATCCCGCACCACCCGCGCGGCCGGAGCGTCCTCGGCCACGGCGCCGGGCACGAACTCATGCCCACACTCCGGGCAGAGCCAGAGACTGCCGTCCTGGTAGGCGTGGGGGGAGGCGCACTGGGGGCAGGGTGGGGTGGCCATTCAATGCTCCATCGACCGGAAACTCGGAGGTGCGCACCTCCTTACAGTATGTTGCAGTGACCTATTGATGCTCAGTATCTGCCAACAATGTCTAGCACCCGTTCACATTGAGCCCTAAGCTCGATTGGGTCGGGAGGCGGAGCGCCACCGTGCCCATAGACACGCGCAAACTCGTTAAGGGCTGATATGTCGCTAATGGACGCCCAAAGAGGATCATTGCTACCAGTGTTTTGAATTCCTTCGATCATCTGCTGCATCATGTCGCGAGTTTCGAAGCGTCCAGGAAATCTATTTTTTATGTAGTCTTCAATGAAAGGTTTTATGTCTTTAGCTAGCGACTCCTCTGTAAAATTCTGCAGGCACATTCCATGTTGTGCGTAATACCTTATTCTGTCGTACTGTTTCACGAAAAGTGACTTTATCTCATCCTCGGATTTCCAAGAGGCTATCTTGCTCTCTGTCGGTGAGTCCAAACAGATTTGGAATTCACTGCACGAGCCTCGGTCTGCGTTACTTTCGATCAGATTGAGGAATCGAGGGTCATGAGAAAGAACGATAACCTGGGCTGCATCTCTGGAAAGCTGCCTAATCTGGCGAGCTGTTTCCCATTGCCTGTTCATGTCTTGGCTATTAAAGGGGTCGTCAAAGACAATTATTGCTTCGGCAATGTTCTGTTCGGCTCTTACCTGTGTAATAAAGAAAGCTAATGCTAGGCTGAACTTATCCCCGGCACTAAGTAGTGTTTTGAAGGAGGGGCGTTCGGTGTTTGCTTCTCCAGCAGGGACAGACTGTCCGCCAATCGAGATACTGAACTCAGTGTTTGGTTCACCGCCAACAAAATTCGATTTTGTGCCACAAACGCGGAAATTAGCCCCAAAATTACGAAGGAGAGCGTTGATGGAATCCTCTTTCTCGGTCGTGCATTGGATGGAGTGGCTTTTGAGGCGCTCCTGGAGAACCTTTTTTTCTTTCTCCAGAGACAGCTTTATCGCTGCGTCGCGCAGAAACTTCTCGCAGACATCTTTCATCGCTCCAGTGTCCCTGTCCTTGAGGGCCTGAAGTTTACTTGCTGCTTGGTTTGCAGTCACTAGAGCTGAGGGATTTGCTTCGAGTTTTGCTTTTTCGATAAGGTGCCCAAGATCATTGATTGCTTTGTTGTACGCCTCGATTGAGTTGTAGCAACCGCGTAGCGTAACAAAAGTCTCATCTAAGTTGATGTTGTGCAGTGGCTTCTGAGCCTTCTGAGAAAGTGCCTCTGCAAGCTTCTTAAATCCCGATGCTAATGCCTGTTTAACTTCATCAGCTATGGTAGGAACAGCTTCAACTTTACAGACGTTCTGCCAGAAATTTATGAGTTCACCGTTGACTGAAAGCGCCAGCATGAGCGCTGCGCAATCTGACGCAGCTATGTTGTCAACAATATTTTTGCATGCCTCAACGTCACTGATTAATGTGGCGTACTCGGCACCGAAGAACTTTTTGAATATCTGAACAATCTCAACGCTGCTTGTGTCTTGCGCGCAGAATGGACAGTGATTATCTGGCATTCTGTCGACGCCATATTTAATCCACCGCTGACCACTGGGTTGTAGAGCATGCTCCGTAATGTGCCTCTCAACCTTGATGTTTGCATCCTCAGCAAGGTCATCAAGAGTCTTGGCGAGAACGCTCTGAACCATATCAAGGGCGGGCACCTCTAGGGACTTTGGCGCAGCCTTTGACTTGACTTCGGCAGATCGTTGGTAGAGCTGGGCGCGCCTCTTGGCGTCGGCAATCTGCTCATCAATGTTCTCAGGTACCGCTGTCTTGCAGAACACGCCTACGTCAGCGACTGAGGGATAGGCTGCCCTTATGGATTTTTCTGCGTTGGTGATGAGCATGCTCTGGTCGCGGATCTTCTGATCTAGTTCGGCGATCTCTTTTGTAATAGAGATGCCGGCAGCACCCAGAATTACGGGCAAAAGTTTCCTTTTATTGGACCGGGTGACAGAGCCACCGACGTGCACATTGTTCTCAACATAATCTTGGTCGAACACAAATATTGACTGTACTTGCTTGTTCCACTTGCGAGCATCATAAGAGAGCGAGCCGAGTGCTGCATGATTGATAACTACCTGACTGGTCGCCGATCCAAGCTTCCGTCTGGCTTCTATCAGTGTTGGGTTGTTTGTGGATAGGGAGTTTAGGATTGAGCATATGGTGCTCTTGCCGAAAGCATTCCTAGCGAAGATCAGCGTTAATTTGGAAAACTGAGGGGCCTTATGCTTGAGTGTCGAAAAGCGCCCAACATCCTTAACTAGATCAACTTTCTGCAGCATTGGTTTTTGCCTTCGCCCGCTTGGAACTCTTTTGAGAGATGCTAGGAGTGCAGCTATGAGCGTAGCAGCTGGCGGGTCCCTTGCATAGTGAATGCTGGTGAGATTTCCCCAGATAAATGCACGAACGGCCCCGGGGTCACCCCCGGGGCCGCTCTCATGCACACCTTAGCTATAGCTCAGCTCCCGCCTCAGCTGCACCCCGTCGTGCTGCCGCACGTGTCGCACTTCAGGCACGTCCCGTTGCGCACCAGGGTCATGTGGCCGCATTCCGGGCAGGCGTCGCCTTCGTAGCCCTTGGCGCGGGCCTCGCGGATCTTCTCGAAGCGGGCGGCGTTGTTGACGCCTCCCACGACGGCGCCGCCGTAGGCGGTGCCGGTCGCCACCGTCTCGCTATGCACCGAGGCGGTCGTGGCGGCGGTGACGGGCGTGCCGTCGGTGCCGGTGGCGAGCGCCGCCGCTTCGATCCCCGCCGCCTGCTGGAAGCCCTGCACGGCCTTGGCCGACTGGCCGCCCTGCAGCACCCGCAGGTTCGGCAAATGGTTGCGGACATAGCCGGTGGAGGTGATGCGGGCCACCACGTCCAGCGTCTCCTTGGTCACCTGCGAGGCCGTCTCCGGCAGCTCACCCTCGCCGTCGCCGGCGCCCATGCTGTCGGGCAGCAGGTCGTCGGGCGTGGCGTGGGCCAGGTCGGTGCGGTCGAGGTAGGAGATCGCCAGCTCGCGGAAGACATAGTCCAGGATCGAGGTCGCCATCTTGATGGCGTCGTTGCCCTGCACCGCGCCCGACGGCTCGAAGCGGGTGAAGGTGAAGGCCTCCACATACTCCTCCAGCGGCACGCCGTACTGCAGGCCCAGCGAGACGGCGATGGCGAAGTTGTTCATCAGCGAGCGGAAGGCGGCGCCCTCCTTGTGCATGTCGATGAAGATCTCGCCGATGCGGCCGTCCTCGTACTCGCCGGTGCGCAAGTAAACCTTGTGGCCGCCGACCACGGCCTTCTGGGTGTAGCCCTTGCGGCGGTGGGGCAGGCGGTCGCGCTGGGCGCGGACGATCTTCTCGACCACCTTCTCCACGACCCGCTCGGTAACCATGGCGGCGCGGGCGGCGGCCGGGGCCTCCAGCACGCGCTCCAGCACGGTCTCCTCGGCTTCCTCGTTCTCCTCCTCATCCTCCAGCACCTGGGCGTTCAGGGGCTGGCTGAGCTTGGAGCCGTCGCGGTACAGCGCGTTCGCCTTCACGCCCAGCTTCCAGCTGAGCATGTAGGCCTCCTTGCAGGCCTCGACCGTCGCCTGGTTCGGCATGTTGATGGTCTTGGAGATGGCGCCGGAGATGAAGGGCTGCGCCGCCGCCATCATGCGGATGTGGCTCTCGGCCGAGAGGAAGCGCTTGCCGATCTTGCCGCAGGGGCTGGCGCAGTCGAACACCGGCAGGTGCTCGTCGCGCAGGAAGGGCGCGCCCTCCAGGGTCATGGCGCCGCAGCAATAGACGTTGGCCGCCTCGATCTCGGACCGCGAGAAGCCGAGATGGCCCAGCAGGTCGAAGGAGAAATCGTCCAGCTGGTGCGGGGCGATGCCCAGGCGCTGGGTGCAGAACTCCTCGCCCAGGGTCCACTTGTTGAAGGCGAACTTGATGTCGAAGGCGTTGGCGAGCGCGCCCTCCAGCTTCGCCAGCTCGGCGTCGCCGAAGCCCTTGGCGCGCAGCCGGTCGTGGCTGACGCCGGGGGCGCCCTGCAGCGTGCCGTGGCCGACCGCGTAGCGCTCGATGGCCGAGACCTGCTCCGGGCTGTAGCCGAGCTTGGACAGGGCCTCCGGCACGACGCGGTTGATGATCTTGAAGTAGCCGCCGCCGGCCAGCTTCTTGAACTTCACCAGGGCGAAGTCCGGCTCGATGCCGGTGGTGTCGCAATCCATCACCAGGCCGATCGTGCCGGTGGGCGCGATGACCGTGGCCTGGGCGTTGCGGTAGCCGTGCTTCTGGCCCAGCTCCAGCGCGCGGTCCCAGGCGCGGCGGGCGGCGGCGACCAGCCGCTGGTCCGTCACGTCCTCGGCGTCCAGCGCCACCGGCGCGACCGACAGCCCCTCATAGCCCGAACCGGCGCCGTAGGCGGCGCGCCGATGGTTGCGGATGACCCGCAGCATGTGCTCGGCATTCTTGGCGTAGCCGGGGAAGGGGCCCAGCTCCTCCGCCATCTCGGCCGAGGTGGCGTAGGCGACACCGGTCATGATGGCGGTGATGGCGCCACAGATGCCGCGCGCCTCCGCCGAGTCGTAGGGGATGCCGGCGGCCATCAGCATGCCGCCGATGTTGGCGTAGCCCAGGCCCAGCGTGCGGAACTCGTAGGACAGGCGCGCGATCTCCTTGGACGGGAACTGCGCCATCAGCACCGAGATCTCGAGCACCACGGTCCAGAGCCGGCAGGCATGCTCGAAGGCGTCGACGTCGAAGCTGCCGTCCTTGCGGCGGAACTCCATCAGGTTCAGGGACGCCAGGTTGCAGGCCGTGTCGTCCAGGAACATGTACTCGGAGCAGGGGTTCGACGCGTTGATGCGGCCGGACTCCGGACAGGTGTGCCACTCGTTGATGGTGGTGTCGAACTGCACGCCCGGATCGGCCGACTGCCAGGCGGCGTGGGCGATCTTGTCCCACAGGCCGCGCGCCTTGATGGTCTTGGCGACCTTGCCGTCGGTGCGGCGGATCAGGTTCCAGTCGCCGTCCTTCAGCACCGCCTCGATGAAGCCGTTGGGCACGCGGACCGAGTTGTTGGAGTTCTGGCCCGACACGGTCAGGTAGGCGTCCGAATCCCAGTCCGTGTCGTAGGTCCGGAACTCCATCTCGGTGAAGCCCTGGCCGGCGAACTGGATGACGCGCTGGATGTAGTTCTCCGGCACCATCGCCTTGCGCGCCGCGATGATGGCCTTCTTCAGCGCCTTGTTCTTGGTCGGGTCGAGGCGCTCGGAGTCGGGGCCGATGCCCTCGGTCGCGGCGGCCATGATGGCCGAGAGGTGCTTCTGCGCGATCTTGGAACCGGTGACCAGCGCGCAGACCTTCTGCTCCTCCACCACCTTCCAGTCGACATAGGCCTCGATGTCCGGGTGGTCCAGGTCGACCGTCACCATCTTGGCGGCGCGCCGCGTGGTGCCGCCCGACTTGATGGCGCCGGCGGCGCGGTCGCCGATCTTCAGGAAGCTCATCAGGCCCGACGACTTGCCGCCGCCGGCCAGCCGCTCGCCCTCGCCGCGCAGGCGGGAGAAGTTGGAGCCGGTGCCGGAGCCGTACTTGAACAGGCGCGCCTCGCGGACCCAGAGGTCCATGATGCCGCCCTCGTTCACCAGGTCGTCGGCGACGCCCTGGATGAAGCAGGCGTGCGGCTGCGGATGCTCATAGGCCGACTTGGAGGCGACCAGCTTGCCGGTCTTGAAGTCGACGTAGAAATGGCCCTGCGCCGGGCCGTCGATGCCGTAGGCCCAGTGCAGGCCGGTGTTGAACCATTGCGGGCTGTTCGGCGCCGCCATCTGGCGGCACAGCATGTAGCGCATCTCGTCGAAGAAGGCGCGGGCGTCGGACTCGGCGTCGAAATAGCCGCCCTTCCAGCCCCAGTAGGTCCAGGTGCCGGCCAGCCGGTCGAAGACCTGGCGGGCGCTGGTCTCGCCGACCGAGCGCTCATTGGCGGGCAGCTTGGCCAGCGCGGCCTCGTCGGCGGCGCGGCGCCACAGGAAGCTGGGGACCGTGTTCTCCTCGACCGGCTTCAGCGCCGCGGGGATGCCGGCCTTGCGGAAGTACTTCTGCGCCAGGATGTCGCTGGCGACCTGGCTCCAATCGGCCGGAACCTCGATGTCCTTGGCCTGGAAGACGACGGAACCGTCGGGATTGCGGATCTCGCTGGTGGCGCGGCGGAACTCGATGCCCTCGTACGCGTCGCGGCCCTCGGTCGTGAAACGGCGTTCAATACGCATGGCGCCCCTGCTTCCTTCCTGATCGGTTCCGAGGTGCCGCGCGCATGGCGCAGCGGCACCTGCCCCCTAGATGCTGTGTTGAACGAAACGGTAGCCCACTAGGTTTCGCTGACCAACCACATTTTGCGCTTTTTTTGTCGCACGGCACCTCAGGTAGTAGTTGACATGGCTTACCGCCTGGGGCTGTGGGCCACTCCGCGATTCCGGGGCGGGACACCCCGCCGCAGGGGGTTCCCAAAGGGCACCCGCCGGTGGCAGGGTGCGCCCGCCGGACCCCGACCCGTCCGATGCCCGGAGACCGATGCTGCCGCTCGATTCCCACGAGGAGAAGCCACGCCCCGCGACCGATTCCGCGGGCCAGGACGACTCCGCCCCGACTCCGGCCCAGGGCGGGTCCGGGAGGTGGGACTGGCTGAAGCGCTGGTCGGGCGCCATCACGGGCGTCTTCGTGCTGCTGCTGGGCGGCTTCGCCGTCCACCACATCTACGAGGAATTCAATTTCCAGGAGGTCTACGGCTACCTCCAGGGCCTCGCCATGGCGAAGGTGCTGGAGGCGCTGGCCTTCACCGCCGTGGGCTACCTGTTCCTGACGCTCTACGACGTCTCGGCGCTGAAGTACCTGAAGCTGAAGGTGCGCTACGGCATCGTCGGGCTCGCCAGCTTCGCCGGCTACGCCGTCTCGAACAATGTGGGCTTCGCCGTCATCAGCGGCGGGTCGGTGCGCTACCGGGTCTATTCGGCGGTGGGTCTGACGGCGGCCGACATCGCCAAGATCGTCGTCTTCTCCACCACCACCTTCACGCTGGGGCTGATCTTCACCGGCGGCATGGGCATCATGCTGGGCCCGCATCCGGGCGCGGAGCTGCTGAAGGTGCCGGCCTGGACGCTGCAGGCGGTGGGGGCGGTGACGCTGGCGGCGCTGTTCGGCGCCACGGTCCTGACCGCCATCACCCACAAGCCGGTGAAGCTCGGCCCCTGGCGCTTCGAGTTGCCCTCGGGCGGGGTGGTGCTATCGCAGATATTCATCTCCAGCGTGGAGATCGTGCTGTCGGGCGCCGCCCTCTACGTGCTGCTGCCGGAGGGCCACGGGGCCAGCTTCGTGGAGTTCATTGCCATCTTCTGCGCCGCGCTGGCCATCGCCATCACCAGCCACGTCCCCGGCGGCATCGGCGTGTTCGAGGCGGTGCTGATCCTCGGCCTGAAGCAGGAGGGGCAGGTGAGCGGCGTGCTGGGCGCGCTGCTGGCCTTCCGCTTCATCTACTACGTGCTGCCGCTGCTGCTGGCGGCCGTCATGCTGGGCATCTGGGAGATCCGGCAGCAGAGCGGTTCGCTGGCGCGGGCGTGGCGGGAAACCCTGCGAATTTTGAGCGGTCGGTAGGTCGCGGGCGCACGGTTGCCCGGCGGCCCGTCAGGCGATCGCTCATGCCATATCACCCCACTTCCCGTCATCCCGGCGAAAGCCGGGACCCAGGGGTTGCAGCAGGATGCCCCGCATGCAGCGCTCCCTGCCGCTTCTCGATGAATACCTGAGTGGTGCTTAGGTGCGCTGCATCTGTCGCCCATGGCTGCAACCCCTGGGTCCCGGCCTGCGCCGGGATGACGGTGGAGAGTGGGAATGCCGGGTGAGGGCTGCTCCCTGTCGGGTCCTGATCAAAACCTGCCCAACAGCATGAAAGCCCTTCCTCCGCATCCTATGGACGCCCGCCGCGCGGGGTGCCATATTCCGCGCCGGTTCCGCCGCCCGTGACGGGGGCGGCCGTCCCTGTTGCCCGGTCCGGGCGTCACATCATCAGAGCGGCCATGTCTGACCGAGTTTCCTTCATGAGCTGGATGGCGAGCCTGCACATCCGCCTCCTCACCAAGCGTCGCGCCACGCAGATCGGCAGCGATCGCTACGGCAACGTCTATATGGAGGAGAAGAAGGCGCGCCCCGGCATGAAGCCGCGCCGCTGGGTCATGTTCAAGGGCGAGCCCGAGGCGACCAAGGTGCCGCCGGAGTGGCACGGCTGGCTGCACTACACGCACGACAAGCCGCTGACCGAGACCAGCGAGTACCACAAGCCCTGGGTCAAGGATCACGAGCCGAACCTGTCGGGCACGACCGGCGCCTACCTGCCGCCCGGCCACCAGTATGCCGGCGGCCAGCGCCAGCGCGCCACGGGCGACTACGAGCCCTGGACGCCGTCCTGAGCGGGCGCTAAACCGGACGGGCGAGGGCGGGGCCGAACCCGGTTCCCGCCCGTTTCACGTCCCGACCGAACCAACAAGGCCGGAACGGCCGACCCTTAGGAAGAAGGAAAGCGACCCATGCGCAGGAACGTCATCGAGACCGTGCTCGGCGCCGTCGTCCTGGCGGTGGCGGGCTTCTTCCTGTTCTTCGCCTACACCAGCGCCAACATCCGCACCGGCGATGGCTATCCGCTGGAGGCGCGCTTCTCCTCGTCTGGCGGCATCAACCCCGGCGCCGTGGTGCGCATCAGCGGCGTGAAGGTCGGCACGGTGACGGGCCAGAGCCTGGACCCCAAGAGCTTCCAGGCCGTCATCACCATGGAGATCGACAACGGCGTGCAGCTGCCGCGCGACACGACCGCCGTCATCGCCAGCGAGAGCCTGCTGGGCGGCCGCTTCCTCGACCTCCAGCCCGGCGGCGACGAGGAGATGCTGAAGCCCGGCGAGCGCATCGAGTACACCCAGGCCGCCGTGAACCTGGAGGATCTGCTGGGCCGCTTCATGTTCAGCAGCGGCGGCCAGAAGCCGGGCGAGCAGGCCCCGGCCGCCCCCGCCCCTGGTGCCGCGACCCCGGGTGCGACCAATCCCCAGGCCCCGGCCCCCGGCGGGCTGCTGGGCGGCGGCAAGTGAGGACAGGGGCCGCCCCGGCCCCGACAGCCCCAATAGCCGCGGCCCTAATCCCGCCATCCTCCTCCCTCATCCTGCCGGCCATGCGACAGATGCCCAAAGCCCTGGCCCCCGTCGGCCCCGTCCTGCTGGCTGCCCTGCTGGCGTCCGGCGCCGCCTTCGCCCAGACAGCGCCCAGCGCACCGGCGGAGACCCCGCCCACCGCCGAGCCGTCTCCGCCCGCGCCCACCGGCAACGCGCCGCAGCCGAACGCCGGCGTGCCCGTGCCGCCGCCTCCGCCGGCGCCGCCCCGCACCTTCGAGGAGCACGAGGTCGCGGTGCTGCAGGGGCTGGACAAGATCACCGCCCGCGTCTCCACCTTCGAGGCGCCGGTGGGGCGGGCCGCCAGCTTCGGCAAGATCGAGGTGACGGCGCGCGCCTGCCGCAAGGCGCCGCCGATCGAGACGCCCGAATCCGCCGCCTTCCTGGAGATCGTCGAGCAGAAGCCGGACGAGGGGCCGCTGCGCCTGTTCAGCGGCTGGATGTTCGCCTCCAGCCCCGCCCTGTCGGCGCTGGAGCACCCCGTCTATGACGTCTGGGTGCTGGACTGCAAGAAGCGCTCGAGCAGCGCCGCCTCATCGCCGCAGTGAAACTCGGCCGGGCGCGTGATCGCGTCCGCCAGCCGCCGCTTGTACTCGGCGCGGGGGATCTCCGTCGCGCCGAACTGGCTGAGATGCTCGGTGACGAACTGCGTGTCCAGCAACGTGTAGCCCCCGGCCCGCAGCCGCGCCACCAGATGCACCAGCGCCACCTTGCTGGCGTCGGTCTCGGTGGAGAACATGCTCTCCCCGAAGAAGGCGCCGCCCAGCGCCACGCCGTACAGCCCGCCCACCAGCCGCCCGTCCCGCCGGCACTCCACCGAATGGGCGAGGCCCCGCGCATGGAGCTGGCAGTAGCTCTCCAGGATGGCGCCGTTGATCCAGGTGTTGGGCCGGTCCGGCCGCGGCGCGGCGCAGGCGCGCATGGTTCCGCGGAAGTCGCGGTCGACCGTCACCTCGAACGGCCGCGCCCTCACCGTGCGCCGCAGGCGCTTGGGCAGGTGGAACCCGTCCAGCGGCAGGATGCCGCGCATGATGGGGTCGAACCACAGCAGCTCGGTCGCGTCCGCGTTCTCCGCCATCGGGAAGACGCCGGCGGCATAGGCGCGGATCAGCAGGTCGGGGGTGAGCTCCAGCATGGTCAGGCGATTCTAGACCGGGGCCGGGTGGGGAGCGCAAGGGAATCGGGAGGGGCTGGGAGGTGCTGCGTGCTTCGACAAGCTCAGCATAAGGGAGGGGCTGCCAGGCACTCCTGGTCCCCAGCGACCGGGAGCAGCAATCACCCCCTCATGCTGAGCTTGTCGAAGCACGCACCACGCCGCCGTCACCCCAAAAGAGAAGGGGCGCCACCCGGGCGCCCCTTCCTTCGTCGGTAAGCCTCACCGGCTCACTTCTGCTTCGCCGCCATCCACTTCTCGAGCCAGCGGATGTCGTAGTCGCCGTTGATGAAGTCGGTCTCGGCGATGATCTGCTTGTGCAGCGGCAGGGTGGTGTCGATGCCGCCGATCACGAACTCCTCGATCGAGCGGCGCAGGCGCATCAGGCACTCGTTGCGCGTGGTGCCGTGGACGATCAGCTTGGCGATCATGCTGTCGTAATGCGGCGGCACCTTGTAGCCGTCGTACAGCGCGCTGTCGACGCGCACTCCCAGACCGCCCGGCGCGTGGAACCCGTCGATCCGCCCCGGCGAGGGGGCGAAGGTCTCGGGGTGCTCGGCGTTCACGCGGCACTCGATGGAGTGGCCCTGGAACTTGATGTCGGCCTGGGTGTAGCCCAGCGGCGCGCCGGTGGCGACGCGGATCTGCTCGCGCACCAGGTCGATGCCGGTGATCATCTCCGAGATCGTGTGCTCGATCTGCAGGCGGGTGTTCATCTCGATGAAGTAGAACTGCCCGTTCTCGTACAGGAACTCCATCGTGCCGACGCCGCGGTAGCCCAGCAGCTTGGCCGTGCGGGCGGCCAGCGCGCCGATCTTCTCGCGCTCCTCGGCGTTCAGCGCCGGCGACGGCGCCTCCTCGACCACCTTCTGGTGGCGGCGCTGGATCGAGCAGTCGCGCTCGCCGAAATGCACCACGTTGCCGTGATGGTCGCCCAGCAGCTGGATCTCGATGTGGCGCGGCGCGGCCAGGTAGCGCTCCATGTAGACCTGGTCGTTGCCGAAGGCCGCCCGGGCCTCGCCGCGGGCCAGCTGGTAGGCCTCCTTCAGTTCCGCCGCGCTCCAGGCCACCTTCATGCCTTTGCCGCCGCCGCCGGCCGCCGCCTTGATCAGGACGGGGAAGCCGGTCTGCTCGGCCACCGACATCGCCTCCTCGAAGCTCTCGACGGGGCCGTCGGAGCCGGGGACGACAGGCAGGCCCAGGTCCAGCACCGTCTTCTTGGCGGTGACCTTGTCGCCCATGATGCGGATGTGCTCCGGCGTCGGCCCGATCCAGGCGAAGCCGTGCTCCTCCACCATCTGGGCGAACTGGGCGTTCTCCGACATGAAGCCGATGCCGGGATGGATGGCGTCGGCGCCGGTGATGCTGGCGGCCGACAGGATCGCCGGGATGTTGAGATAGCTCTCCTTCGCCGAGGGCGGGCCGATGCACACGCTCTCGTCCGCCAGGCGCACATGCATGGCGTCGGCGTCGGCGGTGGAGTGCACCGCGACCGTGTGGATGCCCATCTCGCGGCAGGCGCGATGGATGCGAAGCGCGATCTCGCCGCGGTTCGCGATGAGGACCTTCTCGAAGAGGCCTCCCGCCATGGACCCGTTCCTCACTCGATGATCAGCAGCACTTCGCCGAACTCGACCGGCTGGGCGTCGCTGACCAGAATCTGGGTGATCGTGCCGCCCTTCGGCGCCTTGATCGGGTTCATGACCTTCATGGCCTCGATGATGAGGACGGTCTGGCCGGCCTTCACGGCGTCGCCGACCTTCACGAAGGGCTGGGCGCCGGGCTCGGGCGCCATGTAGGCGGTGCCGACCATGGGCGACTTCAGCGCGCCGGGGTGCTGGGCCGGCGCGGCCGCGACCGGCGCGGGAGCGGCGGCGGCCGGGGCCGGGGCGGCCATGGCCGGGGGCGCCGCGAACACGGCCTGGGCCTGCATGCCGCCGCGGGTCAGGCGGATGCGCCGCTCGCCCTCGGCGTACTCGATTTCCGTGAGGCCCGTCTCCTCCAGGAGGCCGGCCATCTTGCGGATGAACTCGCTGTCGATGTCGAAGGTCGCCATTCTCTCTACCCTGTCCTCAGGCCGAGCGTCTCCGCTCAGGCCCTGTCGTTCGGCGCTTCGAGCAGACGGGCGATCGCCTGCAGCGCCAATGTGTAGCCATGCGAACCCAAGCCGCATATGACGCCCCGAGCGACCGTCGACACATAGGAGTGGTGCCGAAACGGCTCGCGGCGGAAGATGTTGCTGAGGTGCACTTCGAATACCGGCAGGCTGACCGCCTGCAGCGCGTCCAGGATCGCAACCGAGGTGTGGCTGTAGGCCCCCGCGTTGATCAGGATGGCGTCGTGTTCGCCCCGCGCCTCCTGGATCCAGGTGACCAGCTCGCCCTCGTGGTTGCTCTGCCGGAAGTCGATGGCCAAGCCCAGTCCCGCCGCGGTCTCCTGGCAGGCGGCCTCGACGTCGTCGAGGGTCTCCGTGCCGTAGATCTGCGGTTCCCGCGTGCCGAGCATGTTGAGGTTCGGCCCGTTCAGGATCAGGACGGACGGCTCGATGGCCAAGGCTTCGCCTTTCGGAAGGTCGCCGGAAGCCGTGCGTTATAGCACGGACGGCGGGAGGGGCAATGGCGAAGGGGCCGTAGCACCCCCGCGCCCACCGCGCCCCGTTCCGTCCGTCCGGTCGGGCGTGCGCCGCCTCAGCTGCGCTTGGCCTCGCGGGCGGCCTTGAAGCTGGCCAGGAAGGCGTCCTTGTCGATGGCGCCGGGGATCATCGTGTCGTGGATGATGAAGGCCGGCGTGCCGCGGATGCCGAGGTCCTGCGCCAGCTTCAGATTGGCGTCGATCTCGGCCTGGACGGAGGCGTCCTCCATGTCCTTGCGCAGCCGCTTCATGTCGGCGCCGGCATCCTCGGCCAGCTCGAAGATGGTGGAATCGTCCAGCTTGCCCTTGTGATTCATCAGGGCGGTGTGGACCGGTTCGTACTTGCCCTGTTTGGCGGCGGCCAGCGCGACCTTGGAGGCGACCGTCGAGCTCGGGCCCAGGATCGGCAGCTCCTTGTAGACGACCTTCACCTTGCCGTCGCTCTCCAGCGCCGCCTCCAGCTCGGGCTGGCTGCGCTTGCAGTAGCCGCAATTGTAGTCGAAGAACTCGACGATGGTGACGTCGCCCTTGGGGTTGCCGCCCACCGGCGTGGTCTTGGAGGCGAACAGCGCGTCGCGGCTCTTCGCCAGGGTCTCGGCCTGGGCCTTGGCCTCGGCCTCCTCCTCGCGCCGCTGCAGGATGGTCACCGCCTCGGTGATGATCTCCGGGTTCGCCAGTATGTACTCGCGCACGATCTTCTCGACCGCCGCGCGGTCCAGCGCCGGTTCGGCGGCGGACGCCGGGGTCGCCGTCAGGGCGGCCGTCAGGGCCAGGGCGGGCAGAAGGGGCAGGCGCAACATCAGGTACTCCGGGCGCTCGGGGCGGGAGGCGGCACAATGCCCGCGACCTCCAGGCCCTGCAACATCCGCATATGGTGTTCCTGTCCCGAGAATGGCACTTGCCTAGCCATCTTAGCTATGCCGTGATAGGCCCTCGGGGGATAGAGGGCCTGTGGACCGGTTGCGGATGACCATGAACGACGACTTCCTGTTCCAGGAGGAGGCGCCGGCACCGGTGAGGACGCCGGACGCCGCGGTCAAGCCGTGGCTGATCCTGATCGTCGACGACGACCAGGAGGTCCACGCCATGACCCGCCTGGTCCTCAAGAAGTTCACCTACCGCGGCCGTCCCGTCTCCTTCCTCTCCGCCTATTCGGCGGAGGAGGCGATGGAGGTGCTGCGCAACGATCCCGGCATCGCCATGATCCTGCTGGACGTGGTGATGGAGACGGACGACGCCGGCCTGCGGCTGGTCCCCCGCATCCGCGAGGAGCTGGGCAACGAGGCGGTCCGCATCATCCTGCGCACCGGCCAGCCCGGCCAGGCGCCGGAGGACCACGTCATCCACGGCTACGACATCAACGACTACAAGGCCAAGACCGAGCTGACGGCCCAGAAGCTGGGCACGGCGACGGTGGCGGCGCTGCGGTCGTACGAGCACATCGTGGCGCTGGACCGGTCGCGGAAGGGGCTGGAGCGGATCATCGAGGCCTCGGCCTCGCTGTTCAACCTGTCCGCCTTCGACCGCTTCGCCGAGGCGGTGCTGACCGAGATGGCCCGGGTGCTGGATGTCGGCCGCGACGGCTTCGTCTGCGTGCCGCGCGGCGCCCAGCGCGCCGACGCGCAGATCCTGGCCGCCGGCGGCCGCTACGAGGATCTGGCCGGCATGCCCATCATGGCGTCGGTCGACACGGCGCTGGCGGTGCGCATCCTGAGCGCGCTGCGCGAGCGTCGGCACGAGTTCGACACCGACATCGCCATCTTCTCGCTGCGCACGGCCGACGGCCGCGACGCCGCCATCTGCCTGCACACCGGCCGCAATCTCGACGAGCTGGAGCGGCGGCTGGGCGAGGTGCTGGCCGGCAAGATCTCCGTCGGCTTCGACAATCTCGGCCTCTACGACCAGATCAAGAAGGCGCACAAGGCCTCGGTCATCGCGCTGGCCGGCCTCGCCGAGTACAAGGACGAGGATGGCGGCGGCGACCATGTGCTGCGCCTGTCGCGCCTGGTGACCGAGACCGCCTTCGCCATGCGCGCCGACGAGGCGCACAAGGGCGAGGTCACGGACGAGTTCCTCGACCTCGTCACCATGGGCTCGATGCTTTACGACATCGGCATGGTGGGCGTGCCCGATCGCATCACGCTGAAGCCCGGCCCGCTCGACGAGGCGGAAACCGCGCTGATGCGACAGCATTGCGAGCGCGGCGCCACGATCCTGGAGAAGGCGTCGCGCATGGTGGAGGGGAGCAATTACCTCTCCTTCGGCGCCGCCATCTCGCGGTCGCACCATGAGCGCTGGGACGGCAGCGGCTATCCCTTGGGCCTGAGCGGCACCGACATCCCGCTCGCCGCCCGCATCGTGGCCGTGGCCGACGTCTTCGACGCCCTGACCCACTGCCGCCCCTACCGCCAAGCCATGCCCGTCGCCGACGCGCTGCGCCATGTCGAGGCGGGCGCCGGCACCCTGTTCGACCCGGCCGTGGTCGCGGCGTTCTTCAAGGTCATGGGCCAGCGGGGGCGGCTGCGGTGAGGGAAAACATCCCTCGCCCCTTGCGGGAGAGGGATGGGACCCGCCGCGAAGCGGTGGGAGGGTGAGGGGGCGGACGCCGCAGGCGGCCGGTCACTGACCTCAGATCAAGCTCACCTGTTGAGAAGGCCCAGCTTCGCTGGTCCACCCCTCATCCCCCCGCGGCTTCGCCGCGGGTCCCTCCTTCTCCCGCAAGGGGAGAAGGAATTAGAGCCCCGCCAGCCACCCCGGCAGCTCGTCCACCCGCTCCAGCAGGCGGTAGCGCGGCTCGTTCTCAGGAGCCGCGGCCGCCTCGTGGGCCCAGGTCAGGGGGTAGGGGACGTGGGCGGCGAAGGCGCCCGCCGCCAGCGCCGGCAGGATATCGGACCGGACCGAGTTGCCGACCATCACGGCCGAGGCCGGGCCGGAGCCGTGGCGATTGAAGAGGCGGCGGTAGGTGGACTCGTCCTTCTCGCTGACGATCTCCACCGCCTGGAACAGGTCGCCCAGGCCGGAGCGGGCGATTTTCTGCTCCTGGTCCATGAGGTCGCCCTTGGTGATGACGATCAGCCGGTAGCGGTCCTTGAGATCCTCCACCGTCTCGCGCACGCCCGGCAGCACCTCCACCGGGTGGGCCAGCATCTCCTTGGCGAAGTCCAGCACCTGGGCGATGACGGAGGCCGGCACCTTGCCGTCCGACACCTCGATGGCGGTCTCGATCAGCGACAGGGCATAGCCTTTCACCCCGTAGCCGTAGTGGCGGAGATTGTCCTTCTCCGTCGTCAGGATGCGCTCGGCCAGGTGCTCCGGCCCGGCATAGTCGACCAGCAGCTCCTCAAAGCGGCGCTGGGTCATCTGGAAGATCGACTCGTTGTGCCAGAGCGTGTCGTCGGCGTCGAAGGCGACGGTCTCGATGCGGGTGCCCATTTTCTCTCGTCTCACTGCCGCTGCATCGAGTTGACGCGGCTCTCCACCAGCACGCGGATGTCCTGCGCCCGGATCCATTCCGGCGAACCGGCCGGCAGCATCTGCTCGGCCTTGTCGGCATGGAAGCGGGCGGCGCGGATGTCGCCCCGTGCCAGTGCCTCCTCGGCCCTTGCATAGGCCAGCTGCGGCTGCATGTCGGCGCGGGAATAGGCGCTGGCCAGCAGGCGCCAGAGCAGGGCCGACTGGCGCTCGCTCTCCTGCGCCTGCATCAGGTTCTGGATCGCCTCGGGCACCAGCTTGTCGTTGCCGGTTTCCAGCAGCGCGTGCGCGAGCGAGGTGCGCAGCAGGCCCGAGCCCGGCATGCCCGCCACCGCCTTGCGGTAGGAGGGCACCGACTCGGACGCCCGGCCGTTCTCGAACAGGATCTGGCCGCGCAGTTCGTGGAAATAGGGGTTCTCGGGCTCATCCCGAAGGAGGCCGTCCACCAGCTCCAGCGCCTTCGGCACGCTGCCCAGCTGGTACAGCGCGATGGCGCGGGCGTAGCGGGCGGGAATGCCCGTGTCGGTCTCGGCATAGCGGCGCAGCGCGATCTCCGGCCGCACGAAGCCGTAGAGCTTGGCCTTCATCCGCTCGAACGCCGCGGCCATCTCGGCCGGCGCCGGCTTGTCGGTGAAGCGGGAGCGGTTCTCGACGAACTCGCGGATGTAGATGATACGGTTCTCGGTCAGCGGGTGGGTCTGTAGGAACTCCACCTCGCGGCGCACGCCCGTGGCGATGCGGTCGCGCTGGGCGTTCAGCTTCTCCATGAACTCCAGCATGCCGCGCGAGGTGATGCCGGCGCCCTCCAGATACTGCAGGCCGGCCTCGTCGGCGGCCGATTCCTGGGTGCGGGTGAAGGAGAAGAAGGAGCGCATGCCCATCTCCTGGCCGCCCGCCACGGCACCGCCGACGCCCTCACCGCGCCCCGCGCCGATGGCGGCGGCCAGCCCGATGATGGTGGCGAGGCCGGCCAGGATGGTGGCGTTCTCCATGCCCTCGCGGGCGCGCACCAGATGGCCGCCGGCCATGTGGCCGGTCTCGTGCGCCATGACGCCCAGCAGCTGCTCCACATTGTCGGCGCCCATCAGCAGGCCGGTGTGGAAGAACATGTTCTGACCGCCCGCCACGAAGGCGTTCAGGCTGTCCTCCTTGACCAGCAGGATCTCGGCCGCCTCGGGGACAATTCCGGCCTGCTGGAAGATGGGGGTGGCGAACTTGCGCAATATATGTTCGATTTCGGCATCGCGGACGAGGTCGATCGAACGTCTTTGCGCCAGGACCGGTTGTGACGCGAGCAGAACGCTCAGCAGCCAGACCAGGCCCGTGAGACCGAGACGACCCGGTGCCATCCAGCGACCGACCCGCCCAAGCCCTGAACTCTTCGGCATCCTCACCATGACTCCATCCCAAGGCGACGCCCCGCCCGCTTCCATAAGGCACATAAATTCTGGCGATGGAAGGGCGGACCTCGTGCATCCGCACCCCGTCTCAGCCTCCGCCCGCGCCGGTTGCGTCTCGCCCTTCATCGTCATGGAGGTGATGCGCGCCGCCAATGAGCGGCAGGCCGCGGGCGGCGACGTGCTGCACCTCGAGATCGGCCAGCCCTCCACCGGCGCGCCGCGCGGCGTGGTGGAAGCGGCCAAGCGGGCGCTGGACGGGCACGCGCTGGGCTACACCGATGCGCTGGGGCTGCCGGCCCTGCGCGAGGCGATCGCGCGCTGGTACCGCGACCGTTTCCGCGTCTCGGTGGATCCGGGCCGGGTGGTGGTGACGACGGGCTCCAGCGGCGCCTTCCTGCTGGGTTTCCTGGCCGCCTTCGACGCTGGCGACCGGGTGGCGCTGGCGGCGCCCGGCTACCCGGCCTACCGCAATATCCTCACCGCCTTCGGCATCGAGCCGGTGGAGCTGCCGGCCGGCCCCGAGACGCGCTTCCAGCCGACGGTGGAGCTGCTGGAGGCGCTGGACCGGCCGGTGAAGGGCCTGATCGTGGCGAGCCCCAGCAACCCCGCCGGCACCATGCTGGACCGGGCGGAGCTGAAGCGGCTGCACGACTGGTGCGCGGCCCGCGGCGTCTGGATGGTGTCGGACGAGATCTATCACGGCATCCAGTACGGCACGGTGGAGGCCGCGACGGCGCTGGAGTTCGGCGACCGGGCGCTGGTGGTCAACAGCTTCTCCAAATATTTCAGCATGACCGGCTGGCGCCTGGGCTGGATGGTGGTGCCCGAGGGGCTGCTGCGGCCGGTGGAGTGCCTGGCGCAGAACCTCTACATCTCGCCGCCCGCCATCTCGCAGTTCGCCGCCGTGGCCGCCTTCGACTGCATCGACGAGCTGGACGGCCACGTCGCCCACTATGCCCGCAACCGCGCGGTGCTGCTGGAGGAGCTGCCCAAGGCCGGCTTCACCCGCCTGGCCCCCGCCGACGGTGCCTTCTACGTCTATGCCGACGTCTCGGAGATGAC
This sequence comes from Azospirillaceae bacterium, assembly GCA_035626475.1. GTDB lineage: Bacteria > Pseudomonadota > Alphaproteobacteria > Azospirillales > Azospirillaceae > DASPKT01. The sequence goes on from DASPNP010000021.1 coordinate 69,378, forward strand.
CGACGATTCGGAGGCCTTCTGCCGCAGGCTGCTGCACGACACCGGCGTGGCGATCACCCCCGGCGTCGACTTCGATCCCGCCCGCGGCCACCGCTTCGTCCGCTTCAGCTTCGCCGGCAGCGAGCGCGACTTGGTTGAGGCGGCGCGGCGCATCGGGGCGTGGCGGCGGTAGGGAGAGAGGCTGGGGCGTGCTGCGTCCTTCGACAAGCTCAGGATGAGGATTGGGGATGTCAGGCACTTCCCCTCCCTAGACCACCGGGAGCAGGAAAAAGGTCCTCATCCTGAGCCTGTCGAAGGACGCACCACCCCAACGCTACCCACCGCCGCACCAATTCGTCCGGACAAATCTTCCCAAGCCGCCCGCACCGGGTTAGCCTTTCCCGAAACAGGGGAGGGAACCCATGCGCCTGATCGCGGCATCCGCATGCCTGGCCAAGCTGGCCTTCATCGTCCTGCTGCTGGCGGGGCCCGCCGGGGCGCAACAGACCGCGCAGCAGGCGGAGCCCGACGGGCGGCAGATCCTCCAGAAGGCGGTGGAAGCGGCGGGCGGCGAGGCCTGGCTGAACGCGAAGACGCTGATCCTGGAGGGCTACGGCCTCTTCTACCCGCAGGGGGCGCAGTCGCCCATGGTCAAGGCCGACAGCTACCGCATGTGGCGGGTCTTCGACCCGAACCGGAAGGAGGCGCACGGGCCGGACGGCAAGGTCCGCATCGACAGCTTCACCGGCGGCAAGGTCATGTTCCAGGTCTCCTATGACGGGCAGGACACCTGGACCCAGGCCGGCAAGGCCAAGCCGGAGGAGGCCCAGCGCTACTGGGCCAGCGCCTTCGGCTTCGGCATCATCCGCCATGCGCTGAAGCCCGAGTTCAAGGTGGTGCGCGCGCCGGACGACCTGGTCGACGGCCATCCCGTCTGGATGGTGAAGGTCACCGATCCGGGCGGGCAGGAGACGCTGTTCGGCATCGACAAGGCTACGGGCTACATCCGCAAAGCCGGTTTCCAGACGCCCCGCGGCTGGCATGAGCGGCTCTATGCCGACTTCGAGGTGCTGGACAATCCCCGCTGGGTCCAGGCCCGGCACGTCCGGCTCTACTATAACGGCGTGAAGGCCAACGAGATCTTCTGGACCAGGACGCAGGTCAACGCGCCCATCGACGAGACGCTGTTCGTGCTGGGCGAGCCGAAGCCGTAGGTCGGGATCGCGTCGGTGTGCCGCGACCACCCCGATACCCTCTACCCGTCACCCCGGCGCAAGCCGGGGCCCAGGGGTTGCAGCGGGATACGACGAATGCAGCGCTGGTCTGGTTCGTAGTGGTCCGTAGGTCGCATGGAGCGCAGCGCAATGCGACATGCTCCGGCCATGTAACGTCGCATTACGCCTGCGGCTCCATGCGACCTACGGTGCTGCATCCAGCGCATCCCGCTGCAACCCCTGGGTCCCGGCCTGCGCCGGGATGACGGTGGTGGGAGGCGGACCTTCTTGCACCTCTCGGCCGATCGTGTGAGACCGCCCCCTCACAACCCCCTGAGGAACCCCACCAGCGCCTCGTTGGCGGCGTCCGGGGCCTCCTGCTGCAGCCAATGGCCGGCGCCGGGGATCATGATCTTGGCGCGCAGGCCGGGAACGTTCTCGTGCAGGTTGGCGAAGGCCTTGTCCAGGCCGGGCATGCGGATGACGCTGTCCTTGTCGCCGACCAGGAACAATGCCGGCGTCGTGGGGGAAAGGCGGTTGCCGTTCGGCCCGCCCCAGGCGCCCATCAGCTCCCAGTTCAGATCCATGCAGCGGTACCAGTTCAGCCCGCCGCGGAAGCCGCTGTGGCGGTAGTTCTCGGCATAGATCTGCAGGTCCTCCTCCGACAGCCAGCCCGGCAGATCGGTGGGGTAGGGGCAGGTGTCGACCAGGGTCTTGCCTTCCGGGATCATCGCCGGCCAGCCGGCCTCGCTGTCGCCCGAGGCGGCGACCAGCAGCCGGCGGAAGGTCTGGTAGGGATCGGCCTCCAGTTCGCGCTCGGCGCGGCCGGGCTCCTGGAAATAGGCCATGTAGAAGCGGTCCAGCCCCTTGGCCTTCACCAGCTTCGGGATGCTGCCGGGCCCGCGCGGCGCGTGCGGCACCGACAGGCCGGCGACGGCGCGGAAACGGTCGGGCCGGAACAGGGCGCAGTGCCAGGCGACCGGCGCGCCCCAGTCATGGCCCACCACCACGGCCGTCTGCTCGCCCAGCGCGTCCAGCACGCCGACCATGTCGCCGACATGGTGCAGCAGCGTGTAGGAATCCTGGGACTCCGGCGCCTCGGTGCGGCCGAAGCCGCGCATGTCCGGCGCCACGGCGCGGTAGCCGGCCTCGGCCAAGGCCCGCAACTGGTTACGCCAGGAGTGCGACAGCTCCGGCCAGCCGTGGCACATCAGGACCAGCGGGCCCTCGCCCTGCTCCAGCAGGTGCATGCGGATGCCGTTGGTCTGCACGTAGCGGCTCTTCGCCTCGGCCATGATCGCTCCTCCCATCGTTGGGCGGAGCATAGCGGGTCGCGCGCGGCCATGCATCAGCGGGAGAGGGGGCTTGGAGAGGCTGGGCGGTGCTGCGTGCCTCGACAAGCTCAGCATGAGGGAAGGGGGATGCTAGGCACTCTTGGTTTCCGCCGTAAGGATCGGCCGGAAAGCGGTGCCTTCCCTTATGGCCGGGAGCAGCAATAGCCCCCTCATCCTGAGCTTGTCGAAGGACGCACACCCTCAGCGCTGCCCGGATCAGGATCATTTTGTAGCCGCAACGAAAAAGGCCCGGGATCGCTCCCGGGCCTTTTCCAGTCAACGGGCGGGACCGCTCACTTCAGCAGGCGGCTCCACCAGCCCTTCTTCGGCTTCTCCGGCACGGCGTCGGTGATGACCTCCACGCCGGGACGCGAGACGGGCTCGGCCGGGGCCTCCTCGGCGGCGGGCTCCTCGACGGGCGTCGCGGCGACCGGCTCGGAGACCGTCTCGGCGGGAGCGGCGGCCTCGGGCTCGGCGGCCTTCTTGCGGCTGCGGCTCGGACGCTTCTTCGGCGCCGGAGCCTCGTCGGCGGCCGGAGCCTCCACGGGAGCGGCCTCGACCGGAGCGGCCTCCACCGGGGCGGCCTCCACCGGGGTCGCGGCCTCGACGGCGGCGGCCTGCGTCGCCCCGTCGGAGGATTTCTTGCGGCTGCGGCTGGCGCGCTTCTTCGGCGCCGGGGCCTCGTCCGCGACGGGTTCACTCACCGTCTCGACCACCGGGGCCGCGGCCTCGGCGACCGCTTCCGGAGCGGCGGGCTCGGCGGCGACATAGGTATCGTCGTCGCCCGACTCGTCACCCGTCTCGTCACCACCCTCATCGCCGCCCTCGGCGTTCAGGCCGTTCTCCAGGCGGTTGCGGGACCGGCGGCGGCCGCCGCGCTTGCCCCGGCGGCGCTTCTTGCGGTTGCCGTTCTCGTCGAACTCGTCGCCGTTGGCGTCCTGGGCATCGGCGCCCTGGTCGCCGCCCTCCTGGGCTTCCACGCCCTCGGCATCGCCGGTCTCGTCGCCCTCGGCGTCACCCTCGTCGCCATTGGCGAAGCTCTGCTCGCCGTTGCGCTCCTCGTAGCCGCGCTCCTCGCCGTTGCGGCCGCGACGGCGGCGGCGGCGGCGGCGGCCGTTGCGCTCACGGTCGCCATTCTCCGTGGCGGCGGCCGGGCGCTCGGGACGGCCCTCGGCGGCGGTCTCCTCGACTTCCTCCTCGGCCTCGTCCTCCTGCTCGGCGGCGGCTTGGCGCTCCAGCATCCGGTCGGTCTCGTGGAAGACGCGCGTGGCGTCGACCGCGGCCGCGACCGGCTCGTCGGCCGAACGGGCGCGGATGCGCTCCAGACGATGGTCGGGCGGGATCAGCGACTCGTCGGCCTGCAGATAGACGCGGAAGGCGTAGCGCCGCTCGATCTCGGCCAGCGCGTCGCGCTTCTGGTTCAGGATGTAGAGCGTGATCTGCGGCGCGCAGGTGACGGTGATCTCGGCGGAGCGGCGGCGGATGCCCTCCTCCTCGATGGCGCGCAGCACCACCAGGGCGGCGCTCTCCACCGACCGGATCATGCCCGAGCCGACGCAGTGCGGGCAGCGCTCGAAATTGATCTCCTGCAGGGAGGGGCGCAGCCGCTGCCGCGACAGCTCCAGCAGGCCGAAGCCGGAGATGCGGCCCAGCTGGATGCGGGCGCGATCCTGCTTCATCGCCTCCTTCAGGCGCTTCTCGACGGAGGCGTTATTGCGGCTCTCCTCCATGTCGATGAAGTCGATGACGATCAGGCCGGCGAGGTCGCGCAGGCGCAGCTGGCGGGCCACCTCCTCGGCGGCCTCCATGTTGGTGCGCAGCGCCGTCTCCTCGATGTTCCGCTCCTTGGTGGCGCGGCCCGAATTGACGTCGATGGCGACCAGCGCCTCGGTCTGGTTGATGACGATGTAGCCGCCGGACTTCAGCTGGACGACCGGGTTGAACATCGTCTCGATCTGGCTCTCCACCTGGTAGCGGTGGAACAGCGGGATCGGCTCGCGGTAGGCCTGCACGTTCTTGGCGTGCGAGGGCATGAGCATCCGCATGAATTCCTTGGCGGTGCGGTAGCCCTCCTCGCCCTCGACCAGCACGTCGTCCAAATCGCCGGAATAGAGGTCGCGGATCGAGCGCTTGATGAGGTTCGCCTCTTCATAGATCAGCGCCGGGGCGACGGACTGCATCGTCTGCTCCCGGATGTTGTCCCAGAGGCGCATCAGGTACTCGAGGTCGCGCTTGATCTCCTGCTTGGTCCGCTCCATGCCCGCGGTGCGCAGGATGACGGCCATGCCGTTGGGGATGTTCAGATCCTCCAGCAGCTCCTTCAGGCGCTTGCGGTCCTGCGGGTTGGTGATCTTGCGGGAGATGCCGCCGCCGCGCGGCGTATTGGGCATCAGCACGCAGTAGCGGCCGGGCAGGGACAGGTAGGTGGTCAGCGCCGCGCCCTTGGTGCCGCGCTCCTCCTTGGTCACCTGCACCAGCAGGATCTGCCGGCGGCGGATGACTTCCTGGATCTTGTAGGAGCGCAGGCTGCGCGGACGACGCTGCCCGTGGCCCTCGCCGCGGCCGTTGCCCTGCTCCTCGCCCTCGTCCTCGTCGCCGTTCTGGTCGTGATGGTCGTCGTCGCTCTCCTCGAGCGTCTCGACCACGCCCTCGGTGCTGGAGAGCTGGCGCTCAGAGTCGCCGCCGCCCGAGGTCTTGCGGGTGCGGCGGCGCTTCGGCTTCGGCGCGGGCTCGTCGCCGGCGGCCTCGGGCGCGGCGTCGGCGGCCGGGGCGTCCTCGGCGGCGGGAGCTGCCTCGACCGGGGCGGGCGCTTCCTCGGCCGGGGCGGCCAGGGGGCTCTCGCCCTCGGCGCCCACATCGGCTGCGGCATCGGCCTGGCTGTCCGACGGGGCGCCGGCCGGCTCGGCGGCGACGCTCGTGTCGGCGGTCCGGACGGTGTCGGCGGCGGTCTCGCCGGCCTCCTCCGCCTCGTCCTCATGATCGTAGCGGGCGGCCCGCTCGCGCTCGTAGGCCTCCTGCTCGCGGATCAGCGCCTCGCGGTCGGCGACCGGGATCCGATAATAGTCCGGATGGATTTCCGAGAAGGCGAGGAAGCCGTGGCGGTTGCCGCCATACTCGACGAAGGCGGCCTGGAGCGACGGCTCCACGCGGATCACCTTGGCGAGGTAGATGTTGCCCTTGAGCTGCTTCCGGCTGGCGATCTCGAAATCGAGCTCTTCCAGCTTGTTGCCGTTGACCACGACGACCCGGGTCTCTTCCGGATGCGTGGCGTCCACAAGCATGCGCTTGGCCATATGTGTCCCTCAGGACGCCTCCCGCTGCCGCCGCGCGACTTACGGCCGGGTGGGCGCGCCCCTGTCTGAAGCGAAGCTGTCGGCGCCTGCCTTCGAACCCGTCGAACGGCGCTCGGGAGAAGCAGCCAGGACGGGTTGGGCGACGGTTGCCGGGCTGGCGCCGGGGAGGCGTCAGCCAGCTTCGAGGTTTCTACATCACCGCGTATCCATGGAGCGTCACCGCCCTGGTCAAGCCGCAGCGCCGGTTGAAAGGCTGCGTCCCGGGTCCGGGGGGCGACGCCGCCGCCCCGTAAGGGGCTGGCAGGGCGCGATCTGTCGCACCGGGGAGGATAAACATCCGCCTAGTCTTCCACAACGGAATTCGGGCCCTTCAAAAGGAAAGACTCGGCGCGTTCCGGGGGTAATGCACGATGATGAGTCGCCGTCTCATGATGTCGCTTGAAGGCGTTGATTCGCTGGCGTTATAAGGGGTGACGACCGCGCCTTTCCGGCCGACGGGGGCCCGCTTGCGCATCCGCCTGTTCCGACCCGTGACCTCCGCCGTCCTGGCGCTGTCGATGGCGCTGGGCTCGGCCTTGTGCCTGGGCTCCGCCGCGCAGGCGCAGGCGCCCGAGCCGGCGCAGGTCGCCGCGGTCGCGGTACCCCCGCCGGCGGCGCGTCCCATCGTCCTGGCGATGCGGATCGGCGAGCATCCCGACAAGACCCGCCTCGTGCTGGAGGTCAGCCAGGCCACCGCCTTCCGCGTGTCGCCGCTGGCCGATCCGGCGCGGCTGCTGCTGGAGCTGCCGGAGCTGGACTGGGCCGCCGGCCCGGCGCCGACCGGCAAGGGCCTGCTGCGGACCGTGCGCATGAGCGCGGCCTCGGGCGGCGTCACCCGGCTGGAGCTGGACATCGCCGGCCCGGCCCGCATCGTCTCGGCCGAATACATCCCGCCGCGCGAGGGCAAGCCGCCGCGCTTCATCCTGGACATCGCCCCGACCGACGCCGCCGGCTTCCTGGCGCAGAAGGCGGTCGCCTCCGGCCGGCTGGGCGCCGCGACGACGGCTCCCGTGCGCACGGCGGCGGTGACGCCCCCGCCGCCGCAGGTCCAGGCGCCCGCCCCACAGGCTCCGGCTCCGCAGGCACCCATCGCTCAGCCGCCCAGCACTCAGCCGCCCACCACTCAGCCGGCCGTCACGCCTGCGCCGCAGGCGCAGGCGGCAGCGCCTATCACGGCCCAGCCGATCCCGGCCGCCGCCACCGGCGCGCCGAAGCCCAGCCTGCCGGTCAAGCCGCCGGCGGTGCCGGCCGCGGCGGCGCTGGTGCCGAAGCCGCCCCAGGCGCAGAAGCCGATGATCGTCATCGATGCCGGCCATGGCGGCGAGGACCCCGGGGCGCTGTCTGTCCACGGTGCTTACGAGAAGGAGATCACGCTGGCCGCCGCGCTGGAGGCCAAGCGCCAGCTGGAGGCGACCGGCCGCTACCGTGTCGGCCTGACCCGCGACAAGGACTTCTTCATCCCGCTGCGCGATCGCACCGCCAAGGCCCGCGCCCTGGGCGCCGACCTGTTCATCTCGCTGCATGCCGACAGCATCGGCACCGACAAGGTGCGGGGCATGTCGGTCTACACGCTGTCCGACAAGGCGTCCGACCGCGAGGCCGAGAGCTTGGCGGCGCGCGAGAACCGCTCCGACGCCATCGTCGGCCTCGACCTCTCGGCCGAGAGCGCCGAGGTGGCGGGCATCCTCATCGACTTGGCCCAGCGCCAGACCCGCAACTCCTCGGCCCGCTTCGCCAATCTGGTGGCGCAGGAGCTGGGGCGCGAGGTGCCGCTGCTGCCCAAGCCTCTCCGCTCCGCCGGCTTCGCCGTGCTGACCGCGCCGGACGTGCCGTCGGTGCTGATCGAGATGGGCTACCTGTCCCACGAGACCGACGCCAAGCTTCTGGCCAGCCCGGCGCACCGGCGCAAGATGGCGGCCGGGCTGGTGCGCGCCATCGACGCCTATTTCGGCAAGGCGCCGCTGAAGAACTCCTGAGGCCGATGCCCGCGAACGGCCCGTTAACCAGTCCGGCGCTCCGCCGGACCCTGCCGCCGGCCATATGCACGACACATTTCCCGGCGAGGTGGTAGCCTAGCCAAGTTGCCGCGGCGCGTGTTTCAGGGGGACGTCCTCCGGGACTCGGCGCGCCGCGCCGTTTCGTTTCGTGCCTGTCGTGGCGGGGTCCATGCGCGTCGTCCTCTCTTTCTTCTCCGCAATCGTCCTGCTGGGCGTGATAGGCGTGGGCCTGCTGGCCTACGGCATCTTCCATTTCGGGCAGGATCTGCCGGACTATTCGCAGCTGAAGGACTACCGGCCGCCCACCTCCACCCGCGTCCATGCCGGCGATGGACGGCTGGTGGCGGAGTTCGCGGCGCAGAAGCGCGTCTTCGTGCCGATCGACGCCATGCCGAAGCGCGTCATCCGCGCCTTCATCTCGGCCGAGGACCAGAACTTCTACGAGCATGAGGGGGTGGACTGGATCGCCGTCGCCCGCGCCATGGTCGTGAACATCCAGAACATCGCCGACGACCGCCGCCCCATCGGCGCCTCGACCATCACGCAGCAGGTCACGCGCATGTTCCTGCTGACCAACGAGGTCAGCTACGTGCGCAAGGTCAAGGAGGCGATCCTGGCGCACCGCATCGAGCGGGCGATGCCCAAGGACCGCATCCTCGAGCTGTACCTGAACGAGATTTTCCTCGGCAACCGCAGCTACGGCGTGGCGGCGGCGGCGCTGAACTATTTCGACAAGCCGCTGGACCAGCTGACCCTGGACGAGGCGGCCTTCCTGGCCTCGCTGCCCAAGGCGCCGGACCGCTATTACCGCGAGCGCCACCGCGACGCGGCCCTGGCCCGGCGCAACTACGTGCTGGGGCGCATGATGGAGGACGGCTACATCACCCGTGAGGAGATGGACGCCGCCTCCAAGGCGCCGCTGAACTTCCGCGACGCCCGCGGCACCGAGTTCGTCAGCGCCGACTACTTCGTCGAGGAGGTGCGCCGCCAGCTGGCCGGGCGCTTCGGCGACCAGGAGCTGTACGGCGGCGGCCTGTCGGTGCGCACCACGCTGGACCCGGCGCTGCAGGACGCGGCGTCCAGAGCGCTGCGCGCGGGCCTCATGGCCTATGACCGCCGGGACGGCTGGCGCGGGCCGGTGACCCGTTTCGCCAGCATGGACAATTGGAAGGGCCAGCTCGAGAAGACGCCGCTGCCGGCGGGCGGGGAGGGCTGGGACCTCGCCGTGGTGACCGAGGTGACCGCCCAGGAGGCGAAGATCGGCCTGGCCGACGGCACCCGCGGCGCCATCCCGCTGTCCGAGCTGAAATGGGCCCGCAGCTTCAAGCCGGGCACCGGCTCCGGCCCGGCGGTGCAGAAGCCGGCCGACGCGCTGCAGCCGCGCGACGTGGTGATGGTGGAGAAGCTGACGGGCAAGGGCGCCGCGCCCGACACGTACGGCCTGCGCCAGATCCCGGACGTGCAGGGCGCCGTCGTGGCGATGGACCCGCATACCGGCCGCGTGCTGGCCATGTCGGGCGGCTTCAGCGCCCGCATCAGCGTCTTCAACCGCGCCACCCAGGCGATGCGCCAACCCGGCTCGGCCTTCAAGCCCTTCGTCTATCTGGCGGCCCTGGACAAGGGCTTCACCCCCAGCACGCTGGTGCTGGACGCGCCCTTCTCGCTGGACCAGGGTGGCGGGCTGGGCAAGTGGCGCCCGGCCAACTACTCCGAGCAGTTCTACGGGCCGACGCCGCTGCGCGTCGGCATCGAGAAGTCGCGCAACGTCATGACCGTGCGGCTGGCCCAGAACATCGGCATGGACTCGGTGGTGGAGGTCGCCCGCAAGTTCGGCATCACCGAGAATCTGCCGCCGCACCTCTCCATGTCGCTGGGCGCCGGCGAGACGACGGTGCTGCGCATGACCGCCGCCTACGCCATGCTGGTCAACGGCGGCAAGCGCATCCAGCCCAGCTTCGTCGACCGGGTGCAGGACCAGGGCGGCCGCACCATCTACCGCCATGACGAGCGCCCCTGCGCGGGCTGCGGCGGCCTGGCCTGGCCGGGCTCGGCCGTGGCGCAGCTGCCGACGCCCGAGGAGGCGGCCGCGCTGCGCCAGGCCGCCGGCGCCGCGGCCCCCGTCGCCGTCCAGCCGCAGGCCGCGGGCGTCCGGCCGGCGGCGCTCACCGTGCCCGTCCCGGCCGCTCCGGCGGCGGCCGATGCCGGCTCTCCCGGCCCGGCCCTGCAACCCGTCGGCGAGGACGCCGCCGTCCCCGACGTGCCCGACACGCGCGAGCAGATCGCCGATCCCCGCACCGTCTACCAGATGGTGGCGATGATGGAGGGGGTGGTGCAGCGCGGCACCGCCGTGCGGCTGCGCGAGATCGGCAAGCCGCTCGCCGGCAAGACCGGCACCACCAACGACAGCAACGACGCCTGGTTCGTCGGCTTCTCGCCCGACCTGGCGGTCGGCGTCTATGTCGGCTTCGACCAGCCGCGCTCGCTGGGCGACAATGAGAGCGGCGCCAGCGTCGCCGTGCCGATCTTCAAGGACTTCATGGAGGCGGCGCTGAAGGACAAGCCGGCCACGCCCTTCCGCGTGCCGCCCGGCCTGCGCCTGGTCCGCGTCGAGCCCGAGACCGGCCGCCCGGCCGCGCCTGGCTCGCGCACCGCCATCTGGGAGCCCTTCCTTCCCGGCACCGAGCCGCGCGGCGACGAGGGCGTGCTGGACGGCGGCGACGCCGGTTCCGCCTGGCTCCCCGCCGCCCAGGCCGGCGCCCAGCCGGGACGCCCGGGCCAGGCTCCCCCGGAACTGGGGACCGGGACGGGCGGGGTGTATTGAGGCAAGACTTAGCTCGTGTCGAAGGTCGCAAATCGGCGGCGTTGCCGGCGTGCGGCCTTCGACAAGCTCAGGCTGAGGAAGTTATTGCTGCTCCCTGTGGCTGGAAACCAGGAGTGCCTCGCGTATCCCCTTCCTCATGCTGAGCCTGTCGAAGCACGCAGCACCGCTCAGCCTCTCCTGTCAGCCAAATCCCCAGTATTGATCCACATCAACCCCGCGCTTGATCCAGATCAGGGCCGATAATCCCGTCCAGTCGTAAACAGCTCTCCATCAAGAACAACGATGCTGCGCACCGAAGTGAAATATTCGGCAGGCGCATCATGAAGGAGAGCATCATGAACACTAGGCATGTCCTGTTCAGCGCCTGCGCCGCCATCGCCCTGCTCGCCGTCGCGCCGTCGGCCATGGCGGAGAAGGCCGCCGGGGACCTGCTGGTGCGCGGCCGCGTGCTGTGGGTCGAGCCGGACGAGTCCAGCTCCCTGCGCCTCGGCGCCACCCCCATCGCCGGCAAGGTCGACGCCGACATCGGCGTGGTGCCGGAGCTGGACTTCACCTACTTCTTCACCGACAGTCTCGCCGCCGAGCTGATCCTGGGCACCACGCCGCACGACGTGAAGGCCAAGGGCACGCCGCTGGGCAATGTCGATCTGGGCGACGTCTGGCTGCTGCCGCCGACCCTGTCGCTGCAGTACCATTTGAACCCCAAGGGCCAGATCAGCCCCTATGTCGGCGTCGGGCTGAACTACACCTTCTTCTACAATGTCGATAACGGCGCCGTGGCCGACGTCGACTACACCAACGGCTTCGGCTACGCGCTGCAGGCCGGCGTCGACGTGGCGCTCCAGGGGAACTGGTCGCTGAACCTCGACGTGAAGAAGATCTTCATCGACACCGACGCGACGGTGAATGCCGGGCTCGCCAGCCCGATCCGGGCCAAGGTCGACATCGACCCCTGGATCGTGGGCATCGGTGTGGGCTACCGCTTCTGAGCGGTCCCGCGATGACGGGGAGGGGCGGCGGCTCGCGGGGGCCGCCGCCCTTTGCTTTTCGGGAAGGGGTTTATCTGGCGGCCCGCCCGCGCTATCTATGCGCAACTCTATTTCTGACACTAGCGACGAGGAGGCCGCGATGCGGGCCGAGATCGAAGCGGTCGTCGAGGCTGTGCGACAGTCCTTGACGCTGCTGAGGAGGCATCTTTGACTGGGACAACGCGCTTCGCCGATTCGACGAACTGACCGCGCTGTCCGAGGACCCGAAGCTCTGGGACGATCCGGAGCGGGCCCAGAAGATCATGCGCGAGCGCACCCAGCTCGAGACCGCGATCAACGGGTACCGCGCCCTGGAGCGTGACCTGAACGACGGCATCGAACTGATCGAGCTCGGCGAGATGGAGGGCGACGAGAGCGTCGTCGCCGACGCCGAGAAGAGCCTGATGGGCCTGCAGTCCCGCGCCCGCGCGCTGGAGCTGGAGAGCCTGCTGTCGGGCGAGGCCGACGCCAACGACTGCTTCCTCGAGGTGAATGCCGGCGCCGGCGGCACCGAGGCCCAGGATTGGGGCCTGATGTTGCTGCGCATGTACACCCGCTGGGCGGAGCAGCATGGCTACAAGGTCGAGATCCTGGACGAGACCGGCGGCGAAGAGGCCGGCATCAAGTCCGCCACCATCCAGATCAAGGGCCACAACGCCTATGGCTGGCTGAAGACGGAGTCGGGCGTGCACCGGCTGGTGCGCATCAGCCCCTTCGACAGCCAGGCGCGGCGCCACACCAGCTTCTCCAGCGTCTCCGTGACTCCGGTCATCGACGACAAGATCGTCGTGGAGATCAACGAGAAGGATGTGCGCACCGACACCTATCGGGCATCCGGCGCCGGCGGCCAGCACGTCAACAAGACGGACTCGGCCGCCCGCCTGACGCACATCCCCACGGGCATCGTCGTCGCCTGCCAGCAGGAGCGCAGCCAGCACAAGAACCGCGCCAAGGCGTGGGACATGCTGCGCGCCCGCATCTACGAGATGGAGCTGCGCAAGCGCGAGGAGGCCGCGGCGGCGCTGGAGGCGACCAAGACCGACATCGGCTGGGGCCACCAGATCCGCTCCTACGTGCTGCAGCCCTACCAGATGGTGAAGGACCTGCGCACGGGCGTGGAGACGAGCCAGAGCGGGGCGGTGCTGGACGGCGACCTGGACCAGTTCCTCCAGGCGGCGCTCGCCAGCCGCATCAAGGGCCAGGGCGACGAGGCGGCGGCGTAAGGCTGGCGCTCTCATCACCAAGCGAAAGGGGCGCTCACCGGCGCCCCTTTTTCTTTGCCGGTCAGTCGGCGCCGTAGAGGCGGCGCTGGTTCTCCGCCATGATCTCGTCCAGCTGGCGCCCCCCGGTGAAGCCTGCAAGGCCCGGCGGGAAGGGGACGCCCTCGGGCATGGCGGGGCAGGGCTCGGGCGCGCCGATCACCTGGGTCACAGGGATGCGGGCGGCGTAGACCGGCAAGGCGCCGTCCTCCTCCGCATCGCCGACGCCCTTGGCCCGGACTTTGCCGACCGCCTCCTCGATGTCCATGGCGACGACCATGGTGGCCTTCAGCTCCTGGCCGGTCATCGGGCGCAGCTCCCCGGCGCGGTCCGGGTAGAGGCGGTCGATCATGGCGGTCAGCGCCCGGGCCTTCTCCTCCGGCTCCTCCACCACGAAGGCGCGGCCGAAGCACAGGGCCGAGCGGTAGTCGACCGAGTGGTTGAAGCCGCTGCGGGCCAGGATCAGCCCGTCCAGATGCGTCACCGTCAGGCAGACCGGCACGCCCTCGCGCTGGGTCCGCAGCATGCGGCTGGCCGAGGAGCCGTGCCAGTAGAGCCGGTCGCCCTCGCGCCAGAAGGTCGTCGGCGTGCAGTAGGGCTGACCGTCGATGACATAGGCGATGTGGCAGAGCATGGCCGCGTCCAGGATGGCGTGGACCGAGGCGCGGTCGTAGCGCGCCCGGTCGTGCAGCCGCTTTACCCGGTTGCGCGGGGTGACGGGGTAGGAGTCGGGGGCGAGGACGGCGTCGGGCATGGTCGGGTCCTTTCACGGCACTGGACGGTGGCGCGAGTTAGCCCTAATGATTGGTCCGGCGCGACGTCCAATCCTGCGCGCCCGATCTGGTCCAATGCTACCGAGTCCAGCCAATCCCCTGGGGCGCCATGGATGCCGACCTGTCCGACCTGATGCTGGTCACGATCGACCGGGACAGCCCGGTGCCGATCCTGCGGCAGGTCTATCTGGAGCTGCGCCGCGCCATCCTGGCGGGCGCCGTGCCGCCGGGCGGGCGGCTGCCGCCGACGCGGGTGCTGGCGAAGAGGCTGGGCGTGGCCCGCAACACGGTCGTGGTCGCCTTCGAGCAGCTGCTGGCCGAGGGCTTCATCGAGGGGCGGGTGGGGGCGGGCAGTTATGTGCGGCCGGAGCTGCCGGAGGCGCCGGAGCCGCCGCCGGCCGCGTCCCTGCCGGATTCGGCGCCCGCACCGCTGCCCCCGGCGGCCCGGCGCCTCATCGCGGCGAACCCGCGCCTGGGACCCTTCGGGACCGTGCCCTTCGCCACCGGGCGGACGATGCTGGACGAGCGCACGCTGCAGGTCTGGAAGAGCCTGACGCTGCGGCGGTTCCAGGGCGGCGGACCCTTCGTCCAGGGCTATGACGACCCGCAGGGGCCGCTGCCCCTGCGCCGTGCCATCGCCGCCTATCTCCGCACCGCGCGGGCGGTGCGCTGCGAACCGGAGCAGGTGGTCGTCACCGCGGGGGCGCAGCAGGCGATCGACCTGGTGCTGCGCGTGCTGGTGGAGCCGGGCGACCCGGTGTGGCTGGAGGACCCCTGCTACCCCGCCGTCCGCGGCGCGCTCATGGCCGCGCGCGCCGCCCTCGTGCCGGTGCCGGTGGACGGGCAGGGGATGGTGGTGTCGGCCGGCGTGGCGGCGGCGCCCGCCGCCCGGCTGGCCTATGTCACGCCCTCCTCGCAGTATCCGCTGGGGGTGGTGCTGTCCATGGCGCGGCGGCTGGAGCTGCTGGCCTGGGCGCGGCAGGCCGGCGCCTGGGTGCTGGAGGACGATTACGACTCCGAGTTCCGCTATGCCGGCCGGCCGCTCGCCTCGCTGCAGGGCATCGACCGGGGCGGGCGGGTGATCTACATCGGTACCTTCAGCAAGGTGCTGTTCCCTGGGCTGCGGCTGGGCTACGCCGTCATTCCGCCGGAGCTGATGGAGCCGGTGCTGGCGGCGCGGCAGATCTCCGACTGGCACCCGGCCTCGATGCAGGCCGACATCGTCGCCGACTTCCTGGCCGAGGGGCACTTCGCCCCGCACATCAGGCGCATGCGCGAGCGCTACCGGGCCTCGCGCGACGCGCTGGTGGAGGCGTTGCGCGCGCACCTTCCCGACCGGCTGGAGGTGGAGGCGCCGGAGCAGGGAATGAAGGTGCTGGCCCGCCTGCGGCCCGGCATGACCGACCTGGAGGCGTCGGAGCGGGCCGCCCGGCGCGGGGTCCTGGCGCGGCCCGTGAGCCCGCTCTACATCCAGGAGCCGCCCGTGCCGGCGCTGATGCTGGGCTTCACCGGTCACGAGCCGGGCGCCCTGCGCTGGGCCGCCCGCGAGCTGGCCGCCGCGCTGGCGTGATCAGGCGGCCGGCGCGTCCGGCCGGCGGGCGAAGCGCGTCACCCCCATGAACAGCACCATCGCCAGGGCGAAGTCGCCGAAGGTCGTGTAGAACAGCCACACGTCGGTCGGCAGCCAGGTGGCGACGAGATAATTCATCCCCGCCATGACCAGGCCGACCACGCCGAGCCCGCCGGCCAGCCGCCCGGGATCGATGTCGCCCAGGGGCAGGTAGACCATGAGCCGCTTGCCCAGGTACCGGCCGCCCAGCGCCGCGTCGGCCAGGAACAGCGAGGCGGTCAGCACCCCCAGGATGGTGGAGCGCATCTTCACCGCCCAATCGTCCTGGAAGGCGATGGAGAAGCCGGCGGAGATCAGTAGCATCACCACGCCGAACAGCGCCAGGCCGCCGAGCAGGTCCACCTTCACGAAGCGCTGCACCACCATGAGCGCGAGGCCCGCGCCGGCGCCGACGATGGCGGCGGTGGGCAGGTCGGTGAGCTTGGCGACGATGAAGAACAGCAGGCCCAGCGCGATGTCGACCGAGATGGCCGGCCAGTTCTGCTTCATCCGCTGCATCCCCTGGTCGGGCTGCGACTGGCGGGCGGCCATGCCGTCCAGCCCCTTCGGCAGCGCGATCGGCCGGCCGGGGTGGCTCTCATAGGCGAGTACGCCGTCGACCCAGGCCTTGACCCCGACACTGGTCCAGCTGTGGTAGCCGGCCTCCGTCTCCAGCCGCCGCCCGTCGGGCAGGGTGTACGCCAGCCGCAGATTGCGGAAGCCGCCGTCGGCGAAGATGTCGTTCGTCTCCTCCGCCGCCGCGACGCCGTCGACGATCATCCGGGCCTTGAGGCTGCGCATCCCGGCGTCGCACCGCACCTCGACCGCATGGCCGTCCAGCGTGAAGCGTCGGCGATAGGTCCAGACCCGGATGTCCATGCGATCCCCCGCTGAAGTGCCGTCGGTCTTCCATATTCCCCAGGGCGGCCGCGCCGCGCAACGGGCTGGCGTGGCGGGATGCCGCAGCATGCCCGTTTTGCGACTCTCTCGCATCTCCTTTATTGCGAATTACTCTCATAAGCATTATCACCCCAGCCGGCACCCGGCGGAGACCGGGATGGAGCACACGCATTCGAAGGGGATTGCAGAAATGACCAGCCTTTCCAGCCGCGCCGGCCTGACGCTCGCGCTCCTGTGCGGCGTCGCCGCGCCGGCCGCCCTGGCGCAGCAGGGGACGGAAGAGGGCGCGCAGGCGGCCGTGATGCCGGAGATCGTGGTGATCGGCAGCCGCTCGGCGCTGCCCACGATCCCGGGCTCGGCCACGGTGATCGGCGGCAACGAGCTGCGCCGCAGCCAGGTCTATTCGGTCAACGAGGCGCTGCGGAAGGTGCCGGGCGTGCTGCCGCGCGAGGAGGAGGGGCTGGGCTTACGCCCGAACATCGGCATCCGCGGCCTGAACCCGACACGCTCCAGCAAGACGCTGCTGCTGGAGGACGGCCTGCCGCTGACCTTCGCTCCCTATGGCGACAATGCCAGCTACTACCATCCGACGCTGGAGCGGTTCGAGCGGATCGAGGTGCTGAAGGGCTCGGGCCAGATCGCCTTCGGCCCGCACACGGTGGGCGGTGTGGTCAACTACATCACGCCGACGCCGCCGGAGGAGACCTCGGGCAGCCTCAGCTTGCGCGGCGGCAACAACGGCTATTACGACGCCCAGGCGACAGTCGGCGGCACCTACGGTTCCACGGGACTGCTGGTCAACGCCGTGCGCAAGGAGGCGGACGGCGCCCGCGACAACATCCACAGCGGCGTCACCGACCTGACTGCCAAGCTGGTCCAGTCGATCTCGGAACGCCAGGCGCTGACCCTCAAGGTCACGCACTACAAGGAGAAGAGCGACATCACCTATTCCGGCCTGACCGCGGCCGAATACGCCGCCGATCCGCGCCAGAACCCCTTCCGCAACGACGAGCTGGACTTCGAGCGCTGGGGCGCCTCGCTGGTCCACCGGCTGGACATCACCGACACCGTGGCGCTGACCACGGCCGTCTACGGCTCCGACTTCGAGCGCGACTGGTGGCGGCAATCCTCCAACTCGGCCCAGCGCCCCAACGACGCCAGCGATCCGCGCTGCGGCGGCATGGCGAACCTCGACACCACCTGCGGCAATGAGGGGCGGCTGCGCGCCTACGAGACCTGGGGCGTGGAGCCGCGCCTGTCGGCCCGCTACGACGCCGGCATCTTCCAGGGCGACCTGCTGGCCGGCGCCCGCGCCCATTACGAGGTGCAGGAGCGGCGCCAGCTGAACGGCGACAGCCCCACCGCCCGCAGCGCCGGCACCTCGGCCAATGGCGGCCTGCGCGAGGACAACCGCCGCGAGGCCGACGCCTATTCCGGCTTCCTGCAGAACCGCTTCGCCTTCGGCCCGTTCAGCGTCACCCCCGGCCTGCGGGTGGAGCATGTCGAGTTCGAGCGGCTGAACCGCATGAACGGCGCCCGCGGCGCCACCGACGTGACCGCCTGGATCCCCGGCGTCGGCGCCACCTTCGAGCCGATGCGCGACCTCACCCTGTTCGGCGGCGTGCATCGCGGCTTCTCGCCCCCGCGCGTGGAGGACGTGATCGGCAATACCGGCGGCACGGTCGATCTGGGCGAGGAGCGCAGCTGGAACTACGAGCTGGGGCTGCGCGGCGCGCCCATGGCCGGGCTGGACTTCGAGGCGGCCTGGTTCCGCATGGACTTCGAGAACCAGATCATCCCGGCCAGCGTCGCCGGCGGTTCCGGCGCCACCCTGACCAGCGCCGGCGAGACGCTGCACCAGGGGCTGGAGGCCGGGCTGCGCGCCAACAGCGCCGGGCTGCTGGACACGCAGGGCTTCAATGTCTACGCCGCCGGTGCCTGGACCTGGCTGTGGGACGCGGAGTTCCAGGGCCGCCGCTTCTCCGGCGTCTCCGGCTTCGGCGCCGTCAGCGTCACCGGCAACCGCATCCCCTACGCCGCCCGGCACCTGCTGACCCTGACCGCCGGCATCGAGGTCGACGGGCTGCCCGGGCTGGAGGTGGAGGCGACGCGCACCGGCGGCATGTTCACCGACGATCTGAACAGCATCGCCGTCAGCCCCGACGGGCAGCGCGGCCGCATGGACGGCTACTGGCTGTTCAATGTCCAGACCAGCTGGGCGGTGCCGGGCACGCCGATCACCCTCTACGCCACGGCGAAGAACCTGTTCGACCGGACGGTGGTGGTGGACCGCTCGCGCGGTTCCATCCCCAACAACCCGCGCCTGCTGCAGGCCGGCGCGCGCTGGGTGTTCTGAGAACCGGACCGCTTCATCCTTCTGCCCTTGAGGGAGAAGGATGGGGCCCCGAGCCCTGGCTCGGGGAGGATGAGGGGTGGACCGGCGCAGCCGGGCCTTCTCGACGGATGAGCTTTCGATAGGCGGTGAGAACGTCGGGCTATCGCCCGCCGACGCCTCACCCTCCCATCGCTACCGCGCCGGGACCCATCCCTCTCCCTCAAGGGGAGAGGGATACATCGTCAACCGCCCTTCTTCACCGACGCGATCCATTGGTCCACCAGCCGCTCCAGCACCGGCAGGGTGACGGAGCCGTTGGTCAGCACCGTGTCGTGGAAGCCGCGGATGTCGAAGCGGGGGCCGAGTTCCTTGCGGGCGCGCTCGCGGAGATCGACGATCCTGTTCATGCCGACCTTGTAGGCCAGCGCCTGGCCGGGCCAGACGAAGTAGCGCTCGACCTCGGTGATGTTGTCGTTCTCGGGGTTGGAGGTGTTCTCGGTCATGTAGCGGATGGCCTCCTCCCGGCTCCACCGCTTCAGATGGATGCCGGTGTCGACCACCAGGCGCGAGGCGCGGAACAGCTCGGACGCGATGCGGCCGGCGTCGGAGTACGGGTCCTCGTAGTAGCCGTACTCCTTGGGGAACAGCTCCGAATAGAGCGCCCAGCCCTCGCCATAGGCGCTGTTCCAGCTGAAGCGCCGGAAGGTGGGCAGCGAGGTCATCTCCTGCGCGATCGCCACCTGCATGTGATGGCCGGGGATGCCCTCGTGATAGGCGAGGCTCTCCAGCAGGTAGATCGGGTTCACCGACATGTCCAGAAGGTTGGCGTAGAAGACGCCGGGCCGCGTGCCGTCGGGCGAGGCGGGCTCGTAGAAGGCGCTGGTGGTGGCCTTCTCGCGGAAGGGCTCCACCGCCCGCACCACGATCGGCGCCTTGGGCTTGGTGTGGAAGAAGCGGTCCAGGTCGGCGTTCATGCGGGCGATGATGCGGGTGGCGCGGTCCATGTAGGCCTTGCGCCCCTCCGGCGTCGCCGGGTCGTAGAAGCGCTTGTCGGTGCGCAGGAACTGGAAGAAGGCGCGCAGGTCGCCCTGGAAGCCGACCCTGGCCATGACGGCCTTCAGCTCGCCCTGAAGCCGCGCCACCTCGCGTAGGCCCAGCTCGTGCACCTCGGCCGGGTCCAGCTCCAGCGTGGTCATGGCGCGGACCATGTCGCGGTAATAGGCGTCGCCCTCGGGCAGGGACCAGGCGCCCCGGTCGCCCTCGGCCCTCGATGACACCTCCTCCACGGCGGCGATGAAGCGGCGGTAGGCGGGACCCGCCTTGTCCATCAGCGCCGCCGTGCCGGCCGCGAGCAGCGCCCGGGATTCGGCCTCCGGCAGCTTCAGGGCCAGCACCTTGGTCTCCAGGTCCGCCAGCAGCGGGCTCGGCGCCGGGCCGTCGTCGAAGGGCCGGCCGGCGACGACGTTGCGGGCCGCGGTCAGGATCGACCTGTAGGCGAAGGCGGGCGGGCGGATGCCCTTGGCGTCGGCGGCGCGCAAGGACTCCACGGCGGCATCCATGACGGCGGGGATGCCCTGCAGCCGCGCCACATAGTCCCTGGCGTCCTGGGCGGAACCGACGCGGTGGTAGGCGATCAGGAAGGAGGCCAGGTCGATCTGCGGCCCGGTCAGCTGGCTGACGGCATAGTCGTGGTCGCGCCATTTCTGCAGGCGCAGCGCCTGCTCGCGCTCCTCCCGGAACAGCAGGTAGCTGACCCGGGCCGGCTCGCCCAGCGACTCGAATCGGAACTCCGCCGTGAGCCGCGCCAGATCCTCCTGCGCCAGCCGCAGATCCTCCGCCTCACGCGCCTTGTCGCGCACGGTCCAGCGGTCATGCGGGCCGGGCTCGCCCAGGATGGTGCGCTGCTGCGGGTCGCGCGCCAGGTCGCGCTTCCAGACCTGCTCGAAGAAGGCGTTGAGGCGCGCATCCTCGCTCTGGAGGGTGGCGGCCGCCGGCGCCTGGGTCTGCGCCGTGGCGGGCGCGACCCCGGCGGTGAGAGCCAGCAGGCAGGCGGCGAGCAGTCGGGAAGGGCGGTGCATGGGCGGGCATCCGGTCGCGGAACGGTCGGGCGGCAGTCTAGCCGCCCGGGCCCGCGATCCCCAATGCTCCTAAGGTAACGCGTCGGTGACGCCCTTCGGCGGGCCTCGTCGGCCTCAGTCCCCCTGGGCGCCCTCATGGGCCATGTCCTCGGCCAGCTCGGCCGCCATGTCGGCGAAGAAAGCGGCGTCGGCCTTGAAGCCCTGCGACTCGCAGATGCGGACGAAGATGCGGTAGGCGTGCAGCACGGCGACGTCGAACACCACGTCGTCGCCCGCCTCGCTGTATTTGTCGGTCACGCCCCGCTCGACGAAGGTCTCGGCGATGTCGGCTTCGGCGGCCTTCAGCACGAGTTCCATGGCTTGCTTGTGGACGGACATGATGCGCCTCCTGATGCGCTGGGCAGTCCCGCGGGAGCGGGTATTGGGCAGTCCCGCGGGGGCGGGTAGTCCCTACTCCTAACAGGAAAATACGCCCGCCGCCGTCCTTTCGGTGCGTCTTTTCGTCAGGGCGGGGGGATCGGTCGTCCGATATAGGGCGGGCTCAGCCCACACCCAAGGGCTCGTACCAATCGGCCGGAAAATCGGCCCTCGTGCGCGAGGGTTCGTTGAAGGGACGCTTCAGCTCGCCCCGGAACATCGTGCGCACCAGATGCTGCCAGTGCGCCTGCGGGTCGGCGCCGATGGCGGCCGCGACCGCATCGAACCAGCGCTTGCCGGCGGCGACATGGCCGATCTCCTCGTCATGGATGATCCGCAGCACGGCGGCGCCGGCCTCGTCGCCGACCCGTACCAGGCTCTCGATCATGACCGGCGTGACGTCCAGCCCGCGGGCCTCCAGCACCATGGGCACCAGCGCCAGCCGCGCGCCCAGATCGCCTGACGTCAGTTCGCTCGCCTGCCACAGCCCGTCATGGGCCGGCAGGTCGCCGTAGGACGCGCCGAGATCCGCCAGCCGTTCGGCCAGCAGCGCGTGGTGCTTGGCCTCCTCGTCCGCCACCCGCACCCAATCGTCGTAGAAGGCGCGGGGCAGGGGCGTGCCGTCGGGGAGATGGTGGAAGCGCGCGACGATGTCCCAGGCGAGGTCGACGGCGTTCAGCTCGATATGCGCCAGCGCGTGCAGCAGCGCGATGCGGCCGGCCATGCTGCCGGCCTTGCGGCGCTTGGGCATGTCGCGGGGCGGCCGCAGCTCCGGACGCTCGGGCCGCGCCGGGCGGTCGGGGGGCGTGGCACGGCCGATCTCCCGGATCGACCCGTCGCGCCACGCGGCGGCGAAGGTCCGGCTGAGGCGCACCTTCTCCATCGGGTCGGCGCTGCCGAGGACCAGGAGGGCGGCGTCGCCCAGAGTGGGGGGAAGTGGAACCATGGCCGGGATGAAGCGGAGACCGGCCGGGCTTGTCAATTACGCGGTAGAGGCGCGCGGAGGGGGCCCGCGCCGGCGGGCTCAGCTCCGCACGTACCAGTCGGCGGGCATGCCCGGCTTGTAGTAGGCGCCGGACTCGACCTTGGCCCGCTCCTGCTCCTTGGAGACGTAGCTCACCACCGGCAGCGACCAGGCGGCCGTCAGCATGACGGTCCAGATGGTGACCGTAATGACCTTGTCCTTGGCGAAGAGCTTCTGCATGGCAACCACCGTGTTCCTCGATGGAACTACTGTGGCGTCATTGTCCTAATACCCACTTAACCGCGCCGTGGCCGAGGTCCGGCAAATAGTGGGTAAGATCGTGAAATTCCTGTGACAGGGCTTCTTCTACAAACCCTTGGCTTCTACAAACCCTTCGCGATGAAGCCGGGATTGCGGAAGCCGGGCTTGCCGTAGCGGAACGGGCTGCCGTCATGGTTCAGCACCGCGCCACCGGCGGCCAGCAGCACCGCCTGGCCGGCCGCCGTGTCCCACTCCATGGTCGGGCCGAAGCGCGGGTACAGGTCGCCGCGCCCCTCCGCGATGCGGCAGAACTTGACCGAACTGCCGCAGACCAGCCGCTCCCGCACGGGCAGGGCGGCGAGGTGGGCGTCCAATTCGGCATTGTCGGCGTGGGAGCGCGACGACAGCACCGTCAGCCCGTCAGCCGGCGCCGCCCGGACCGCGATGGAGCGCTCCGCCCCGTCCCGCACGGAAATTGCCGTGCCCGGGCCGGCGGCCGCGAACAGCTCGCCCGTCGCCGGGGCCAGCACCACGCCCAGGACCGGCACGCCGTCGCGCACCAGGGCGATGTTCACGGTGAACTCGCCGTTGCGCTTCAGGAACTCCTTGGTGCCGTCCAGCGGGTCGACCAGCCAGAAGGGCGTGCCCGTCACCTCGGGAATCTCGCCCCGCTCGAACGCCTCCTCCGAGACGATGGGGATGTGGGGCGTGAGCGCGCGCAGGGCCGGCAGGATCACCGCCTCCGCCGCATTGTCGGCCGCCGTCACAGGGCTGCCGTCCGCCTTGCGGGCCGCGTCGAATTCGGTGGCGTAGACGCGCAGGATGGCCGTGCCCGCCTCCAGCGCGATGCCGCGGACGGTGGGGAGGAGGGCGGGGATGTCCATCATTCCGCCGCCGCCCGCCGCTGGCACAGCCGCCACAGCTTCTCCGGCGTCGCCGGCATGTCGACATGCCGTACGCCCAGGGGCGAGAGCGCGTCGACGAGGGCGTTGATGACGGCCGGCGGCGCGCCGATCGAACCGGCCTCGCCGGCGCCCTTCATGCCCAGCGCATTGGTGCGGCAAGGCGTGCCGGCCAAGTGGATGTCGAAGAAGGGCAAATCGTCGGCGCGCGGGATGCCGTAATCCATCAGCGAGCCGGTCAGCAGCTGGCCGCTGTCGGGATCGTAGATGCAGCCCTCGTGCAGCGCCTGGCCGATGCCCTGGACGATGCCGCCCTGCACCTGCCCCAGCAGCATCAGCGGGTTCAGCACCGTCCCGAAATCGTCCACCACCGTGTAGCGCTCGAAGCGCACGGTGCCGGTGTCGGGGTCGATCTCCAGCTCCACCACATGGGTGCCATTGGGGAAGGTGGCGGCCGGCGGGGTCCAGCGCGCGACCTCTGTCGCCCCGCCGACCTCCCTGGCGACCTCATCGAGGCTCACATGGCGGTCGGTGCCGACGATGCGGAAGCCCGGCGTGGTGAAGCCCGGCCCGCCGTCGCGGGCGAACTCCACATCGACCTCCGCCGCCTCCAGCAGGTCGGCGGCCTTCAGGCGCAGCGTCTCCACCATTTTGCGCGCGCCCTCGGCCAGCGCCGCCCCGCCCACCGGGATGGAGCGGGAGCCGCCGGTGCCGGCGCCGTAGGAGATGCGGTCGCTGTCGCCCTGGACGATGGTGACGCGCTCGGGGTCCAGCCCCATCGCCTCGGCCACCAGCTGCTTGTAGGCGGTTTCGTGGCCCTGGCCGTTGGTCTGGGTGCCGATCAGCACGGTGACGGCGCCGTCGGGGGCCAGCTCCACCGTCGCCTGCTCCGGCCCGCCGCCCGAGCAGGCCTCGATGTAGCAGGCGATGCCCAGGCCGCGCAGCTTGCCCCGCGCGGCCGCCTCCCGCCGCCGTGCCTCGAACCCGGCCCGGTCGGCGCGCTCCAACGCCAGGCGCAGCGTGTTCGGGAAGTCGCCGCTGTCATAGGTGTGCTGCAGGGGGGTCTTGTAGGGCATGGCCCCGGGCGGGATCATGTTGCGCAGCCGCAGCTCCGCCGGGTCGATGCCCAGCTCGCGCGCGGCATGGTCCACCAGCCGCTCCACCAGGTACGCCGCCTCCGGCCGGCCAGCGCCGCGATAGGCGTCCACCGGGGCGGTGTGGGTGAAGACGCCCCGGACGTTGGCGAAGATGGACGGGATGCGGTAGACGCCGGACAGCATGTTGCAGGCGCTCTCGGTCGGGACATAGGGCGCGAAGTTGGACAGGTAGGCGCCCATGTTGGCGATGGTCCGCACCCGGATCGCCAGGAAGCGTCCGTCCGCATCCACCGCCAGCTCGGCGCGGGAGAGATTGTCGCGGCCATGGTCGTCGGACAGGAACGCCTCGCTCCGGTCGCTGGTCCACTTCACCGGCCGGCCCAGCGTACGGGCGGCGTGCAGCACGGCGACGTATTCCGGGTAGACGAACATCTTCATGCCGAAGCCGCCGCCGACGTCACCGGTGGTGACCTGCAGCGCCTCCTCCTTCAGCCCCGTGACCTGCGCCACGATCCGGCGGACGAAATGCACGCCCTGGCTGGGCACATGCAGCCGCAGGCGGCCATTCTCGATCGGCTGGGCGAAGGCGCAGCGCGCCTCCAGCGAGGTCGGCACCACCCGGTTGTTGACGAGATCCAGCGAGACGGTGCGGGCGGCCGTGCGGAAGGCGGCGTCCACCGCCGCCTCGTCGCCCTTCGCCCAGTCGAAGCAGAGATTGCCGGGCACGTCGTCCCAGACCAGGGCGGACGATTCTTCCGCCGCGCCCGGGTCGGCGATGACCGGCAAGGGTTTGTAGTCGACCTCGATCAGCTCGGCGGCGTCGCGGGCGTTCTCCAGCGTATCGGCCACCACGACCGCCACCGGCTCGCCGACATGCCGCACCCGGCCTTTCGCCAGCACCGGGCGCGCCTTGGCCCGCAGCAGGCTGCCGTCGCGCGAGCGCGTCTGCACGATGCAGGGGATGAGGCCGATCTTCGCCGCCTCCAGATCCTCCGCCGTGTAGATGGCGACGACGCCCGGCGCCTCGCGGGCGGCCTCCACGTCCAGCGACGCGATCCCGGCATGGGCGTGGGGGCTGCGCAGAACCGCCATCTGCAGGCTGCCGGCCGGCGCCAGATCGTCGGTGTAGCGCCCGCCGCCGCGCAGCAGGCGGGCATCCTCGGTGCGGGGGACCGGCTGGCCCAGGCCGAACTTGGTCATCGCTGCTGCTCCGGGGTGTGGCGCGTCGGAGGGGCGATGATAGGGCGCCCGGCGGGGGACGCAACCTCCCATCGGAGTGCCTTCCGGCCGCACGCCCGCGCCTGTATCCTGGGTCTCATGTGCGGACGCTTCGTGATGGCCACCCCGGTGGCGGAGATCGGCCGGATGTTCGGGGTGCAGGAGCGCCCGAACCTCCAGGCCCGCTACAATGTCGCCCCAACCCAGGCGGTCGCCGTGGTGCGCGCCGGGGATGAGGGCGGGCGACGGCTCGACCTGATGCGCTGGGGGCTGGTGCCCTTCTGGGCCAAGGATGCCGGCATCGGGTCCAAGATGATCAACGCCCGCTCCGACGGGCTCGCCGAGAAGCCGGCCTTCCGCGAGGCGGTGCGGCGCCGGCGCGCGCTGATCCCGGCCGACGGCTTCTACGAATGGCGGACCATCGGCTGCGGCGACAGGACCGAGAAGCGGCCGCTCTATTTCCGCCGCCGCGACGGGCTGCCGCTGGCCTTCGCCGGTCTGTGGGAGAGCTGGAAGGGTCCGAAGGGTGGGGAGGCCTTGCCGGAACCGATGCTGACCGCCAGCATCGTGACGACCGACGCCAACGCCACGCTGCGCGAGATCCACGACCGCATGCCGGTGGTGCTGCCCGAAAGCGACTGGGACGAGTGGCTGAGCCCCGACACCGGCCTGGAGCGCGCGCTATCGCTGCTGCGCCCGGCGGCCGACGATCTGCTGGAGGCGCTGCCCGTCTCCACCCGGGTCAACAGCGTGCGCAACGAGGGGCCGGAGCTGATCCTGCCCGACGCGCCCCCGCCGCCGCCCGCCCAGGGCATGCTGCTGTGAGGCTGCTGCTGGCGGCGCTGCTGCTGGCCGGTCTCGCCCTGGTCTTCGCGCCCGAGGCCGCCCCGGCGCAGGGCAAGCCCGAGATCGTGTCCGGTACCGCCGAGGTGACGGAGGGCGACCTGCTCTCGGTCGGCGGGCAGGAGCTGCGGCTGCACGGCATCGACGCCCCCGACCAGGGCCAGACCTGCAAGGGCGGGACGGGCGCCGACTATGACTGCTTCGACAAGGCGCGGCAGGCGCTGGACATCCTCACGCGCGGCAAGACGCTGGAATGCGAGATCCGCGCGACCCTGCCCGGTCAGCCCAAGGTCGGCGTCTGCCGGGCGGAGGGGCGGGACGTGGCGGCCACCATGGTGGCGGGCGGTTGGGCCTTCGCCTGGCGGCGCCTCTCCGACGACTACGTCACCTTCGAGCGCCTGGCGCAGAGCCGCCGCTCCGGCTTCTGGGCCGGCCAGGCGGAGGCGCCCTGGCACTGGCGCGACCGGCAGAGGGCGAAGGCGCCGAGACCGTAGGTTGGGCGGTTGTTCTCACCGCCTATGAAGCACCTCGCCCCGTCATCCCGGCGAAGGCCGGGACCCAGGGGTTGCAGCCATGAGTGGCCGATGAAGCGCACCCGTAGGTCGCATGGAGCGGAGCGCAATGCGACATGACCCGGCCGTGGAGCGTCGCATTGCGGCTTCGCCTCCATGCGACCTACGAACCATACCCGCGCTGCATGCACCGCATCCCGCTGCAACCCCTGGGCCCCGGCCGGAGCCTGTCCTCGGACGGGCCTATGGCCCGATCCGGGGGCCGGGGTGACGGGTGGGGGCTCAAAGCCAACGGCAGGAATGGTCCGCCCAAACGCGAGAAAACCCCCCGCCGGTGGGCGGGGGGCTCTCCAGAGGGCGCTGAGGCGCGCCGTCTTAGTAGGTCGTGGTGTGATGGCCGCGACGACCGGCGATCATGCGGTAGATCGCCAGCAGGATGATGGCGCCCACGACCGCGCCGATGAAGCCCGCGCCGTCGCCCGCGCGGTACCAGCCGACCGCCTGGCCGAGATAGGTCGCCACGAACGCGCCAGCGATGCCGAGCAGGGTGG
Organism: Azospirillaceae bacterium; assembly: GCA_035626475.1. Classification (GTDB taxonomy): domain Bacteria; phylum Pseudomonadota; class Alphaproteobacteria; order Azospirillales; family Azospirillaceae; genus DASPKT01. Next base: position 96,802 of record DASPNP010000021.1, read on the forward strand.
TGACGATGAAGCCGCCGGGGTCGCGGCCCGGCATAAGGAACTTGGCGACGATGCCGGCCAGAAGGCCGATGATGATGGTACCAATGATTTCCATGGCCACTGCCTCCTACCTGGGTTGAGATGGGGCGGTGCGCCCCGGAGCGTCAGGCCGCCTTGCCGGAGGCCTGCAGCGCCTTCTGGTTGACGTTCTCGATCGCGATCTTGTTCAGCTTCGCGTCGGTCGCTTTCTCCTCGTCGAGGGTCTCGGCGAGGAGCTTCGCCACCTTGGTCAGGCCGCAGGCCTCGGCATAGGCATGCAGCGAGCCGTAGCTGGCGATCTCGTAATGCTCGGCCTTCTGGGCGGCGGCGATCAGCGCCACGTCCAGCATCTCCGGCGGCAGGTCCTGCTCCAGGATTTCCTTCGCCTCCTCGATCAGCCCCTCCATCGCGGCGCAGCGCTTGCCGCGCTTGCGGGTGTCGAGCTCCTCGAAGACCTGTTCCAGCCGCTCGATCTGGCCGCGCGTCTCTTCCAGGTGCGTCTCGAACGCCTGCTTCAGTTCGGGCGCCGTCGCCGCCTTGGCGAGCTTGGGCAGCGCCTTCGCCAGCTGGTTCTCGGCGTGGTAGATGTCGCGCAACTCCTCGATCAGCAGGTCCTGCATCGTCTTCACGGGCATCGTGTCATCCTCGAAGCGTCGGGCCGTCTCGGCCGGGATTGGCGCCGGGGAGGGAGTGCCGCCGGGGCACCCCCTCACGCGTCGCCGCTTGGCACCTTGTCAACACGCCAAGGGGAAGGCTGTTCCCCTTTCGGGACCCCTGTTGGTCGTGTCGATCAGAAGACGCGCATCAACGCCGGCTGGCCTCGCGCAGCTGCAGGATCTCCATGGTCGGGCCGGCGGTGCCGGCGTCGCTGACGCTGAGATACTTCTCGCTGCTGGGGCCCATGACGGTGATGGTCGCGGGGCGGCCGTTATTGTGGTTCTTCCACATCTGCTGCACCGCCAGCGCCGCCAGCAGGTGCGCCTCCTCGCCGCCGCGCTCCAGGAACTGGCGGGTCGGCGTCAGGCGCAGCACGTTGCCGTCCATCACCTCGGCCCGCTCGAACAGCCTGTAGCCCAGCCGCTGGCCGATGGAGCCGACCAGCGTGTCGAAATCCTCGGAGATCATGCGGAAGCCGGCGTCGCGGTCGGCGGCGGCGGTGCGCTGGTCGCCCCAGCCCTGGCCGCGGCTGTCGGCGCCGAGCCCGCTGGGCTGCGCCGTCTTCAGCAGCTGGCCGAAGACCCAGCCCTCCTCGCCGGACTGCACCGCGCGCACGCCGACCCAGTCGCCGGAGCGGCGGATCTCCACCACCTCGTCGCCGCGCAGCAGCCGGCCGCGGATGTTGCTGTCGTTGCTGGGGGCCGAGCGCAGGTTGATCCGCTCGGACTCCACCCGGTGGATGTCCCCCGGCGCCGCCACGGCGGTCCCCGCCATCAGCGCCACCCCCAAAGCCGCAGCCCCAACCCACCCAGAGAAGCACCGCATCGTCCCCTCCCGCATGATCGGACTAATCCCTTCATGCGGAACAGGCGGGGGAGGGGGGAGGTTCCGGGAACGCCGACGGGCGCGCGGACGCTGCGGCGCGTCGCGACGATCGGCGGATCGGATTTTGAGGAGCTTTCCGAAGATGGTGGGCGCGGTAGGGATTGAACCTACGACCCCCGCCGTGTGAAGGCGATGCTCTCCCGCTGCCATCTCCGCCCTGACAACCTGGGGCTATACGAATCAATGCTGTACGGGGAGAATCCTACTGGGACGCTAGGAGAACTGCAAGCCCCTGTCACACAGCATGGGACTGTGCTGTGACAGCCGTGTAGGCTCACTTGGGCATATTGCCCATAGGATCATGGGAAGGGGGCAGGGGGGGGGCTGGGCCAGTACCCGGGTATGGGATTTACGTACACAGGCTCCCCATGGACGAACCCCTCGCAGGGTGTCCATAGTTGTACGTACCCTTCCACCAGTATCGCTGAGTGCTACTGAATTTCACCCTCAGGGAATGAGGCCCTGGCTGGGGTTGAGGGGCTTTAGGACATCGAGGTAGTCCGGAGTCCCATGCCTGGGTTTGCTGAGAGATCGTCCGGGATTCCTGGCGGGGAGTTCTCCGGGGATGCTCCTAACAAAGTAGTATGGGTTACACCCCCTAGCCCCCTCCTAGAACTTCCCCCCCTCTCTAATCCTCTCCTCCTCTTAGATTCCTCCCCCTCCTCATCTCTCCTTCGTTCAAGGGCTTGGAATTACCTAACCATACAGAGTAACCATCCTCGCAGCAGCGATAGCCTCTGGAGTAAATTGCTGTTGTGGGCAAGCAACAAGAGGGCCACCAATGAGAGATAGCACTGCTAGGCATACCTCTGATTCCTGCCTCAGGTCAGCTTCCGCGCACGTGCATTGCTATGCAGGTAAATGGATATTAATGCAGGTCAAGAGTCATGCAGGATAATACATCCCATGTCGATCGAACTGCTGATGATGACTAGCAGCAATTTGCTGGTCGCTTGGGATCCCCTGAAAGGCTCCGAAGGCTTCACGGCCCTCCTTAGTATCAACCGCACAACAAAATTTGGGGATTGGCCGGCAAATCACGATGGGCGTCCAGGTGACGAGATCGCCATTATTCGTGATCACACGTTGATATTCTGGGATGCCCGATTGGGCTCTGCCGGATTTAGAGAGACCTTCTATATCTCTCGCGCTCTTGAGAGCTTTGTTGGCGACGTATCAGCTTCACCTGCTGCTGATATGATCTATTTAATGCCCCCAACAGAGTTCGGACGGTATATTGTAACAGTGGACATACCTGCCGGAATCAATTCCACATTCCCTGTTCCACAGGACGGCTTTGATTTCATCAGCACTGGAGACACAAATGGAAATGGCCGCCGAGAGATAGTGCTTTGGAACCCAAGCGCTGGAAGTCTTCAGTCATATGAGCCTGATTCACTCAGTACACGCGATTTACTCTCTCTCGAACCTAACTCCGGCTGGGCTCCCATTGTCACTGGCAATTATGTCGGCTCAGATGCGGATGACATAGCCTTTTTCAACAGCCGCACTGGTGCAGTCATCCTGTGGGATGTGACGAAAGGCAGTTCTGGCTTTACTGATCTGCTGACGTTAAATCCCGGCTGGGTCATTAGCACTCAGATGAGAGATGATTTTGACAGCGACGGCTATGACGACATGATGTTCTTCGGTCCTAGTGGAGAGGCAGTTTTGCTTGGCACGACTGTTGGCTTCATCGACGCCACCGGCGTTCTAAGGGGCAATGTGTTTCTCGGCTCCGGAGACGTGATCTAGGAACGATAAACGAGCACTGCCCACCCCGTATCTGGAAGCCCTGCGGGATCGCTCCCCCAGTAAGGCTCCATTTTTAGATCGTCCATACGAGAGCACCATTGACTGCTGCCCCGCCGCTGGCATCCTGTGGTGATGAATGAGAACAAACGCAGAACCGTGGTCCCCCTGTATGCCGCGAAGCTGAGAGACTTCGTGCGGCCTGTAGGCACGTTTCGGGTTCAATGCGGGGCCTGTAGGCGGACTGCCGAACTGGACATCCTGGAGCTAATCGCCCGGTACGGTCAGCACACCAGCATCAAAGACGTTATGAAGAAGGTCCGGTGCAGCCACTGCGGTGTCGGAGGCTGGGCGTACCCTGAGTTGGACTGGCATTAGGATGGCCCTAAAGCACCGGCAAAGTTACTTTGGTGCCCCTAGGGAATGTGAGAATCCTATTCTCCGCACCGCCGGGAGAAGCCCTCTGGAGCGAGTGCGCTAGTGGGGAAGTGAACAGGCATGGCACTAACCAAATTCCTCGTAGCCAGATATCAACTGCTTACTGCTATTGATCTGTTCCTGAATGATCGTGATCCGGTATCGGTTCACACCCTTGCTGGCGCTGCACGCGAAATCATTGAGGTTCTATGCAGAAGCGCTGGAATCTCACCTTTCATGGATGAAATTCGGTCCAACTTCCCGGAGCGTTCTCATAAATCACTCTATGAGACGGTCAATTTGTACCGAAACTCATTCAAGCACGCAGGCGCAGGCAAAGATGATGCTGATATACTGTCGCAGTGTAGTGATGAGGCGAACGACTATTTACTTTATGTCTGCACCGAAGATTATCTGCGCCTCAGAAAAGCTGCTCCTATCGAGATTCAGGTGATGCATGCATGGTTCGCTTGTATGCATTTCGACCGTCTGGCGCCCGCCGTTGACAAGACTCGATGGCTTCCCCTCTTCCCTGGCATCCAGGGTGTAAGTCGGCTTGATGCGAAGAGGATGGCGTTAGCGGCCTTGTTTGAAGCTCGCCTAGATGAAGAGTTAATGTCCCATCCAAAGACAGAGCCAAGCGCATTGTCGTAACCGTTGGCCCGTATCAGGAATGGCGACGGGGCAAAGTTACTTTGGTGGTCTAATGCGAGCGTTCAAAACATGTTTTGGCAGGGAGTTTTGACCAGGGCAAAGTTACTTTGATGGCTGCCCCGATCAGCGGCGAAAACAACTTTTCGCGTGAGCCAGATGACCACCAAAGTTACTTTTATTCAATGTTATCAATAACTTACTGAGTGCATGAGTTTCCGCTGACTCCATACCCGGCAACCCGTTCAAAGCGGGCCCTTGCGACCAGATAATGGTAGCAAGTTGGAAGGGCGGGGCCGCCTTGATGGCGCCTGTTGATTATAGCTAAGATCCAACGTATAAGCGGTCTTCGCAAGTGTACACCCATGCGCATCTAGCTCATATTTATCTTAGTATTGTAACTTTGTTCTAACAAGCGCGGTGGTGTGGGACTGAAGTACTCTGCCGGCCATATTGGCACATTGGCACTGGAGAGAGTACTTGGTCGATATTGGTTCGGTTTGTACGGCGGGCTCCCCGGAAGCAAGCCAGCGGAACTATGATGCGCTTTTCCGAGAAGACGAAGCCACCCAGCGCTACTCGTCTTTAGCCAAGAGTTCGACGGGTGACCTCTACACCTCAGATGACCTGGATAAGTGCCTATTCCTGGACCTAGAACGGGCCGTAGATGCGCCGGGCTTGGACGCTGTAGCCTCCCACCTCATGGACGTGGTTAGGCGCGTCCTGCTGGCTCAGAGAGCGGCTGAAGGTAGGAAGCCCCGGGCCTTGCGGAAGGACGTACTGGCAGCGCTCAGGGCGGAACTGGGGCTGATCCTTGCCAACCTAGTCCGGGCATACGCTCAGGGGCCAGATTATTGGGTCGCCCTGGAGCGGCTGAAGAACCGCTTCTATGGCGCCGACGATAGGTACAACTGCCTGAAGATCCGCCGCTCCATCGTGAATGCCGTGGATGCCCTGAAGGCGCTTGGCTTCCTTGAAGTGGTCGGTGGTTTCCAGAACCCCAAAACCGGTAAAGGCTATGTCTCGCGCTTCAAGGCGACACCCGCGCTCATAGACCTACTGCCGCCGGATGCCTTCGTAGCCTCCCTACAAAGCACGGGTGAGCCGTCGTGGGATGAGGATGCGGATAGCTCTTACGAAGCGCCCCGTCTTGATCCAGCCTGGGTCAAACAGGTTGCTCCTCAGCTACGGTCCCGGGAGTGCATCATCCTGAAAAAAGGCGTTCCGGGGACGGACCGGAAGGAGCGCGTCGGGTATGAGGACACCGAAGAAACCAACCTCATGCGGGCCAACCTGACTGCTTACAACGCGCTTATGGACCGCACCGAAATCTCCCTGCCTGGATACCCGCTGAAGATCGATCCCACTCAGACCCTCACCAGCAGGGTCTTCGGGAATGGCAGTTTCGAGGACGGTGGGCGGTTCTACGGACCTTGGTGGTGCGGGGTTAAGAGTGAGGCGCGGGTTGCCCTGAGAATCAACGGGAAGGCCACCACGGAGATCGACTACAAGGCATTCCACCCCACCGTGATCTGCGTCCTGGCTGGGAAGGACCCGAACGGCCCTGAGGCATTCGACCCCTATGTGATCCCTGGTTATTCGCAGGAACCCACCATGCGGGAGATCATGAAGCTGGCAGTGCTTATCGGCCTGAACTCCAAGAGTGCTTCCGGGGCTGCCACAGCCTTAAGGGGCCGGATCAAGGAGGAGGGACATGAGGAGTGGTTCAAGCAGAGTGGCCTAGAGGCAAAGTTACTTTTGTCGGATTACGCGGAAGCCCGTCCTGAGGTTGCCAAGCACTTCTACACATCCGCTTGGACTTGGTTGCAGCGCTTGGATTCGGATGTCGCTGAGGGGATCATGAACCACTTCACGGCTAAGGGTGTGCCGCTGCTGATGCTCCATGACAGCTTTATTGTGGAGGAGAGCCGAGCGGGACAGTTAGAAGAGGTCATGATCAGGGAATTCCGCCGGGCACTGGTGGGACGGGCCGGCATGTCACCATCCTATGCGGCGACTGTATCACCAAAACTCAAAGTGGAGATCGGTTCTGCTCTCGATCAGAAGACAATTGCGAAAGTTCTGGATAGGGAATGTAAACGGCAACCCTTCGGACGAACGAATAAAGGAAGGTGGGGGCGGAGATAGCGATCCGCCTAGGCGCAAAGGGCTTCCATGTTTTTGAAGTGCATGTTATCAGAAACCTTGATCATTTCCATTAAGGCCACTGCGCAATCAACGCACTGTTCGACAACTAAAATAGGAAAGTCGGAGAAATCATCGACATTGTCCCCGTGGGATTCAACCTGAGCAAATCTTTCAAGCGCTTTCACATGGTTCGCGTCCAAACGGCCGCCGCACTCTTTTATCAAGAAGTCTATTTTGCTTGCGAAAGGAGCGGCTCCAGGCATTTTGAACGATAGGAATGCCTCAGCAACCTTCCGAATCGCATTCGGCATTAGAAACAGTTGATCATAGGTCACATCCCTGCTCACATGGAGCTTGTGGACGAGCGAAAATAAGTAGTGGTACTCAGACTCGTACTCGCTGAGTAGTGCCGGAAGTGGCTGAATCACACAGGTTCGGTTGCCCGCGCTATCCTGCCTTACGTTCAGGAAAATCATCGAAGCTTTGGGCTTTATCTCTTTGATGCCCTTTTCAGGTTGAGCTCTTTCTTCCTTAGTTTTGGGTTTGAGCCACTTTCTGCACTCATTCATGAAATTTATATTGTGTGTGAGAATAATGAGCTGAGCCGCTTTAGACAGGTATACCCTGACCGCTGAGAACGCATGATTAAGCGCCCGCGTGTCTAGGCTAGATATTGGGTCGTCAACAACGATGATCAAATCTTCAATTCTCCGCCCTTCGGCTGTCATCGAGGAAATGAAATAGCAGAATGTGACAGCGGTTTTCTCTCCCTCGCTGAGGTTGTCCTGTGCGCGACTGCCGTTTCTTAGGATCTCAAAACCATCTCCTCTGGGGGCTATAGATATATTCTGGTGCCGTAGGTAGCTATGGAGTAGATTATTAATATTTTCTGCTGCAGGGCCATGTAGGCGGATGGACGTTTGGAGATCCTCGATCCTCGATTTGATAGCTGATATGTCGACTTTTAATTGAGCCACATTCATCTGACGTGTGGCCAGAGACTGGAACATCTCACGGTATTTATCGTTGTTTTCAGCCAATAAATGCTTTTTTAATGCGGCTTTCGCCTGAGCTTGTTGAGTGGAGAATGCATCGAACCCTGCATTGTGAGCGCTTACAATCTTAAGCACTTCTCCGCGCCTCTCTGTATATAGACTAGAGAGTCGTTGAGCGTCTGGGGCCGATAACATGTCTCCGAACGAGTACGAAGCGGTTGGGCTGGCAATTTTCTCAGCAAGCCTCCCGATGATCACGTCAATGGCTTCAATTATTGATGCCGCACTCTCAACATAGAGCTTTGCTGCGCGTCGGTATTCAGCTTTCTGGTTGGGATTGATATCATTATCTGACGGCAGCCTGATCATCCCAAGCTTTAGGCGTTCCCTGAGCGTCTCTAGTTCGCTGGAGAGGCCCTGGGCGCGTGCGATAATTTTCTCGAACTTGCTATCAAACATGCGGGTAAGCGCATTCATCCGTTCTGCAGTTAATTCACCACCACAGAACAGGCAATTGTCGATCTTATGATCAGTATGGTATTTTAAACCTTCGCTCACCCAAGTCAGCATAGTGTCGTGATCTCTCAAGTCCGCTAAGACCATGCCACCCGGAGTTTCTGCTAGGCATTCGTGAACAGCGCTCACTGTTTCATGAAACGGACCAATTTCTATAGACCAGCCAGCTTGATCGTCGATCTTACCGAGCGGTTCGATTTGTCTTAATGTTTGTCGAACAGCTTGAAGTGTCTCCTCAGGGAGGAGGTCCCCAGCCATTTTCTTATACCTTTGGTAATCTCCATCAAGGTGCGTTGCGATATAGTGACGCTGCCCGATGCTTTCTGAAATGTGTTTGGCAGTAAGGCGCTTGAAATCTCCAAAGAGTAGCCTGTAATCATTCTCGTCAGTAACAGAAGACTTTTCTTTCGATAGCAGAACAGCTAATTTGCTTTGCGCATCTTCAAGCTCTTTGGACTTGTCGGCTTGGATTTTTCCAATGTAAAATATTGGATTGGCAACTCCGTCTTTCCAGCGAAAATTTTCCTCTACATAGTCGGCATTGAAAACAAACAATCGTTTTGCCAATCTGTCGAGGTGGTCGCGGGAGTTTATTGTGGTGTCGTCAGATAATGTTATCTCGAATTGACAGCCTTGTGGCAACTTTGGACATACTGACCCCTTCTCGAAGCTAGAGAAAACGCGTGAAAGGGTGGTCTTGCCACTTCCATTTAAACCATAGATCAAATTATATCTTCTTAGTTCTACTTCACCCGTCGCATGAAACGTGCCGAAGACCCCCAGGCCGGTTCCGGATTGCAAGCGTTTGACTGTCAGCATCGGTTCCGCTTCCCCAACTCATGCGAGTGAAGCTAGCGTATCAGCAAGCGGAATGTGTTACCACTTTCTTGCGTATGGATTTGCATGATGAGTTGACACTTTCAGCAGGTGCTCCCGCGTCGGTCTTATGTTCCGCAGCGCCTGAAATAGGAGCTTGTGTCAGCGTCTGGACAGCGACATGGCCGCTTTGGTTATGGAAGAAGGGTTGGCTCAGGGCATCCTAGTGGTCCCAATCCATGACAGCTTCATCGTTCAGGAGCGGCATGGGGCTTGGCTTCAAGACGCTATGGCCCATGCCTTCGGGAAAGCCCTAAAGAGGGTTGGTTTCGGGGGGGGGGCGAGGAGTGGCGGCCCCGGATCAAAGAGGTTTTGTCGATCATAGACCCAATCCGAGTGCCGCTTCCTCAGCAGGACAATTTCCCCGAAGACCACCAAAGTTACTTTGACCCTCTCTGGAAATACGATGCGGACTAAGGGCGGAAGGTCCTAAGGGGATAGGATTACAGAGACATCACCTTATGGATCTATTCTAATATAATCTCTGCTCTGCTCTGCTCTGCTCTGCTCTGCTCTGCATTACTAATATCCCCCAAGCTCCTCTAGCTCAGACATTCCAAGGGTTTGCGAGGTCTGACTGTTCGAAAGTGGGGAGCTGAATATCCTTTCCCCTGGGATGGGAATAGGGCTGATCCGGAAAGGAGCCGTGTGGCGGGAACTCACCATGGCAACCGGAACCAAGAACAGCCCTTTACCCGCTTACCCGAGCTTCAAAGCAACTTCTTCAGGGCGCAGGTGGGTGTAGCGCATGAGCATCCGGGTGTCCCTGTGTCCGGATATCAAGGCCACCTCTGGCATGCTTAAGCCCCGCTCAAAGAAGCTGGATACCGCCTCATGCCTTAAGTCATGGAAGTTCAGGTCGGGCGCCCCTGCACGATCTCGCAGGCGTTTCCAAGCGAGCTTGATAGCTTCAGCGGTTAGAGGAAACGGTCCGGCACCGCCCCTGCTGCGTAGCTCATCGAGAATGGTTATTGCCTTCGGCGACAGCGGGATGGTGCGCGGAAAGCCCGTCTTGGTGTCGGGAATATGGAGCGTTCTGCCCTTCTGATGCTCCCAGCGTATCCGGATCATTTCGGAACGCCTCATGCCTGTCTCGATGGCAAACAGCACTAGAGGCCTGATGAGTGGGTTCCTGCAACTGTCTAGAGCCTCGCTGATGCGCTGAAACTCTTCCGGCCCCTTGATCCTACGATCTCGGGGGCTCGCATTGGGCGGCCTTCTAATGAGCGGTACGGGGTTCTCAAACGCTAGGCCCCAGTCCCGGCGTGCAGTCTCGAAGCAGTGCCCAATGATGTTCAGTTCGCGGTTGACGGTGCTCCCGCTGACCGAGGCAAGGCGCTGCTGGATAAACTTCGCCAGTTCAGCACTCAGGGGGCGTCCAAGCGGGGCAGCCGCAAGCTTGGTCTTCAGCAGCCCCTGAATGCGAGCTGCCTCCTGAGTGCGCCCCTTCTTGCCTACGGTCACATCCCTCAGGTACCGCTCAAGTAGGTCACGCACCCTTAGGCGCTTCACCTCGGCCGTATCCGTAGGCAGGGCTAGGCGATCAGCAGCGACTTCCATCTGCCGTGCCCAAGCCTCAGCATCACACTTGTTGAGAAAGCTCTGGGAGAGATGCGGCATCCCTTGGCGGCGTACCTGAACTTGCCACCTGTTGCCGCGCTTTCGAATCGTAGCCATCACATGCTCCGTTGTGACCAGAGTGTGACAGCAAGGTTCGTAGCGCCTACGGAACCGCCCCGAGAGGAGGGGGCTGAGTGCCGCATATAGCCAGGATTTTGAGGAGCTTTCCGAAGATGGTGGGCGCGGTAGGGATTGAACCTACGACCCCCGCCGTGTGAAGGCGATGCTCTCCCGCTGAGCTACGCGCCCATCTTCGTGGGGCGGGTATTTAGAGGGCCGGCGGGGTGCTGTCAATGGCTGATTTGCCCATCGGCTCAATGGCCCTTGCGCCGGGGCGGGGATGGGCCATCTTGTCGGGACAGGATGAATCCGGGTCGAGGGACGCCTTTCCATGCCATGCCGCACGCACCGCGCCCGCCGCCTCGCCCTTGCGTCCGCCCTCGCCGCGCTCACGGCGCTGCCGGCGGCGGCCCAGCCGCTGGACCTCTCCTACAAGGTCTATCTGGGCGGGGTGGAGCTGCTGGAGGCCAAGGCACGGCTGTCCATGGGACAGGAGCGCTACGGGCTGGAGCTGAGCGCCGCCACCGACGGGGTGATCGGGCGGCTGGCCTCCTGGAGCACCAACATCAAGGCCGAGGGGGCGCTGACCGGGACCGGCCTGCCGGCGCCGCGCCTGTTCCGCTCCGACAGCGTCTGGCGCGAGGCGCCGCGCATCACGGCGCTGGAGTACGATTCGCCCGGCGCCGCGCCGCGCGTCACCGCCGACCCGCCGCCGGAGAAGGACCGCGAGCCGGTGCCCGACAATCTCAAGGCCGGCACCATCGACCCGATGTCCGCCACCGTCGCGGTGCTGGACGCGGTCACGCAGGGACGGGGCTGCGGGGCGACCCTGCCGGTCTATGACGGGCGGCAGCGCTACGACATGGTGCTGGCGCCGCAGGGGACGGAGCAGCTGGCGCCCAGCGACGTCGGCGCCTATGCCGGCCCGGCCGAGGCCTGCCGCATCGAGTACAAGCCTGTCGCCGGCCGCTGGCGCGAGCAGGGGCGGCGCGACCGCGACGGCGACCGCCGCCCGCGTACCGCCCGCACCACCGTCTGGTTCGCCAAGGCGGTGCCCGGCGGCCCCGCCCTGCCGGTACGGCTGGAGAGCGCCGGCCCGCTGGGCACGCTGGTCATGCACCTGGCGAAGGTGCAGCCGGTGGGGTGAGGCGTGCTTTCGCGTAGGTCGGGAGAGGCTGGTTCGTGGTGCGTCCTTCGACAAGCTCAGGATAAGGGATGGGAGATGCCAGGCACTCCCGGCCTCTACCGCGCCTCTTCTACGCTCGCCCGCGCAGGCTCCGCCGGGAGCAGCTATATCCTCCTCATCCTGAGCTTGTCGAAGGACACACAGTATCAACGCTGCCGACGGAGGCGACCACCCCTCACACCAACCGCGCCAGCGCCGCCGGCAGCTGCTCGAACCGGTCGATCAGGGCGTCGGCGCCGAGGTCGGCCACCGCCATGCGCGGGTAGCCATAGGTGACGCAGACCACGGGCATGCCGGCACCCTTGGCGGAGGCGACGTCGTTGCCGTTGTCGCCGACCATGGCGGCCTCGTCTGCGCGCAGGCCCAGCCGCTCCAGCGCCCAGAGCAGGTGGCCCGGGTCGGGCTTGCGCACCGGGGCGCTGTCGCCGCCGGCCACCACCTCGAAGAAGCGTTCCAGCCCCAGCGCCTCCAGCACCATCCGGCTGGCGCGCTCCGGCTTGTTGGTGCAGAGCGCCAGCTGGTGCCCGGCATCACGCAGCGCCGCCAGCGTTTCCGGCACGCCGGGATAGATGCAGTGCGGGTCGGGCGGGATGGTCTCGTAGATCGCCAGGTAGCGCGCCGTGGCGGCCTTGAGGTCGTCGGGCGGCGGGGTGATGCCGCCGGCGCCCAGGCCCCGCTCCACCAGCCGCAGCGCCCCGTCGCCGACGAAGCTCCGCACCTGGGCGTCCGAGACGGCGGGCAGGCCGCGCTCGGCCAGCAGCGCGTTCAGGGCGGCGCCGATCTCCGGCGCGCTGTCGATGAGGGTGCCGTCGAAGTCGAACAGCAGGGCCGGGAAGCGCTGGAGGATTGCGCTCATCCCTTCCGCTCCTCAGCCTTGGGCGCCCCGGCCTTCTGCTCCTTCGCCCCGTGGGCCGGCGCGGTTCCGGCCGTGGCGGCGGTGACCGCGCGGGCGACCTCGGCGATCAGCCCCTCGCGTACCTCCTCCGGCGCGGTGGAACCGGCGACGAAGACGGCGACCGCGACGGTCTCGCCCTCGGGCCCGAACAGGAGGCCGACATCGTTGGTGGCCGGCGCGAAGCCCTCGAAGCTGCCGGCGGTGCCGGTCTTGTGCGCCACCGTCCAGCCGTCGGGCAGCCCGGCCCGCAGGCGCTTCGGCCCGGTCTTCGTCTCGGTCAGGATGCGGCGCAGATGGGCCATGGATTCCAGGCTCAGCAGCCGGCCGGCATGGAAGGCCTCGATGAAGTCCAGCATCGCCTCGGGCGTGCTGGTGTCGCGCGGGTCGGCCATGTAGGCCTCGATCGCCGCGCGCCGGGCCTCGGCCGGAACGGCGCGGATCACCTCGGCCTGCGCGGCGGCGGCGACCGGCCGCAGGGCCGGCGGGATGCCCGAGACGTCGGCCTGCAGCTCGCGCTCCGGCCGGTCGACCCGCAGGCCGCGTATGCCCAGCCCGTCGATCATGGCCTGCACCGCGCCGGGGCCGCCCAGCAGGGTCAGCAGCACGTCGCAGGCGGTGTTGTCGCTGTCCCCGGCGGCGAGCTTCACCAGTTCCGCCACGGTGACCCGGGCCTCCTTGCCGGCCATGCGCTCGCGCAGGGGGCTGTGGAAGCCGACCGTGTCCTCCGGCCGCACCGTCACCTCCTGGTCCAGCCGCAGCCGGCCCTCATCCACCGCCACCAGCGCCGCGGCGCCGATCGGGAACTTGTAGACGGATTGCATGGGATACGGCACGCCGCCGCCGACCAGCAGCTGGGCGCCGCCGTTCAGGTCGCGCACGCCGATGCCGACCCGGCCCGGATGGCCGGCCGCCAGTTCCGCCAGCCGGGCCTGCAGCGCCGGGCCGTCGAGCGTTGCCGCCACTGCGAGGCGGGGCGCCAGGGCGGCGCCGGCGAGCAGCAGGGGCGTGGCGAGGAGAGCGCGGCGTCCCAGCGCGCGTCGGATGGGGGACATGGCGGCGTTCCCGGGCAGGGCCACAAAAGGTGGCTTCTTCGTTCGCCCCTGATGTGGCAGTAAGGCCGGGCCCCGCGCAAGCCTCCATTACGCCAGACCGGTGTCCGCCGCCATGACCGACCGCACCCAGAAGCGCCCGCTCGCCTGCCTGATCCTCGCCGCCGGCAAGGGGACGCGCATGAAGTCCGACCTGCCGAAGGTGCTGCATCCCATCGCCGGGGTGCCGATGGTCGGCCATGTCGTGGCGGCGGCGGAGAGCCTGTCGCCGGAGCGTATCGTCGTGGTGGTCGGCCCGGGGCAGGAGAGCGTCGCCGCCGCCGTGGCGCCGCACGCTGCTTGCGTGCAGCGGACCCAGCTCGGCACCGCCGACGCGGTGAAGGCGGCGCGGGACGCGTTGGGCGACTTCCCCGGCGACGTGCTGGTCATGTTCGGCGACACGCCGCTGGTGCGGGCGGAGACGCTGGCCCGCATGGTCGAGGCGCGCGGGCAGGCGGGCGACCCGGCGGTGGTGGTGCTGGGCATGCGCCCTGATGATCCCGCCGCCTATGGCCGTCTGGTGCAGGGCGCGGGCGGCGGGCTGGAGCGGATCGTCGAGTTCCTGGACGCCACGCCGGAGGAGCGCGCCATCGGCCTGTGCAACGCCGGCCTCATGGCCTTCGACGGGACGCGGCTCTGGCAGATCGTCGACGCCATCGGCAACGAGAACGCCAAGGGCGAGTACTATCTGACCGACGCCGTCGCCGTGGCGCGGGAGCGGGGCTTCGCCTGCGCCGTGGTCGAGGGCGATCCGGCAGAGGTGGAGGGGGTGAATTCCCGCGCCGAACTCGCCCGGCTGGAGCGGCTGCTGCAGGAGCGGCTGCGCCTCGCCGCCATGGTGAATGGCGCCACTCTGAGCGATCCGGACACGGTATGGCTGGCGGCGGACACGAGGCTGGGCCGCGACGTCACCATCGGCCAGAACGTCGTCTTCGGCCCCGGCGTGACGGTGGAGGACGGGGTGACCATCCTGCCCTTCAGCCACCTGGAAGGCGTGACGGTGCGCCGGAGCGCCAGAATCGGCCCCTTCGCCCGGCTACGGCCCGGCGCCGACATCGGCGAGGAGGCGCATATCGGCAATTTCGTCGAGGTGAAGGGCTCCACCATCGGCCGCGGCAGCAAGGCCAACCACCTGGCCTATGTCGGGGACTCGTCCGTGGGCGCCGGCGTCAACATCGGCGCCGGCAGCATCACCTGCAACTATGACGGCTTCCTGAAGCACCGCACCGTGATCGGCGACGGCGCCTTCATCGGCTCCAACAGCACGTTGGTGGCCCCGGTGGAGATCGGCGCCGGCGCCATCACCGGCGGCGGCAGCGTCGTCACCCAGGACGTGCCGGCCGACGCGCTGGCGCTGGGGCGCGCCAAGCAGGAGCTGAGGTCCGGCTGGGCCGCCCGCTTCCGCGCGGCCAAGGCGGCGCAGAAGGCGGCCAGGGCGGCCAAGGCGGGAGGCTGAGCCCTCCGCCCGGCCGGATCTTGGATCAGCCGAAGCCGTAGGTCTGCGGGTCGGGCATCGGCCGGCTGTTCATGGCGTTCGACAGGCCCTTGGCGCTGCGCACGATGAACCAGATCGTCACCAGCAGCAGCAGCGGCCAGCCGATCAGCACGAAGGTCAGGATGAAGCTGCAGAAGCCGGCGATCAGCCCGATCCAGAAGGTCCGGATCTGGAAATCGTAGTGGCTCTGCAGCCACCCGGATGCCGAGCCGCGGTTCACATAGGCCAGCACCAGCCCGACCAGGCTGGTGACGCCCACCACCAGGCTGACCAGGTAAAGGACGTATACGATCTTCACCATGCTGGCGTCGTCGCGCGCCATGCTGCCCGGTTCCATCGACATGCCTTGATCTCCCCCCAGCGCCCATCCCTCATGGCGGCGCTCCGCGAAGTGTAGGGGAACGGGCCGCGGCCGGGGAAGCATCCCCTTCCGCAGGGGCCGGCCATGAGTTCGCGCGGGTTCCCGCCCGCCGCGCCCGGCGCTATGGTGCCGCCATGAAACGCGACGGACGCGCCGCCTCCGGAAAGCCGGAACCGTCGGCGCGCCAAGGGAAGGACACGCCATGGACACCCGCATCCCCGCCGGCGACGAGGCCGCCGCCCGCCTCGGCCTGAAGGACCCGACCCTGCTGGTCACCGGCAAGGCCCCCGTGGCCGGCCAGTGGGTGGCGGCCGATGGCGGCGCCGCCGTCACCATCCTCGACCCCGCCACCGGCGAGGCGGTGGGCGCGGTGCCGGACATGGGCGCCGCCGAGACCCGCCGCGCCATCGAGGGCGCCCGCGACGCCATGGTCGCCTGGCGGGCGAAGACGGCCAAGGAGCGGGCGGTCGTCCTGCGCCGCTGGTACGACGCCATCATGGCGAACCAGGAGGATTTGGCGCGCATCCTGACGGCCGAGCAGGGCAAGCCGCTGGCCGAGGCACGGGGCGAGATCGCCTACGGCGCCAGCTTCATCGACTGGTTCGCGGAGGAGGGGCGGCGGATCTATGGCGACGTGATCCCGACCTTCGCCCAGGACAAGCGCATCGTGGTGGTGAAGGAGCCGATCGGCGTCACCGCCGCCATCACGCCCTGGAACTTCCCCAACGCCATGATCACCCGCAAGGTCGGGCCGGCTCTGGCGGCGGGCTGCCCGATGGTGATCAAGCCGGCGCCGCAGACGCCCTTCTCGGCCCTGGCGATGGTGGTGCTGGCGGAGCGCGCGGGCCTGCCGGCCGGGCTGCTGTCGGTCGTGCCCTCGTCCGAGGCCCGCGCCGCCGAGATCGGGGCGGAGATGACCGGCAACCCGATCGTGCGCAAGCTCTCCTTCACCGGCTCCACCGCGGTGGGCAAGAAGCTGATGGCGGCCTGCGCCGGCACGGTGAAGAAGGTCAGCCTGGAGCTGGGCGGCAACGCGCCCTTCATCGTCTTCGACGACGCGGATCTCGACGCCGCGGTGAAGGGGGCGATGATCTCCAAGTACCGCAATGCCGGCCAGACCTGCGTCTGCGCCAACCGCATCTATGTGCAGGAGGGCGTCTATGACGCCTTCGTCGACAAGCTCTCCAAGGCGGTCGCGGACCTGAAGGTCGGCGTCGGCACCGGCGAGGGCGTCACCACCGGCCCGCTGATCAACGACCGCGCCGTGGCGAAGGTCGAGGACCATGTCGCCGACGCCCTGTCCAAGGGCGCGCGGCTGGTGCGCGGCGGCAAGCGGCACGATCTCGGACGCACCTTCTACGAGCCGACCATCCTGGCCGACGTGACGCCCGCCATGAAGGTGGCGCGGGAGGAGACCTTCGGCCCCGTGGCGCCGCTGTTCCGCTTCCAAAACGAGGCCGACGCCATCCGCATGGCCAACGACACCGAGTTCGGCCTGGCCTGCTACTTCTACACCCGCGACATCGGCCGCGCCTGGCGGGTGGGCGAGGCGCTGGAGTACGGCATCGTCGGCATCAACGAGGGCATCATCTCCACCGAGGTCGCCCCCTTCGGCGGCGTCAAGGAGAGCGGCACCGGCCGCGAGGGCAGCAAGTACGGCATCGAGGACTATCTCGAGGTGAAGTACATGCTGATGGGCGGGGTGTGAGGCGAAATATCCCTCTCCCCTTGTGGGAAAGGGATGGGTATCTGGTGAGGCTGCGCCGTGGTGCGTCCTTCGACAAGCTCAGGATGAGGAAGGGGAATGCCAGGCACTCCTGGCTTTTCTCCGCACCGGTCCCACCGGGAGCAACAAAATCATCCTCATGCTGAGCTTGTCGAAGCACGCACCACGACGTCGCCGACCCCTCTCCCGCAAGGGGAGAGGGATTTTGGAGCATTCACTCCTTCAGGAAGCCCGTCGCCGCCGGGACGAAGTGGCCGGCGCAGAACAGCACGGCCATGTGGCCGCAGTCCGGCGTCGTCACCAGCCTGGCGCCGGGGATGCCCGCGGCAAGGCGCTGGCCGACCTCGAGCGGGACCAGCTTGTCCGGCTCGCCCCAGTAGACCAGCGTCGGCACGGTGATCTGGCCGAGGCGCTCGTCCATCAGGTCGGCGCCGGTGCCCATGGACTGCATCATCTTCATGTTGGTGTCCTGCATGCCCTTGAACATGCGGACCAGGTCGCGGTTGACGAACTCCGGCAGCGGCGTCGGCGCCGGCGGGGCCATCAGGGCCCGCAGCTTCTCGATGTCGGCGGGCTGCTGCGGGAAGAAGACGGCCGGGTCGAAGGCCAGGTCGAACTTCACGCCCGAGGAATTCGCCAGGATCAGCTTGTCGATCAGCTCGGGGCGCGAGGCGGCGGCGTGCATCGCCACCCAGCCGCCCATGGAGACGCCGAACAGGTTGGTGCGGCCCAGCTTCTTGGCCTCGATGAAGTCGGTGACCAGCTTGGACTGGGCGGCGATGGAGTAGCCGTCGGCCGGCTTGTCGGTGTCGCCGTAGCCCAGCAGGTCGATGGCGAAGACCTGGAAATTCGGCGCCATGCCCACCAGCAGCGGCACCATCAAATTGGCGTCGCTGGAGAAGCCGTGCACCAGCACCAGCGGCTCGCCCTTGCCGTAGGCGTAGTAATGGACGCGGGTACCGCCCACGTCGGCGTAGTTCTCCTCAATGCCCGCCATGCGCATGCGCAGCTTGTTGAAGGCGGTGTTCACCGTCAGCGGCCGCCAGAAATAGAAGGCGCCCATCGCCATGGCGATCAGGACGAGCACGCCGACGACACGCAGGGCGATGCGGGAAACGGAACTCTTTGCCATCGAGGGTACCCCGGACGTTTGTAGCGCGGGCAGGTTAGGGGAGGGGCGGCGGCGCCGCAAGCGGCCTATGTTTCAGGGGCTTGGCGGCCGTCCCTCCGATCCCGCCCGAGCCAGTCGCCGCCAAGTATCGCGGGCCGGGATTTGTTCCGCCGAACTTTGGGGGTGCGGCTGGGACTTCGGGCTCAGCGGGACAGGGGGGCTTATCCGAGTCGGGTACCACGATGTCCGCATACTAGGCGTGCGGTGGGTCGTCCGGGCGCCCCGAGCCTATCCCCGTGGCGGGGCACCGAAAGAGGACCGTGACCGCGGAGCCCGGCGGGCCTCAAATCCGTTTGTCACCGGGGGCGAGATGTCCCCCGCCTCGCCACCGAGGAATATGCCATGACCGACAAGCCCCGCGTCCTCATCGTCGAAGACGATGCCCTGACGGCCCTCTTCCTGCAGAACCTCGTGACCGACATGGGGTGCGACGTCTGCGGACTGGCCTCCACCGGCCCGCGCGCCGTCGCGCTCGCGGACTATCACCGCCCCGACCTGGTCCTGTGCGACATCCGTCTCGCCAAGGGCACGGACGGGCTGGCCGCCGCCAAGCAGATGCGCAAGGAGCTGAAGCTGGAGGTCGTCATCATGTCCGGCTGGCTGGGCGAGATGGAGGTCGACGAGGTCATCCGCGACCTGCCCACCATCCGCAAGCCCTTCACCGCCGACCAGGTGAAGAGCGTGCTCCAGCGTTGCCTCGACCTGCCCGAGGAGGTGGAGGAGACGCCGACCGTGGCCCGCCTGGGCCGCCGGCCGCCGCGGGCGACGCTGAGCCAGATCGCCGCCGTCTGATCCCTTCCGGGGTCGATGGCGCGGGGACGGGAGGGGCGGCGCGAGAGCCCCTCCCGGACTTCCCCGCCCATGCGCTGCACAGCTGCTCCAAGGGCGGCCGCGCCGCCCCTCTCCCGCCGCAATCCTGGCGCAGGATGGCGGTTGACCGTCCCGAGACCGGCGTTCCCGCCTCCATGGTGGGCTGCCGGCATCCGTGACCCGGAGAGGGAGATGACCCGCACCCGCGCCGTTCCGCTCCATGCCCTGATCCTGGGCGCCGCCCTGCTCGCGGCCTTGCCGGCCCTTGCCCAGGACAAGCCGCCGCCCGAGCTGCCGCCGCGCGAAAGCCTCGGCGCCGGCAACGACTGCACCTGGGCGCGCACCATCGACGACTGGCAGGCCGTCGACCGCGAGCACATCATCATCAAGGGGCCCAGCAAGCGCGACCGATTCCTGGTGCGCTTCGGCGGCGCCTGCACCATGAGCGACCCGAAATTCGAAAGCCAGATCGGCATCCAGTCCAGCGACGAGCGTCTCTGCCCCTATGGCGGCGACGCGTTGCTGCTGGACGGCGAGCGCTGCACCATCCTGAACATGTGGAAGCTGCCCCCGGAGGGTCAGCCCTCCGCGACCGTGGCCCCCTCGGGCGGGTAGGTGACGGATGGTGACGGCCCCGGGCAGCGCTGAGGTTGTGCGTGCTTCGACAGGCTCAGCATGAGGGGGGGGCGCTGCTCCCGGTGAACGAACCAGAAGTGCCTCGCGTACTCCCTCCCTCATGCTGAGCTTGTCGAAGGACGCACCACGATTCAGCTCCGCCCGGCGCCGCTCCTACACCCATTCTTCCCGCCGGACGCGGTAGTACATCACCGGCCCGTCCTCGTCCTCCTCGACACGGACCAGCCGGTAGCCGATCCCCTCCAGGATGCGGCGGGAGGCGGCGTTGCCGGGATCGACCGTGGCGATGATCTCCGCCAGCCCGAAGCGGGTGAAACCCAGCGCCGTCACCCTCAGGGCGATCCGCCGGCCCAGCCCGCCGCCCCAGCGCGCCCGCTCGAAGCCGTAGATGATCTCCGGTTCCGGCCGGGGACCGCGGCCGGGCGGGATGATGCCGGCCCAGCCGAACAGCCGGTCGTCCGCCGGGTCGGCCAGGGCGAAGGTGCCGTAGCCGAATGCGGCGTAGTTGCGCCGCGAATTCTCGATCCAGAGCGTCACCTTCTCCGCCGGCAGCACCGTGCCGTCGCCGACGTACCGTACCACGTCAGGGTCGTTGGTGACGGCGAACAGGTCGGCATGGTCGGCGGGGCGCAGCCGGCGCAGGCGGAAGCCCGGCTCCTCGTGCAGGGCTGACTCGCTCCCCGTTGCGTCATCTGCCATGAACCCCACCTCCTGAATCGACACCGGCCCGGCGCTGGGGCAAAAGACCACGACAAGCGCGAGCCCATCAAGGAGTGCCGACCCCATGGCGAGCTACGATTTCGACCTCTTCACCATCGGCGCCGGGTCCGGCGGCGTGCGCGCGGCCCGCATCGCCGGGCAGCACGGGGCGAAGGTCGCCGTCGCGGAGGCGGGGCGCTTCGGCGGCACCTGCGTCAATGTCGGCTGCGTGCCGAAGAAGCTCATGGTCTACGCCGCCCAGTTCGCCCACGGCTTCGAGGATGCGCCCGGCTTCGGCTGGACCGTCGGCGAGCGCAGCCACGACTGGGCCCGCTTCATCGCCGCCAAGGATGCGGAGATTAACAGGCTGAACGGCATCTACCGGCGCCTGCTGGAGGGATCCGGCGCGACCATCTTCGAGGGGCGCGCCAAGCTGGTCGACGCCCACACGGTCGAGGTGAACGGGCAGCGGGTGACGGCCGAGCGCATCCTGGTCGCCGTCGGCGGCTGGCCGGAGCTCCCGGACGAGCCCGGGGCGAAGGAGTACGGCATCACCTCCAACGAGGTGTTCGAGCTGAAGGAGATGCCGCGCCGCATCCTGATCGCCGGCGGCGGCTACATCGCCACCGAATTCGCCGGCATTTTCAACGGGCTGGGCGCGGACGTCACCCAAATCTACCGCGGCAAGCAGATCCTGCGCGGCTTCGACCGCGACGTGCGCGAGTTCCTGACCGAGGAGCTGGTGAAGTCCGGCGTGCATCTGCGCCTCAACACGGTGATCCAGCGCATCGAGAAGACGGGCGAGTGCCTGGTGGCGACCCTGTCGGACGGCCGCATCCTGGAGGTGGACCAGGTGCTCTACGCCATCGGCCGCCGGCCGCTGACCCGCGACCTCGGGCTGGAGGCGGCCGGCGTCGAGCTGGACGCCTACGGCGCCATCATCATCAACGACCAGTACCAGACCAGCGTGCCCAGCATCTACGCGCTGGGAGACGTGACCAACCGCGTCAACCTGACGCCGGTGGCGCTGGCCGAGGGCCATGTGCTGGCCGACCGGCTGTATGGAAAGCGGCCGGGCCGCGAGGTCAACTACGACAACATTCCGACCGCCGTCTTCTCAGACCCGCCGGTCGCCTGCGTCGGGCTGACGGAGGAGGAGGCGCGCAGGCGCCTGGGCAAGGTCGACGTCTACCGCACCACCTTCAAGCCGATGAAGAACACGCTGGCCGGCCGCGACCAGCGCACCCTGATGAAGCTGGTGGTCGATCCGGCCAACGACCGAGTCATCGGCGCCCACATGGTCGGGGCCGACACGCCGGAGATGATCCAGGCCGTGGCCGTGGCGATGAACGCCGGCGCCACCAAATGGCACTTCGACAACACCATCGGCCTGCACCCCACCGCCGCCGAGGAGTTCGTCACGCTGCGGACCAAGGCGCCGGAGCCCGTCGAGGATGAGTGAGGGTCAGGGGGCGTCCCGCTCGGTCGCGCGCAGCAGCGCGTCCCAGTCGTCGGGCGGGTCGCCGCCCAGGACCATGCGCCGGAAGACCTCGTAAGGATCGCTCTTGGCGCCCGCCTTGCGCAACGAGTTCTCGTCGTTGATCCAGGCGTAGATGATGGTCCTGGAGGCGCTGTCGTAGCGGTAGAACAGCCGGAAGCGCTGGAAGAACTTGGCCCGGCGCCAATGCTTGAATTCCGGTCCCAGCGTCCGGCCCTGGCGGAACTGCGGGGCACCGGGGTCCTGCGGGATTTCCCCATAGATCAGCGCATCGACGCGCTTGAGCAGCTTGGCCTTGGGATGCGCCGCCGTACCGGCCGGGTCCCGCTCGCTCAGCCGCTCCACCTCGTCGGCCAGCGGCCCGTAGATTTCGCGGAAGCGGGGATGCAGCAGCAGGCGCCAGCCATTGACCTCGATCGGGCCGCTCACGGGAAGGTGACGTCGTCCGGAAACGGTTCGTCATCGTCCACGACGACATCCTTGGTCAGCTCGGCAGTGCGACGCATGTCCTCTTCCGTCAGCGGGATCAGCCGCTCCGGATGCTCGAGCATGTCCTTCTCGAGGAAGGCGAGGAAGGCCAGCACGACGGGGTCGCGTTCCGCCTCGTCCTCCGGCTCCTCGTCCACTACCTTGACCAGCAGCGTGCCCTTGCCGAGGACATGGGCCCGCAGCTTGGCCTTCTGCTTGAACTCGGGGTGCTGGCGGAACAGCGCCTTCTCCAGCCGCAGCGCCTCCGAGGCGCCGGTCGTGGTGATCGAACCCTTGTAGGCGGCCATGGGAGCCCCGATGCGATACGTATCGATGTACGGCTATACAATACGCATAGTGGTGGGGTGTTCCAAGCGTCAGGCCACCGCCACCCGCTCGTCCGCCCGCGCGTTCCGCCGGCCGCGGATCAGGTCCGACGCCTTCTCCGCGATCATGATGGTGGGGGCGTTGGTGTTGCCGCCGATCAGGGTGGGCATGATCGAGGCGTCGACGACGCGCAACCCGTCCAGGCCGCGCACGCGCAGCTCCGGGTCGACCACGGCCTGGGCGTCCACGCCCATGCGGCAGGTGCCGACCGGGTGGTAGATGGTCTCGGCGCGGGCGCGGATGGCGGCGTCGAGGTCGGCGTCGGAATTCTTGCCGGGGGCGGGGGCGATCTCGCCCAGGCTGATGGCGGCGAGCGGGGCGGCCGCCATGATCTCGCGCGCTAGGCGCAGGCCCCGGCGCAGCACGGCCAGATCCTCCGGCGCCGAGAGATAGTCGGGGTCGATCAGCGCGTCGGCCATCGGGTCGGGCGATTTCAGACCGATGCGGCCTCGGCTGGCGGGGCGCAGCTGGCAGACATGGATCGAGATGCCGTGGCCGAAGACGGTCTTGCGGCCATGATCCTCCAGCAGCGACGGCACGCAGTGCAGCTGCAGGTCCGGCCGATCCAGCCCGGGGTCGGACTTGATGAAGCCGCCGGCCTCCGCGACGTTGGTGGTCAGCATGCCTTTCCTGGCCATGAAGTACTCCCACAGCGCCCGGATCTGCGGCCCGGCGGAATGGCGGGAGAAGCCGAAGCTGGTATTCGTGCTCTCACGGTGGGTCAGCAATATGTCCAGATGGTCCTGCAGGTTGCGCCCCACCCCTGGCAGCTCGTGGACCACCGGCAGGCCCTGGCGCCGGATTTCCCCGGCCGGGCCGATGCCGGAGAGCAGCAGCAGCTGGGGGGAGTTGATGGCGCCGCCGGACAGGATCACCTCGCGTTCCGCCCGCACCGTGCGCTCCTCCCGTCCCTGGCGGTAGGCCACGCCGACGGCGCGGCCGCGCTCCATCAGGATGCGGGTGGCGCGGGCGCCGGTGACGATGGTCAGGTTCGGTCGGGTGCGGTCGCGGAGATAGCCGCGGGCGGCACTGCAGCGCTGCCCGCCCTTCTGGGTCACCTGGTAGAAGCCGAAGCCTTCCTGGTCCGGCCCGTTGAAGTCGGGGTTCTCCCGGTGGCCGGCCGCCACGCCGGCATCGACGAAGGTGCGCGACAGCGGGTTGCGCCAGAGATGGTCGGCGACGTTCAGCGGACCGCCGGTGCCGTGCCAAGCGTCGGCGCCGCGCTCGTTGTTCTCGGCCCGCTTGAACAGGGGCAGCACGTCGCGCCAGCCCCAGCCGGGGTTGCCCTCGGCCTCCCAGGAATCGTAGTCGGCGGCGTGGCCGCGGATGTAGATCATGGCGTTGGACGCGCTGGAACCGCCCAGCGTCTTGCCGCGCGGCCAGAACAGGCGACGGCCGTTGAGATGCCGCTGCGGCTCGGTCGTGTAGTTCCAGTTCAGCGTCTTGCTGCGCATCATGCCCAGGATGCCGAAGGGCATGTGGATCATCGCGCTCTTGTCCGCCGGGCCGGCCTCCAGCAGGCAGACGCGGACGTCCGGGTCCTCCGACAGCCGGGCCGCCATCACGCAGCCGGCCGAGCCGCCGCCGACGATCACATAATCGTACATCGATCCTCCCCCGGCCGGCCTCTGACGGACCCGTGCCGCATGCTTACGGAAAACTATCGCATTTCGACTGGGAAGGGCAGCCGCAGACCCCCCTCTCCCAGGGGGAGAGGGTTGGGGTGAGGGGGTAAGAGGGCAGGGGAAGGGCGCTTCATCGAAGCAACGGACTGCTCCGCGATCCCGTACCCCCTCTCCCTGTCCCTCTCCCTCTCCCTCTGGGAGAGGGGACGGCAGACCCACCCGCAGGCCGTATGCAATCGCCTCGGGCATCGATGGTGCACCGCGCCCGGGTGTTTGGGGGAGGGGATAAAGAAAACCCCGCCAGCAAGGGGCTGGCGGGGTTCGCGAGTTACCGGTGGACATGTCGGGACTAGGCCATGTCCAGCTCCGGCTGGGTCGAGGCCTAGAGTAGGGCGTAGCTCCCCCGGGGGAAGTGACGCCTGTCACACCGGGCGATACGAATTCAGGACAGCAGGCTGACCCGCTCGCCATGGCGCGTGCAGGCGGGCGAGACCAGCTCCAGGAAGGCGCCGGCGACGTCGTCGGGCTGGCGCAGGGTCTTGGGGTCCTCGCCGGGGAAGGCCTTGGCGCGCAGGTCGGTCGCGACCGGGCCGGGATCGATCAGGTTGACGCGCAGGCTGGTGGTCAGCGTCTCCGCCGCCCAGGTGCGCGCCATCATCTCCAGCGCCGCCTTGGCCGCGGCATAGCCGCTCCAATAGGCGACGGGTGACTGGCCGACGCTGTCGGTGACGAACAGGGCACGGCCGGCGTCCGACGCCCTGAGCATCGGGTCAAGCGTGCGGATCAGGCGCATGTTGGCGGTGACCGTCAGGGCCAGCACCTTCTCCCAATCCTTCGGCACGGCGTGCGCCATCGGGCCGATGGTGCCGAGCTGGGCGGCGTTGGCGACGAAGATGTCCAGGCGCCCGAACCGTTCGAACAGCATCGGCCCGAACATGTCGAGCTTGGCCTGGTCGACGGTCAGGTCCTGCGGCACCAGCGTGGCCGAGCCGCCGGCCGAGCGGATCGCGTCGTCCACCTCCTCCAGGCCCCCGACGGTACGGGCCATCAGCACGACATGCGCGCCGGCTGCTGCCAGGCGCTTGGCCACGGCCGCGCCGATGCCGCGCGAGGCGCCGGTAACGAGGGCCACGCGGCCGGCGAGGAGGGGGGTGGTCATGGACGAAATCTCTGCGGGGATGGTTTCACTATCCCGTCACCCCGGCGAAAGCCGGGGCCCAGGGGTTGCCGGGCTGTACGCCCGATGCAGCGCGCCTATTTACCCGGTTTCACCGGTCGCGCGGAATGAATTCGGCGGCCCGGGCTGCCCGGAGCCGGACGTAGGTCGCATGGAGGCGCAGCCGCAATGCGACGCTCCCGCCGGGGCATGTCGCATTGCGCTCCGCTCCATGCGACCTACGGGGTGGCGGCGATCAGGCCCGCCGCTCTGACAGGTAGCTCACCTCGGCGGTGGAGCTGTTGCTGTCGAAGTCGGTCAGCTTGATCGGGTAGTCGCCGGTGAAGCAGGCGTCGCAGAAGGCCGGCTTGGCGGCGTCGCGGCCGCCCGGATGGCCCAGCGCGCGGTACAGACCGTCGATGGTGATGAAGGCCAGGCTGTCGGCGCCGATATACTTGCCCATCTCCTCGACGGAGTATTTGTGCGCCAGAAGCTTCTCCTTCTCCGGCGTGTCGATGCCGTAGAAGCAGCTGTTGCTGGTCGGCGGCGAGGAGATGCGCATGTGCACCTCCTTGGCGCCGGCGTCGCGCATCATCTCCACGATCTTCAGCGAGGTCGTGCCGCGGACGATGCTGTCGTCCACCAGGATGATGCGCTTGCCCTGGATGTAGTGCCGGTTGGCGTTGTGCTTCAGCTTCACGCCCAGGCGGCGGATCTTGTCCGTCGGCTGGATGAAGGTGCGGCCGACATAATGGTTGCGGATGATCCCCAGCTCGAAGGGGATGGCGCTGTACTCGGCATAGCCGAGCGCCGAGGGCACGCCGGAGTCGGGCACCGGGATCACCAGGTCGGCGTCGACATGGCTCTCGCGCGCCAGCTCCGCGCCGATGGCCTTGCGCGCCTGGTAGACGGAGGTCCCCTCCACCAGGCTGTCCGGCCGGGCGAAGTAGATGTACTCGAAGACGCAGAAGCGGCGGTTCTCGGGCTGGAAGGGGCGCAGGCTCTGCACGCCCTCCTTGCTCAGCACCACCATCTCGCCCGGCTCGATGTCGCGGACGAACTCGGCGCCGATGATGTCGAGCGCGCAGGTCTCCGAGGCCAGCACCGGCGCGTCGCCCAGCATGCCCAGCACCAGCGGCCGCACGCCCAGCGGGTCGCGCACGCCGATGATCTGGTCCTTGGCCATGGCGACCAGCGAATAGGCGCCCTCGACTTGGCGCAGCGCCTCGACCATGCGGTCAATGACGTTGCCGCCGCGGGCGGTCGCCATCAGATGGACGATGACCTCGGTGTCGGTGGTGGACTGGAACAGGCAGCCGCGGCGCACCAGCTGGCGGCGCAGCATCATGGCGTTGGTCAGGTTGCCGTTGTGCGCCAGGCCGAAGCCGCCGAACTCGAAGTCGGCGAACAGCGGCTGCACGTTGCGCAGGGCGGTCTCGCCCGTCGTGGCGTAGCGGACATGGCCGATGGCGGCGCTGCCCTTCAGCGGGCGCATCACCTGCTCGGAGCTGAAATTGTCGCCGACCTGGCCCAGCGCCCGGTGGACGTTGAAATGCTCGCCGTCGAAGCTGACGATGCCCGCCGCCTCCTGGCCGCGGTGCTGCAGGGCATGCAGGCCCAGGGCCACCAGGGCGGCCGCGTCGGTCGGGCCCAGGATGCCGAAGACGCCGCATTCCTCGCGCAGCTTGTCGTCGTCGTAGGGATGGGTCGTCAGCATGGGCTAGGGGCCTCTCTCGCCTGGCGGTAGCGCGGCATATAAGCGGAAACCGCAGTCTGGCAAAGGGGCAACGCGTCAGGGCTTCCCCTGGCCCAGCCCCTCGATCGCCTTTTCCATGTCCGCGCGCTCGCGCTGGTTATAACCGCGATCGGGTTCCGGCGCATCCGCGTTCGGCGCATTGGTGGTCCCGGCGGGCACGGGGTTGGACAGGCGCTGCAGCGCCTCCACGTCGCGCTGCGCCCGCTCGGCGGCCGCGCGCTGCTCCTCCGCCTCGCGGGTCAGCTTGTCCTTGGCGTCGGCCGGCACCAGCCCACGCAGGAACTCCGACCCCGAGGCCAGCATTGGCCGGGTGCGGGCGTCGCGCAGCCAGTCCGGCGGGGTGTCGCTCCAGATGAAGGTCGCGAACATGTAGGCGAGGCTGACCAGCACCGCGCCCCGCACCACGCCGAAGCCGAAGCCCAGCGAGCGGTCGATGGCCGAGAGCGCGCTGTCGCTGACCTTGGCCGACAGCGTGTGGCTCAGCACCGAGAAGACCAGCAGCGCCGCCACGAACAGCCCGACGATGGTGACGCCGTCGGCGATCAGCTGGCGCTCGATATAGGGCTGCACATAGGGCCGCACATGGTGGAAGCCGTACAGCGTCACCATCGCCGCGCCGATCCAGGCGGCGATGGACAGCACCTCGCGCACGAAGCCCCGGGCGAAGGCCAGCAGCGCCGACAGCAGGACGACCGCCGCGACGCCGACATCGACGGGGTTCAGGCCGCTATTGGGGTCCATGGCTCAGCCCCGCCCGCCGCGCGCGATCTGCCGGGTCGGCTGGAACAGCGGCAGCAGGTCCGACAGATGCTGCAGCTCCACCCGCTTGAGCGTGTCCTCGCCGCCCTTGCCCCGGCGCGTGGGCATGAGGGCGGAGGAGAAGCCCAGCTTGGCCGCCTCCTTCAGGCGCGTCTCGGTCTGGCTCACCGCTCTGATCTCTCCGGACAGTCCGACCTCGCCGAACACGACCGCGTCGTGCGGCACCGGCTCGCCCGTCAGGGAGGAGACCAGCGCCGCCGCCACCGCCATGTCGGCCGCCGGCTCGGTCACCTTCAGGCCGCCGGCGACGTTCAGATACACGTCGTTGGCGCCGATGGCGAGGCCGCAGCGCGCCTCCAGCACCGCCAGCACCATGGCGAGCCGCGCGCCGTCCCAGCCCACCACCGCGCGCCGGGGCGTGCCGAGCGGGGAGGGGGCCACCAGCGCCTGCACCTCCATCAGCACGGGGCGCGTGCCCTCCATGCCGGCGAAGACGGCGGTGCCGGTGATGTCGCCGCGCCGCTCGGCCAGGAACAGCTCGGACGGGTTGGAGACTTCGGTCAGGCCGGTCTCCTCCATGGCGAAGACACCGATCTCGTCGGTCGGACCGAAGCGGTTCTTGACCGCGCGCAGGATGCGGAACTGGTGGCCGCGCTCGCCCTCGAAATAGAGCACCGTGTCGACCATGTGCTCCAGCACGCGCGGTCCGGCGATCTGGCCGTCCTTGGTGACGTGGCCGACGATCAGGAGCGTTATGCCCCGGCGCTTGGCGACGCGGATCAGTTCCGACGCGCTGGCCCGCACCTGCGCCACCGTGCCGGGGGCGCTGTCCAGATTGTCGACATACATGGTCTGGATCGAATCGATGACCGCCACGCGCGGCCCGTCGGCGGCGTCCAGCGAGGCGACGATGTCGCGCACGCTGGTGGCGGCGGCGAGGTCGACCTTGGCGTTTGCGAGGCCGAGGCGGGCGGCGCGCATGCGCACCTGGTCCACCGCCTCCTCGCCCGAGATGTAGGCGCAGGCCGTGTCCTGGCTGAGGCTGCAGATCACCTGCAGCAGCAGGGTGGATTTGCCAATGCCGGGATCGCCGCCGACCAGCAGGGCCGAGCCGTGCACCAGCCCGCCGCCGCAGACCCGGTCGAACTCCTCGATCCGGGTGAAGCGGCGCGGCGCCTTCGCGGACACGCCGGACAGCTCGACGAACTCCAGCTTGCGGCCCGAGGCGCGGCCCAGCCCTTTGGGCGCAGCCTCGGGCGCCGCCTCCTCCACCAGCGTGTTCCAGGCGCCGCAGGCCTCGCACTTGCCGGTCCATTTGGGGAAGCTGCCGCCACAGGCCTGGCAGACGTAACGGTTGGTCGGGCGGGCCAAGATGCGCTCATCAAGAATGGTTGGGAACCGCTTCCCTATATAGCACCGGAGGGGCCGTTTCCGAGGGGAGCTTTGCCCCTCCGGCCCCGTTCCCATCCTCCCCGACCGGGCGGTTTGCCGGGCGGGCGGCATGCTCTACCATGCCCGGTAAACAGGGGAGAACGGGCATGGCATTCCGGACGGGGCGGGCGCTGGCCATGGTGGCCTGCCTGGCGATGGCGGCGAGCACGAGGGCGCAGGCTGCCCAGACCCTGGTCTATTGCGCCGAGGGCACGCCCGACTCGCTGAACCCGATGCTCAGCACCCAGTCCAACACCTTCGACGTGGGCGAGGCCATCTACGACCGGCTGGTGCACCTGAAGCGCGGCACCATCGACTTCGCGCCCGGGCTGGCGGAGCGCTGGGAGGTGGAGGAGGACGGGAGGGCCGTCGTCTTCCACCTGCGACGCGACGTGAAATGGCATGAGACCCGGGGCTTCAAGCCGACGCGCGGCCTCACGGCCGACGACGTGGTCTTCAGCTATGCCCGCCAGTGGGACAAGGCGAACCCCTATTACCGCCAGGGCGGCGCCGGCTACGCCTCCTTCCTCAATCTCGGCCTGCCCGAGCTGATCACCGCCATCGAGAAGGTGGACGAGCACAGTGTGCGCTTCCGGCTGCGCGAGGCCGACGCTGCCTTCGTCTCGGCCGTCTCCTACGGCTCCAACGTGATCCAGTCCAAGGAGTATGCCGACGCCATGCTGAAGGCCGGCACGCCGGAGAAGCTGGACAATGAGCCGGTCGGCACCGGGCCTTTCCAGGTACTGCGCTACGAAAAGGACACGATGCTGCGGCTGCGCGCCTTCGACGCCCATTGGGCCGGGCGCGCCAGGTCCGACAACCTCATCTTCGTCATCGCGCCCGACGCGGCCGTGCGGCTGGCGAAGCTGCAGGCGGGCGAGTGCCAGATCATGTCATACCCCAACCCGGCGGACATGCCGCGGATCAAGGCGGACCAGCGCCTCGCCACGGTTTCCATGACCAACCTGAACATCGGCTACGTCTCGCTGAACACGAAGAAGCCCTGGCTGGCGGACAGGCGGGTGCGCCAGGCGCTGACCATGGCGATCGACGTGAACGCCATCATCGGCGCCGTGTACCAGGGCAACGCCGTGCGCGCGGCGACGCCGGTGACGCCCGGTCACTGGGCGCACAATCCGGACATCCAGCCGCGCGCCTTCGACCCGGAGAAGGCCAAGGCGCTGCTGACCGAAGCCGGCTTCGATTTCGGGCGCGAGCTGGTGCTGTTCGCCATGCCGGTGCAGCGCCCCTACAATCCGGACGCCCGCCGCATGGCCGAGATGATGCAGGCCGACCTCGCGAAGATCGGGGTGAAGGCGAAGATCGTCAGCTACGAGTGGGGCGAGTACATCCGCCGCCTGCGCCAGGGCGAGCACGACCTCGGCCTCATCGGCTGGTCCTGGGCGGGCGAGCCCAACGACGTGCTCTACCAGCTGCTCTCCTGCGACGCCGCCAACCCCGCCGGCAGCAACAACTCGCAATGGTGCGACCCGCGCTATGACGATTTGATCCAGCGGGCCCGCCGCACCTTCGACCGCGAGGAGCGCGCCCGCCTCTACCGCGAGGCCCAGGCGATCTGGCACGAGGAGGCGCCCTGGCTGACCATCGCCCACTCCATCGTGAACGTGCCGATGAGCAATCGCGTCCAGGGCTTCGTCCAGATGCCCAACAACCGCATGCTGTTCGACCGGGTGGAGTTGAAGTAGGGGAGGGGCTAGCCCGTGGTGCGTCCTTCGACAAGCTCAGGATGAGGAAGGGGGGATGCCAGGCACTGCTGGCTCCACACCCAAGCTCGGCCAGGAGCAGCTAAATCTCCCTCATGCTGAGCCTGTCGAAGCACGCACAGCACCAACGCTGTCTAATTGAAGGGCCGAAGCCTCACAAATTCCGCACCTGCATCTGGATCGGCCCTTCGGCGCGGCCGTGGATGAACTGGTCGACATGGGCGTTGCCGGAGCGGTCGATCTCCGAGACCGGGCCGGTCCAGATCAGCTTTCCCTTGTAGAGCATCGCCACCCGGTCGGCGATCTTGCGGGCGCTGGCCATGTCGTGGGTGATGGAGACGGCGGTGGCGCCGAGGTCCTTCACGCACTTCACGATCAGGTCGTTGATGACGTCCGCCATGATCGGGTCGAGGCCGGTGGTCGGCTCGTCGAAGAAGATGATCTCGGGTGTGGTGGCGATGGCGCGGGCGAGGCCGACGCGCTTCTGCATGCCGCCCGACAGCTCCGACGGCGACAGCTCGCCCACCTCGGGCGTCAGGCCGACGGCGGCCATCTTCTCCAGCGCGATCTCCTTGGCCTGGGGGCGGGGCATGTGCCGGCCCTGGATCAGGCCGAAGGCGACGTTCTCCCAGACCTTCAGGCTGTCGAACAGCGCGGCGCCCTGGAACAGCATGCCGAACTTGCGCAGCACGCGCTCGCGGTCCTTGGCGCCGAGATGGGTGGTGTCCTCGCCGTCGATGCGGATGGTGCCCTGGTCGGGGGTGAGGATGCCCAGGATGCTCTTCAGCAGCACCGACTTGCCGGTGCCCGAGCCGCCGATAACCACCAGCGATTCGCCGCGGGCGACCTCCAGGTCGATCCCGTCGAGCACGATCTTGGGGCCGAACGCCTTGTGGACGCCCTGGAGCTGGATCTTCGGCACGGTCATGAGAAGAAGATCCCCGTCAGCAGGTAGTTGAACACCAGGATCATGATGGAGGCCGACACCACCGCGTTGGTGGTGGCGGCACCCACGCCCTGCGCGCCGCCCTTGGAGTGGTAGCCGTGGTAGCAGCCCATGAGCGCGATGAAGAAGCCGAACACGGCGGCCTTCACGAGGCCGGAGACCACGTCCATGACCTCCAGATACTCGATGGTGCGGTCCAGATAGGTGCCGGGGTTGAAGCCCAGCCGATAGACGCCCACCAGATAGCCGCCGAAGACGCCAATGATGTCGGCCACCAGCACCAGCAGCGGCAGCATCAGCGTGCCGGCCAGCACGCGCGGCGCCACCAGGTACTTGAACGGGTTGGTCGCCAGCGTGGTCAGCGCGTCCACCTGCTCGGTGACGCGCATGGTGCCGATCTCGGCGGCCATGGCGGCGCCGATGCGGCCCGCCACCATCAGGCCAGCCAGCACTGGGCCCAGCTCGCGGGTGATGGAGAGCACGACGACGGTCGCCACCGCGCTCTCGGCCGAGAAGCGGGAAAAGCCGGAATAGCTCTGCAGCGCCAGCACCATGCCGGTGAACAGCGCCGTCAGCCCCACCACCGGCAGCGAGTAGTAGCCGATGTCTATCACCTGCCGCAGGATCTGGCGGGGATAGAAGGGCGGCCGGAAGATGTGCGAGACGGCGAGCGCCAAGAACATGGACAACCGGCCGGTCGCCTCGAAGAATTGGAGCGTGGCCCGGCCGATGCCGCTGACGAAGCCCATGCGTGGCTCTCCCTAGGAATCCCGAGCGCCCGCCCGGGTGGGGCGGGCGAGGGCGGCGAACCGTAGCCACCGCCCCCGGGCCTGTCAACGCCACCTCGGACAGGAGGTTCAGTCCTACTCGTCGTAGGACTGGCCGGCCAGCGAGTGGTGCGGGTCGAGGTCGCTGAACTTGGTGAACTCGCCGTTGAAGTGCATGCGCACGCTGCCGACGGGGCCGTGGCGCTGCTTGGCGATGATCGCTTCGGCGGTGTTGTAGACCTCCTCCAGCCGCTGCTTCCAGCGCTGGTAGCGGTCGTTGAACTTGTCCTCGCCCTCGTCCGGCCGGCGCGACGGCTCGGCGCGCTCCAGATAATACTGCTCGCGGTAGACGAACATGACCACGTCGGCGTCCTGCTCGATCGAGCCCGATTCGCGCAGGTCTGACAGCTGCGGCCGCTTGTCCTCGCGCTGCTCCACCGCGCGGGAGAGCTGCGACAGCGCGATGACCGGCAGGTCCAGCTCCTTGGCGATGGCCTTCAGGCCGCGGGTGATCTCCGAGATCTCCTGCACGCGGTTCTCGGACTTGGACACGCCGCCGCCGCGCAGCAGCTGCAGATAGTCGACCACGATCAGCCCCAGCCCGCTGGTCCGCTTCAGGCGCCGCGCGCGGGTGCGGACGGCGGTGATGGACAGGGCCGGCGTGTCGTCCACGTAGAAGGGGACGCGCGCCAGATACTGGCTGGCCTCGACGAACTTGGGGAAGTCGCTCTCGCGGATGTCGCCGCGGCGCATCTTGTCGCCGCTCACCTGCGCCTCGTCGGCCAGGATACGCAGCGCCAGCTGCTCGGCGCTCATTTCCAGAGAGAAGAAGCCGACGGGAGCACCTTCCTCGCCGTTCGACTGCATGTAGGCCTTGGCGGCGTTGAAGGCGATGTTGGTGGCGAGCGCCGTCTTACCCATGGAGGGACGGCCGGCCAGGATGATCAGGTCCGAGGGGTGCAGGCCGCCCAGCTTGGCGTCCAGGTCGCGCAGGCCCGAGGTCACGCCGGTGACGTGGCTGGAGCGGCGGAAGGCGGCCTCCGCCGTCTCGATGGCGGCGGCCAGGCTGCGCTGGAAGGGGATGAAGCCGCCGCCGACGTCGCCCGTGGAGGCGAGGTCGAACAGCTTCTTCTCCGCCTCCTCGATCTGGTCGGTCGCCACCACGTCGATCTCGTGGCGGTAGGCCTGGTTGACCATCTCCTCGCCGACATCGATCAGCTGCCGGCGCAGATAGGCGTCGTGGATGATGCGGCCGTAATCCTCGGCGTTCTGAACCGTCACGATGGCCGCGGCCAAGCGGGCCAGGTACTCGGCGCCGCCGATCTGGGTCAGGTCGGCGTCCTGCTCGAAATAAGCCTTCAGCGTCAGCGGGTTGGCGACCTGCCCCCGCTCGATCAGCTTGATGCAGGCGGTGTAGATGCGGCCGTTCGCCGGGTCGAAGAAGCTCTCCGGCCGCAGGAACTCGGCGACCTTCTCATAGGCCTTGTTGTTGACCAGGATGGCGCCCAGCAGCGCCTGCTCCGCCTCCTCGTTGTGGGGCGGGACGCGGTAGGCGAGGCCGCCCTGCTGGTCGCGGGCGGCGGATTTGTCGAGCAGCTTCGTGTCCATGGCGACCAGGATAACAGCGCGGAAGGCCCGGAGGATAACGCCTACTCCTTTGGAGCGGCATGAAAAGTGGGGAGGGGATTCGTCCCCAGCCTGATAACTCTGGGGATAACTCCGCCTGACCCGCGGAATTCCGTGCCTCCATGCCACGCGGTGGGCGGACGATCCTGTGGACGGTGTGGCGGATGGGCCGCAGGAGGCGGGGCATGAGAACGGTCGAGTGGCGTTCCCCCTCCGTCCCCTCTCACCCGTCACCCCGACGAAAGTCGGGGCCCAGGGGTTGCAGCGGGATGCGCTGCATGAAGCACTGCCTCAACCATATGTGAGCGCGCCCAGGCGGGAGGGCGTGCTTCATCAATCCACCATGGCGGCAACCCCTGGGTCCCGGCTTTCGCCGGGATGACGGGGTAGAGATAGGAAGCGGCGCCCATACGACCGACGCCGCGCGCAAAGAAAAAGGGCCGCGCCCGGAGGCGCGGCCCTTTCCCGTGATACGAACCTGGATGCCAGGATCAGGCGGCGGTGTCCTCGCCGGCCTCATCATTGGTCTCCTCGGCGTCCGTCTCGTCCTCGTCCTCGTCGCCGCCGCGGCCGGTGACCATGCCGCCGCGCTGGGCCTGGAGCTCGGCCTCTTCGGCGGAGCGGGCCACGTTCACGGTGATGGCGACCGAGACCTCGGGGTGCAGGACCAGGCGCACCTTGAACAGGCCGAGCGTCTTGATCGGCGTGTCGATGGCGACCTGGCTGCGCTCGATGGACGTGCCGGCCGCCACGACGGCGTCGGCGATGTCACGGGCGTTGACGGAGCCGTACAGGATGCCGGTCTCGCCGGACTGGCGGGTGATCACCACGCTCAGGCCTTCGATCTTCGCGGCGGCCTGCTCGGCCTCCTTGCGACGCTCGGCGTTCTGCGCCTCCAGGCGAGCCTTCTGGCTCTCGAAGAACGCCATGTTCTCCTTGGTGGCGCGCATCGCCTTCTTCTGGGGCAGGAGGTAGTTCCGGGCATAACCCGGCTTCACCTTCACGACCTGACCCATTTGGCCGAGCTTCTCGACCCGCTGCAGCAGGATGATGTCCATGATCTGTCCTCCGCCCTTACTTCACGATGTAGGGCAGCAGGGCGAGGAAGCGGGCGCGCTTGATCGCGCGGGCCAGCTCACGCTGCTTCTTGGCCGAGACGGCCGTGATGCGGCTCGGGACGATCTTGCCCCGCTCGGAGATGAAGCGCGACAGCAGCTTCACGTCCTTGTAGTCGATCGCCGGAGCATTCGGGCCCGAGAACGGGCAGGTCTTGCGGCGGCGGAAGAACGGACGGCGACCGCCAGCCGGGCGGCCACCACCGGTGCTCTGACCCTGCGTCGGGTTCATGCGCGGTCTCCTTCGTTCTCGGTGCGGCGGGGCGGACGCGGGCCGCGGTCGCCGCGGTCACCACGATCGCCGCGGTCGTCGAAGCGGCGCGGGCCGCGCTCGCCACGATCGCCCTTGTTCGTCAGCATGGCGGTCTGGCCCTCGTCGAACTTCTCGACGCGGACGGTCATGAAGCGCAGGACATCCTCGTTGATGCCCATGTTGCGCTCCATCTCGGCGACGGCCGCGGCCGGCGAATCCAGGCCGAGATAGACGTAGTGACCCTTGCGGTTCTTCTTGATCTTGTAGGTGAGGGTCTTGAGGCCCCACTGCTCGACCTTGGCGACGGTGCCGCCATTTTCCTTCAGGATGTTGGAGAAGGTCTCGGTCAGACCCTCCACCTGGGCGGACGTGATGTCCTGGCGCGCGATGAGCACGCACTCGTACAAAGCCATATGAAACTCCCCATGGCTGTTAGCGATCCGCCGCTGTATCCAGGATGGACCAGCCGCACGGATCTAGCCGACGCCATGGCGGGCGCCGGCAAGGAGCGGTTGAAGCGGCGCACTATACACATTTCGCCTTAAGGGGCAAGCGCGCTTGACAGAAGGCCGGAACACGCTATCAGTGGCGTCCGAATTGGGGGTAACACCCCACCGCTATGTCACGCGGTTACACCAGAACCGGGGCACATCATGACCAAGGCGTTCGTCTTTCCGGGCCAGGGCAGCCAGGCCGTCGGCATGGGCGTCGAGCTGGCCGGGGCCTTCGAGGTCGCCCGGCTCACCTTCCAGGAGGTGGACGACGTCCTGAACCAGAAGCTCTCCAAGCTGATGGCCGAGGGGCCGCAGGAGGAGCTGACGCTGACCGAGAACGCCCAGCCGGCCATCATGGCCGTGTCGGTCGCGGTCATGCGCGTGCTGGAGAAGGAAGGCGGCGTCGATCTGGCGAAGGCGGCGAAGTTCGTCGCCGGCCACAGCCTGGGTGAGTATTCGGCCCTGTGCGCCGCCGGCGCCTTCAC
Organism: Azospirillaceae bacterium; assembly: GCA_035626475.1. Classification (GTDB taxonomy): domain Bacteria; phylum Pseudomonadota; class Alphaproteobacteria; order Azospirillales; family Azospirillaceae; genus DASPKT01. The sequence continues at coordinate 133,954 of DASPNP010000021.1, forward strand.
CCTGGCGGACACGGCCCGGCTGCTGAAGCTGCGCGGCCAGGCGATGCAGCGCGCCGTGCCGGTGGGCGTGGGCGCCATGGCCGCCATCATCGGCGCCGAACTGGCGGACGTGCAGGCGATCGCCAAGGACGCGGCCCAGGGCGAGGTCTGTGCCGCCGCCAACGACAACGCGCCCGGCCAGGTGGTCGTCAGCGGCCACAAGTCGGCGGTGGAGCGTGCGATTGCCATCGCCGCCGAGCGCGGCTTCAAGCGCGCCATGATGCTGCCGGTGTCCGCCCCCTTCCATTGCGCCCTGATGCAGCCGGCCGCCGACGCCATGGCCGAGGCGCTGGCCGAGACCGCCATCAAGGCGCCCGTTGTGCCGGTGGTCGCCAACGTCATCGCGTCGGCCGCCTCCGACCCGGACCAGATCCGCAACCTCCTGGTGGAGCAGGTCACGGGCGCCGTGCGCTGGCGCGAGTGCGTGCTGTACATGAAGGAGCAGGGCGTCGAGTCCCTGGTGGAGCTGGGCGCCGGCAAGGTTCTGGCCGGCCTCGCCAAGCGCATCGACAAGGAGATCGCCGCGGTGTCGCTCGGCACCCCGGCCGACATCGAGGCCTTCCTGAAGGGTTGAGTGCGCCCGCGCACCCCTCCGGCACATCCTAGAGGAGCATCCATGTTCGACCTGACCGGCAAGACCGCGCTCATCACCGGCGCCTCCGGCGGCATCGGCGCCGCCATCGCCAAGGCGCTGCACGCCAAGGGCGCCGCCGTCGCCCTGCACGGCACCAAGGTGGAGGCGCTGGAGAAGCTGGCGGCCGAGCTGGGCGACCGCGCCAAGGTCGTGCCGGCCAACCTCTCCGACCCGGCCGCCGTCGAGCAGCTGGCCAAGGACGCCGAGGCGGCGCTGGGCCAGGTGGACATCCTGGTCAACAATGCCGGCCTGACCCGCGACGGCCTCGCCATGCGGATGAAGGACGAGGACTGGCAGACGGTCCTGGACGTGAACCTGACCGCCGGCTTCCGCCTGTCGCGGGCGCTGATGAAGGGCATGATGAAGCGCCGCTGGGGCCGCATCGTCGGCATCACCTCGGTCGTCGGCGTCACCGGCAACCCGGGCCAGGCCAACTACGCCGCCTCCAAGGCCGGCATGATCGGCATGTCCAAGGCGCTGGCGGCGGAGCTGGCCTCGCGCAACATCACCGTGAACTGCGTCGCCCCCGGCTTCATCGGCACGCACATGACCGACGTGCTGGCCGAGGCGCAGAAGGAGAAGCTGCTGGGCGCCATCCCCGCCGGCCGCCTGGGCTCGCCCGAGGACATCGCCGCGGGCGTGCTGTACCTGGCCTCCGAGGAGGCGGCCTACGTCACCGGCCAGACGCTGCACATCAATGGCGGCATGGCCATGATCTGAGCGGGGCCGGGCATCGCGCCGGAGCGTTCGCGAGCGCTGGTCAGGGGCCGCCTTCTATGGTAGGAGACGGCACTTTTCAGCGGCTTCAAGACCGTGACCGGCGTGGGTCCTCTCTCGTCCAGGTCCGTTCGATAAGACCCCGTCCAATTCTGGATCCTGTCAAAATCTGGGAAGGTTGAAGAAGATGAGTGACATCTCCGAGCGCGTTAAGAAGATCGTCGTCGAGCACCTGGGCGTCGAGGAGTCCAAGGTGACCGAGACCGCCAGCTTCATCGACGATCTGGGCGCCGACAGCCTGGACACGGTCGAGCTCGTCATGGCGTTCGAGGAGGAGTTCGGGATCGAAATCCCGGACGACGCGGCGGAGAAGATCCTGACCGTGAAGGACGCCATCGACTTCATCTCCCAGAAGTCGGCCGCCTGACCGGCCCGCTTTTCCGGAGTTCCGGGCCGGTTCCCGCAGCCCCGCAGGGGTGACGGGACCGGCCCGTCCTGATTCGCGCAACATATTCGGGTTCGTGCCATGCGTCGTGTCGTCGTCACGGGAATGGGTCTGGTCACCCCGCTGGGGGTTGGCGTCAAGAAGAACTGGGAGCGTCTGATCGCCGGCGAGAGCGGCATCCGGACGATCGAGCGGTTCGACGTCTCCGACCTGCCCTGCAAGATCGCCGGCCAGGTGGAGCGGGGCGACACCGCCTCCGGCCTGTTCAATCCCGACGATTTCATGCCGCCCAAGGACCAGAAGAAGGTCGACGACTTCATCCTCTACGCCATCGCGGCCGCGGCCGAGGCGGTGAAGGACAGCGGCTGGGTGGCCGACGAGGACGAGAAGGCCTGGCGCACCGGCGTCATGATCGGCTCGGGCATCGGCGGCCTGCCGGCGATCTACGAATCGTCCATCATCCTGCATGAGAAGGGCCCGCGGCGCATCTCGCCCTTCTTCATCCCCTCCGCCCTGATCAACCTGGCGTCGGGCCACGTCTCGATCCAGTACGGCTTCAAGGGCCCGAACCATTCGGCCGTCACGGCCTGCTCCACCGGCGCGCACGCCATCGGCGACGCCGCCCGGCTGATCATGTGGGACGACGCCGACGTCATGATCGCCGGCGGCGCCGAGTCGGCAGTGGCCCGCCTGGGCATCGCCGGCTTCGCCGCCGCCCGCGCGCTCTCCACCAGCTACAACGACACGCCGACCGCGGCCTCGCGCCCCTACGACCAGGGCCGCGACGGCTTCGTCATGGGCGAGGGCGCCGGCGTGGTGGTGCTCGAGGAGTACGAGCACGCCAAGAAGCGCGGCGCGACCATCTATGCCGAGCTGGTCGGCTACGGCCTGTCCGGCGACGCCTACCACATCACCGCCCCGGCCGAGGACGGCGACGGCGCCTTCCGCTCCATGCGCGGCGCCTTCCAGCGCGCCGGCCTGAACCCGGAGGACGTCGACTACGTCAACGCCCACGGCACCTCCACGCCCCTGGGCGACGTGATCGAGCTGGGCGCGGTGAAGCGCCTGTTCGGCTCGGCCATGGCGAAGACCTCCATGTCCTCCACCAAGTCGGCCATCGGCCATCTGCTGGGCGCCGCCGGTTCGGTCGAGGCGATCTACTCGATCATGTCGGTGCTGAACTCGGTCGTCCCGCCGACCCTGAACCTGGAGAACCCCTCGCCGGAGTGCGAGGGCGTGGACCTGGTGCCCAAGCAGGCGAAGGAGCGCAAAGTGCGCGCGGCGCTGTCGAACAGCTTCGGCTTCGGCGGCACCAACGCCTCGCTCATCTTCAAGGGCATGAACTGAGGCCATGGGCCGGCGGCTCGGGATCGCGGCCGCCCTGCTGGCCGTGGCCGCGCTCCTGGGCGCCGGCCTCGCCTGGTGGGGCTGGCAGCGCTATACGGGCCCCGGCCCGCTGGCCCAGGACACCGCCATCATCGTCCAGAAGGGCACCGGCATGGCCGCCATCGCGGCCGAGCTGGCCGAGGACGGCGTCGTGCGCTCGCCGCGCGAGTTCCTGCTGGCGACCCGCTTCGGCGAGACCTCCAGGCCCATCCGCGCCGGCGAGTACGCCGTGCCGGCCGGTCTCAGCCTGCGGGGGCTGGTGGAGCTGCTGCGCAGCGGCAAGACGGTCGTCCGTCGCTTCACCGTGCCGGAGGGGCTGACCTCTGCCCAGATCGTCGAGCTTCTCGAGACTGAGCCGGCCCTGACCGGCGAGGTGGGGGAGGCGCCCCCGGACGGCTCGCTGCTGCCGGAGACCTATCACTTCTCCTACGGCGACAGCCGGGCCGAGCTGATGGGCCGGATGCGCACCAGCATGACCCAGGCGCTGGCCGAGGCCTGGGCCGCCCGCCAGCCGGACATCCCGGTGACCACGCCGGAGCAGGCGGTGACGCTGGCCTCCATCGTCGAGAAGGAGACGGCGGTGGCGGCGGAGCGGCCGCGCGTCGCCGGCGTCTTCGTCAACCGGCTGCGGCTGGGCATGAAGCTGCAGTCCGACCCGACGGTCATCTACGCGCTGACCAACGGCAAGGGGCCGCTGGACCGGGCGCTGAGCCGGGCCGACTGGCGCTTCGAATCGCCCTACAACACCTACTTCGTCGACGGCCTGCCGCCCGGCCCCATCGCCAATCCGGGCCGCGAATCGCTGATGGCGGTGATGAAGCCGGAGAAGCACGAGTTCCTCTACTTCGTCGCCGACGGCACCGGCGGCCATGCCTTCGCGGTCACGCTGGACGACCACAACCGCAACGTCGCCAAATGGCGCGAGATCCGGGACGGGGCGGGCGAGGGGAAGCGGCGCTGAGGATCACCAGGGGGTACTATCCCTCCGCATAGTGGGTCCTGCGGTTGATTTCACCGGCCAATGCAACCGGTTAAGCTCTTTCGAGGTATCTCTCCCCGAAGGAGCGCGTTTCCATGTCGAAGTCGCTGGTCGTCTGCATCGACGGCACCTGGAACAGGCCGGATCAGAAGGACACGGACCCGGTGACCAGGGAGGTCTCTGGCAGCGCCACCAATGTCGTGCGCATCTGGGAGGCCGCGACCGGCCGCGCCTTCGGCTCGGCCTACTATGGGCGCTTGGCGGCGCTGAAGGACGGCACGGGCGAGGCGGCCTATTTCGACGGCGTCGGCAGCACCGGAAGCCATCTGGTGAAGACCTTCGAGGGCGGCACCGGCACCGGCGTGTCGGAGCGTGTGCGCGACGCCTACGGCTATCTGGCATCGCGCTGGGAGCCGGGCGACAGGATATTCCTGTTCGGATTCAGCCGCGGCGCCTACGCGGTGCGCAGCCTCGCCGGCTTCCTGCACCATGCCGGCTTGCCGTCCGAGCGGCGGATCGTCGAGGAGGAGGAGGTCGACGTGCTGTTCCTCGATTACCGCAAGGGCAAGATTCCCACCGGCGTGAAGGACGGCTTCGTTGCAGCGCCGGTGACGCTGCTGGGCGTCTGGGACACCGTCGGCGCGCTCGCCTTCGGTAAGGAGTTCAACGACTTCCACCGCATCAGCCCGCCCAACGTGATGAACTTCGCCCACGCCCTGGCGCTGGACGAGGTCCGCAAGCAGTTCCTGCCCAGCTTCTGGAATCCCATGGCCGACGGGTTGCCGGCGGGGAACACGGTGGTGGACGAGGTCTGGTTCAGCGGCGTCCATTCGAATGTCGGCGGCGGTTACGCCAACCGCGACCTGGCCGAGATCACCCTGAACTGGATGATGGGCAAGGCCCGCGCGCTCGGCCTCGATGTCGGGCCGACGGCGCCGCCGGGCAGCCCGGCCGGCGAGATCCGCTCCTCCTACGAGGAGTTCTGGCGCGGCATGGGCTTCGTCGGCGACATCGTCGCCAAGCTGAAGCTGGAGCAGGTCCACCGCTCGGTGCTGGAGAGCCAGCGCGTCCACGAGAGCGTCGGCCTGCGCATGGCCGCCGTCCCCGGCTACGCGCCCGCCGCCATGCTGATGCCGGCCGGCACCGCCTTCCACCAGGTGGAGCCGTCGCGCGTGGCGGCGTGGGACAGGGAGCCGGAGAAGGTGTGATCGCGAACGCGTAGGTCGCATGGAGCGCAGCGCAATGCGACGACTCCCGAGCAGGGCATGTCGCATTACGGCTCCGCCCTCATGCGACCTACGGACATTGCACCCGGCTCGCGCTCAGGCCTTCTTCTCCCACCCGCCGCGCTCGTTCTGCTGCCAGTAGGTGAGGGCATGCCCTTCGTCCTTCGCGGCTTTCCATCGCTTGCGGGCGGCGGAGACGGCGTCGGGGTCGGTGCCGTCGAACAGGTCGCAGATCCGCTCATACTCGGCGAGACGGGCGGAGGCGGCGCCGTCGGTCTGGAACAGCACCTGGGCGCCGTTCGGCCGCTCGTCCTCGGCGGTGAGCCAGACCGGCTGCTCGGCCGGCTTGCCGTCCTTGGCCGTGCCGTGCGGCAGGAAGCCGTCGGGCTTGTAGGTCCAGAGATGCTGGGACAGGACCTCGGCGCGTTCCCCGCTCGCCGTGAGCACCACCGCGCGCCAGCCCTTGGCCAGCGACTTCTCCAGCAGCTCGGGCAGGGCCTGCTCCAACGTGCGCCGGGTGAGGTGGTAGAAATGCAGCTCGGCCATCGCTCTTTCCGGACCCGGAATGAAAAGCGGCCGCCTCCCGGATCAGGAGGCGGCCGCGTTGGTCGTGCTTACTCGTAGAAGTCGGCGACGAACCGGTCGAGAAGGCGCACGCCATAGCCGGTGGCGCCCTTCGGCACCGTGGCGGTGTCCTTCTTCGACCAGGCGGTGCCGGCGATGTCCAGGTGCGCCCAGGGGAGGCCGTTGACGAAACGCTGCAGGAACTGCGCGGCGGTGATGGAGCCCGCCTTGCCGGCGCTGCCGATGTTCTTCATGTCGGCGGCATCGCAGTCGATGTCCTTGTCGTAGGCCGGCGACAGCGGCATGCGCCACAGCGCCTCGCCGGTGGACTTGCCGGCCTGGATCAGGCGGTCGGCCAGCTCGTCATTGTTGGAGAACAGGCCGGCATGCTCGTGGCCCAGGCTCACGATGATGGCGCCGGTCAGGGTCGCCAGATTCACCATGAAGCGCGGCTTGTACTGCTGCTGGGTGTACCAGAGCGCGTCCGCCAGCACGAGGCGGCCCTCGGCGTCGGTGTTCAGGATCTCGATGGTCTGACCGGACATCGAGGTGACGATGTCGCCCGGGCGCTGGGCGTTGCCGTCCGGCATGTTCTCCACCAGCCCGACCACGCCGATGACGTTGGCCTTCGCCTTGCGGCCGGCCAGCGCCGCCATCAGGCCGATCACCGCGCCGGCGCCGGCCATGTCCCACTTCATCTCCTCCATGCCCGGGCCGGGCTTCAGCGAGATGCCGCCGGTGTCGAAGGTCACGCCCTTGCCCACGAAGGCCAGCGGGCCTTCCTTGTCGTCCGGCGCGCCGTTCCAGCGCATGACCACAAGGCGCGGCGGCTTCACCGAGCCCTGGCCCACGCCCAGCAGCGCGCCCATGCCCAGCTTCTTCATCTTCTTCTCGTCGAGCACCTCGACGACCACGCCCAGCTCGGCCAGCATCTGGCAGCGCTCCGCCAGGCTCTCCGGATAGATCACGTTGCCGGGCTCGGAGACGACGTCGCGGGTGATGAACACCCCGTCGGCGACCTTCTCCAGCCGGGCGAAGGCCTTCTGGGCCGGCTTGGCGGCGTCGGTCATGACGGTGACGCGCTTCAGGGCCGGCTTCTGCTCCTTCGGCTCCTTGGTGCGGTACTTGTCGAAGCGGTAGCTGCGCAGCAGCGCGCCCATCGCCAGCTCGGCCGCGGCGTCGGCGGCGCCCAGCGCCACGCCGTCATGCGCATCGGCCGCGAAGGCCAGCTCGGCCTCGCCGGCCTTGGCCAGGGCGGCCACGGCGGCGCCGCCGGCCGACTGGAAGGTCAGCTCGGTCGCCTTGGCGCTATCGCCGACGCCCACCAGCAGCAGGCGCGCCACATCCAGCCCGGCGGGCGCCAGCAGGGTCAGCGTCTCCTCGGCCTTGCCCTCGAAGCGGCCGGCCTCCATGGCGCGGGCGATCAGGCCACCCGAGCGCGCGTCGAGGTCCTGCCCGAAGGCCCCCAGCTTGCGGCCCTCGGCCACGGTGACGGCGACCGCGCCCGACTTCGGCAGGGCGGGCTGGCTGAAGGAGATTTTCATCGTGCCTCTCTCTAAGGAATCCCTGACAGCCCTTCGGCGCGGGGCCGGGGCTGTTGTGTCGTTGTCCGGGAGTCGATAAAGAACAGCCGCAGGACGGAGTCAAGCCGCCCGCGCCGGTCCGGCGGCGCGCCGCCACGATCCCGACGCATTCGCCGCCATAGTGGCGGCAAGGCATATCCGGCGGGCCCGGCCAACGAGACGTATGAAGCAGATCGACCGCTACCTCCTGCGCAACCTCGCCGTGGCGACCGTGTTCGTCACCGCCGGGCTGTCCGCGACCATCTGGCTGACCCAGTCGCTGCGGCTGGTGGAGCTGGTGGTGGAGGGCGGCGCGCCGCTGAAGATGTTCCTGCACCTGGCGGTGCTGACCCTGCCGACCTTCCTGTCGCTGGTGCTGCCCTTCGGCCTGCTGGTGGCGGTGCTGTTCACCTACAACCGGCTGGTGATGGACAGCGAGCTGGTGGTGATGCGCGCCGCCGGCATGGGGCCCTTCGCGCTGGCCCGGCCGGCGGTGAACCTGGCGGCGATCGTCATGGGGCTCTGCTTCCTGCTGAACATCTTCCTGGCCCCGGCGGCGCACCGCGAGCTGATCCGGCTGCGGCAGGAGATCCGCAGCGACTATTCCGCCGTGCTGCTGCGCGCCGGCACCTACAACGACGTCGGCGACGGGCTCACCGTCTATGTCCGCCAGCGCGGTGCCGAGGGCGAGCTCAGGGGCCTGCTGATCCACGACGCGCGCGAGCCGGAGAAGCCGGTCACCATCATCGCCGACCGCGGCCTGCTGGTGACGGCCGAGGCGGGGCCGCGCGTGGTGGTCTACAACGGCGTCCGCCAGCAGGTGGACCGCGCCACCGGCCGGCTGTCGCAGCTGGAGTTCGCCCGCTACGCCGTCGACATCAAGGTGCTGCGCGACACCATGGAGAAGCGCTGGCCCGACCCGCGCGAGCGGCCGATCACCGAACTGATCTTCGTCTCGGACGACCAGCTGGACCAGCAGTTCAAGGCGCGGTTGCGCGCCGAGCTGCACACGCGGCTGGCGACCCCCTTCTTCGGCCCGGCCTTCGCCCTGATCGCCCTGGCGGCGCTGCTGCCGGGCGAGTTCTCGCGCCGGGGGCAGGGGCGCCGCATCGCCGTGGCCGCGCTGATCGCGCTGGTGCTGCAGAGCATGCTGCTGGGCCTCTCCAACCTCTCCTCGCGCAACGAGGCGCTGGCGCCGCTGCTGTACCTGGTGGCCGCCGGGCCGCTGGTGGCCGCCGCCTGGTACCTGCGCAACTGGCGCCTGCTGGCGCGGCTCCGGCGCGGGCGCCAGCCCGTGGCGGCGGGGTGACGGCCATGCGACTGTCCCGGACCCTCTCCCTCTATATCGGCCGCCAGTTCCTGTTCTGGTTCCTGGTGACGCTGGGCGGGCTGCTGGCCATCGTCCTGCTGCTGGACACGGTGGAGCTGCTGCGCCGCGCCGCCAACAAGCCCGCCGCCGGCTTCGACGTGGTGCTGGGCATGGGGCTGCTGAAGCTGCCGGAGATCGGGCAGGAGGTGGTGCCCTTCGTCGTGCTGTTCGGCGGCATGTACACCTTCTGGCGCCTGACCCGCAGCCAGGAGCTGGTGGTGGCGCGCGCAAGCGGCATCTCCGCCTGGCAGTTCATGGCGCCGGTGCTGGCGGCGGCCGCGCTGATCGGCCTTATCCAGATCGGCATCCTCAACCCGATCTTCTCGGCCATGCTGACCCGCTACGAGCAGATGGAGAACCGCTATCTGCGCGGCCAGACCAGCTCGCTCGACGTGTCGCGCTCGGGCATCTGGCTGCGGCAGGTGGAGGAGGCGGGCGGCTACCTGATCCACGCCGAGTCGGTGGTGCCGGGCACGCTGGAGCTGCGCCGGGTGATGATCATCCAGTTCGACGGCGACCGCGCCGCCGGCCGCATCGACGCCGTCTCGGCCCTGCTGGTGGAGGGCGCCTGGGAGCTCCGGCAGGCCTGGTTCAACCGCTCGGACCTGCCGGCCGAGTTCGTCGAGCGCCATCTGCTGCCCACCGAACTGACCGAGGCCAGCATCCAGGAGAGCTTCGCCTCGCCGGAGACGGTGTCCTTCTGGGACCTGCCGCGCTTCATCGAGACGCTGGAGGATACCGGCCTGTCCTCGGCCCGGCACCGCATGCACTACCAGTCGCTGCTCGCCCAGCCGGTGCTGTTCTGCGCCATGGTGCTGCTGGCCGGCGCCTTCTCGCTGCGCCAGGTGCGCCGGGGCGGCACGCTGAACCTGGTGGGGGCGGGGCTGGTAACGGTGCTGGTGCTCTTCGTCGTGCAGGACATCGTCCGCGCGCTGGGCCAGACCGGCGAGCTGCCGGTGCCGCTGGCCGCCTGGGCGCCGGCGGGCGTGGCGCTCCTGCTGGGCGCCACCGCCCTGTTGCATCTGGAAGACGGCTGACCGCTTGGTTTGCCACCACCGTCACTTGTCTCTATAAGACAGGCACCATGCTCAGACCCGTGATCCGCATCTCCATGACCGTTCCCTTCCGCCGGCTCGCCGGCATCGCCGCCATCGCCCTTCTCGCCGCGGCCGGCCCGGCCGGCGCGCAGCAGGCCGACCTGCCGCCGCCTCCGACCGGGCCGCAGCAGCAGGTCGAGCGCATCGCCGCCGTCATCAATGACGAGATCCTGTCCCAAAGCGACGTGGCCGGGCGCCTGAAGCTGGCGATCGTCACCTCGGGCCTGCCGGACGGTGTGGAGACGCGCCAGCGCCTGCTGCCGCAGGTCATGCGCCTGCTGGTGGACGAGACGCTGCAGCTGCAGGAGGCGCGGCGCCTCAACCTCGTGGTGACCGAGGAGGAGATCGACCGGACGCTGAAGGGCCTGGCCGAGCAGAACCGCATGAACCTCGACCAGTTCCGCGAGGCGCTGGTCCGCTCCGGCGTGCCCTATTCGACGCTGCGCCAGCAGGCGCGCGCCAACCTCGCCTGGTCGAAGCTGGTCCAGCGCCGCATCCGGCCGACCATCCAGATCAGCGACGAGGAGATCGACGCCTATGTCGAGCGCCTCAAGGAGAATGCCGGCAAGCCGGAATACCTTGTCTCCGAGATCTTCATCCCGGTCGACACGGCCGCCAACGAGGAGGAGGCGGCGCGCCTCGCCGAGCGTCTGGTGGAGCAGGTCGGCCGAGGCGCCAATTTCGGCGCCGTCGCCCAGCAATTCTCGCAGACCGCCAACGCGGCGGCCGGCGGCGACATGGGCTGGATCCAGCAGGGCCAGCTCGAGCCCGAGCTGGACCGCGCGCTGCAGCTGCTGCAGGCCGGCCAGATGTCGCGCCCGCTGCGCGGCTCCACCGGCTTCCACATCCTGCTGGTCCGCGACCAGCGCCTGGTGACCGCCGGCAACCCGGCCGAGATCAAGGTGGCGCTGCGCCAGCTGGTGCTGCCGCTCACCGGCACCGACCCGAAGCCGCAGTACGACATCGCCGAGGAGATCGCCAAGCAGGCCACCAGCTGCGACGCGCTGGGCCAGGCCGCGGCCCAGGTGCCGGGCAGCCAGATGGGCGAGCTGCCCATGACCCCGCTGGGCGAGATCCCCGAGAACTTCTCGCGCATCGTCTCCCGCCTGGGCGTCGGCCAGCCGAGCCAGCCGCTGGTCACCGACCGCGGCGTCATGCTGCTGATGGTCTGCGACCGCGAGGTGCCCGAGGGCAGCACGCCGCCGCGCGACCAGATCATCAACCAGCTGGGGCTGGAGCGGATGGACATGCTGCAGCGCCGCTATCTGCGCGACCTGCGCCGTACCGCCTTCATCGACATGCGCGTGTGAGCATGAGCGGCGCCGGCCTCCCGCCGCTCGCCCTGACCATGGGCGAGCCCGCCGGCATCGGCGGGGAGATCGCGCTGATGGCCTGGGCGGCGCGCCGTGAGCGGGCCCTGCCGCCCTTCCTGCTGCTGGACGATCCTGCCCGGCTGGCGGACCTCGCCCGCCGCATCGGGCTGGACGTGCCGGTGCGCGCGGTGGCGTCCCCGGAGGAGGCCGCCGGCCTCTTCGACTCGGCCCTGCCGGTCCTGCCCGTCGCGCTGGCCGTGCCGGCGGAACCCGGCCGACCTGACCCGGCCAACGGCAGGGCGGTGATCGAGAGCATCGACCGGGCGGTGGAGCTGGTCCGCCAGGGCAGGGCAGCGGCGGTCGTCACCAACCCGATCCAGAAGAGCAGCCTCTACGCCGCCGGCTTCAAGCATCCCGGCCATACCGAGTATCTGGCGCACCTGGCCGGCATGGCGGAGGAGCCGGTCATGCTGCTGGAGGGCGGCGGCCTGCGGGTGGTGCTGGCGACGATCCATGTCCCGCTGGTGGAGGTGCCGAAGGTGCTGACCAAGGACGCCATCGTCCATGTCGCACGGGTGACCGCCCGGGCCCTGCGCACCGACTTCGGCGTGGCGAGCCCGCGCCTCGCCGTGGCCGGGCTGAACCCGCATGCGGGCGAGGCGGGCACCATCGGGCGCGAGGAGATCGATGTGATCGTCCCCGCCGTGAGCGCGCTGCGGGCCGAGGGGATCGACGCGCAGGGGCCGTACCCGTCGGACACGCTGTTCCATGCCGGCGCCCGCGCCCGCTACGACGCGGTGGTCTGCATGTACCACGACCAGGGGCTGATCCCGCTGAAGACGCTGGATTTCGACACGGGCGTGAACGTGACGCTGGGCCTGCCCTTCGTCCGCACCTCGCCCGACCACGGCACCGCCACCGGCATCGCCGGCACCGGTACCGCCAGCCCGTCCAGCCTGATCCAGGCCATGCTGACCGCCCGTGACATCGCCGCGCGCCGGCGGGGGAAGGGCGCATGAGCCGCGTCGACGATCTCCCGCCGCTGCGCGAGGTCATCGCGCGCTTCGACCTGGGCGCCCGCAAGTCGCTGGGCCAGCACTTCCTGTTCGACCTGAACCTCACGGCCCGCGTCGCCCGCGCCGCCGGCGACCTGACCGGCGTGACGGTGGTGGAGGTCGGGCCCGGCCCCGGCGGCCTGACCCGCGCCCTGCTGGGCACCAACGCCCGCGAGGTTGTGGCGGTGGAGCGCGACCCGCGCTTCGTCGAGGCGCTGGCCGAGGTGATCGAGGCGGCGGAGGGCCGGCTGCGGCTGGTGCAGGCCGACGCGCTGAAGGTCGACCTGGAGGAGCTGGTGCCGGCGCCGCGCGCCGTCATCGCCAACCTGCCCTACAATGTCGGCACGCCGCTGCTGTTCGGCTGGCTGCGCCGCATGGAGGCGTTCCGCAGCCTGACCCTGATGTTCCAGAAGGAGGTCGTGGACCGCATCGTCGCCGAGCCGCGCAGCAAGGCGTACGGCCGGCTGGCGGTCATGTGCCAGTGGCGGGCCGAGTGCCGCTCCGCCTTCGACATACCGGCCCGCGCCTTCACCCCGCCGCCCAAGGTCGTCTCCGCCGTCGTGCACATGACGCCGCGCTCCATGCCGGCCGACGCGCCCGACTTCGAGACCATGGAGACGGTGGTCGGCGCCGCCTTCAACCAGCGCCGCAAGATGCTGCGTGCCAGCCTGAAGGCGCTGGGCATGGACACCGAGTCGCTGATCCTCGAGGCCGGTCTGGAGCCCACCGCCCGGGCGGAGGAGATCGACGTCGCCGGCTTCGTGGCGCTGGCGAAGGCCTGGGCGGCCCAGCGCGGCGCCTGAACGCTGATTCCCGCCGCGCGTGCGGAACCGCCACGCGCCTGCCATCATTGACCCGCCTGATCGCCCGAGCGCCACTTTCCGACGGACCCCGCATGACCCGCCTGTTCAGCCCGCTCTTCCTCGCCGCGTTCCTGCTGGCCGGCACCGCCCACGCCCAGGAACCGGCGCCCGGGCACAACCAGATCCCCTACAAGGACCTCTCGGCCATCGCCAAGCGCATCGGCGAGGTGAAGACGCCGATCGACCGGCTGCTGATCCAGACCAGGGCGAAGCCGAAGGACGAGAAGCGGGCGCCCGACAGCGTCGCCATGGTGATCAAGGCCAAGGCGGGCGACATCAAGGTGCCGATCGCCGCCGACGGCGCCTTCTCGCTGCCGATCGATCCCGCCCTTGAGGCGGAGAACCCGATGATCGACGTGAACGTGCCCAAGGGGCAGCTGGGCATCGAGGTCAACATCCGCGCCAAGCCGCTGGGGCAGGCCTTCCGCTACGCCGACGCGGCCGCCGCGATGGACCAGTTCGACGCGCTGATCGAAGAGCAGGCCGGCATGATGGCGCTGATGGCGCCCTCCGCGAAGGCGTTCGGGGTGAAGTGCGGCGCCGACTGCAAGGCTACGCTGGCTCTGGCCGCCGGCGACAAGGTCATCGCCGCCGGTGAGGGCGGCATCGTGCCGATCCCGCGCGACAAGAAGCTCGCCAAGGAGAACCCCGCCATCACCGTATCCCACCCCGTCGAGGCGGCGCTGATCCGGACGAAGTGAGGCCTAGTATCCTTCTCCCCTTGCGGGAGAAGGAGGGACCCGCCGCGAAGCGGTGGAAGGATGAGGGGTGGACCAGCGAAGCTGGGCCTTCTCAACGGCTGGTCTCGGGGGGGAGCGGTCGAGAACGTCTGCCTGCGGCGTCCGACCCCTCACCCTCCCATTGCTGGCGCAATGGGGCCCATCCCTCTCCCTCAGGGGGAGAGGGATTTCCTGTCACAGCCCCGACTGCAGGCCCTTCACGAATTCCGACAGGCCGATCTGGCGGCGGCGCTTCAGGCGTTCGGAGTTCAGGATGCCGCGCACCCGCTCCACCGACTCGTCGATGTCGCGGTTGACGATGACGTAGTCGTACTCGGCCCAGTGGCTCATCTCGTCGGCGGCCTTGGACATGCGCTTTGCGATCTCCTGGGCGCTGTCCTGGGCGCGGCTGGTGAGGCGGCGCTCCAGCTCATGGGCGGAGGGCGGCAGGATGAAGACGCTGACCAGATCGTCCCGCGCCTTCTCCGCCAACTGCTGCGTGCCCTGCCAGTCGATGTCGAACAGCACGTCGCGGCCATTGCGGAGGTAGCCCTCCACCGCCTCGCGGGGGGTGCCGTAGTAGTTCCCGAAGACCTTGGCGTATTCCAGCAGCTGGCCCCGGTTCACCATCAGGTCGAACTCGGTGAGGTCGACGAAATGGTAGTCGACGCCGGCCACCTCGCCCGGCCGCTTGGCGCGGGTGGTGGCCGACACCGACATGCAGAGATTGCCGTCCTGCTCCATCAGCCGGCGCGAGATCGTCGTCTTGCCGGCGCCGCTGGGGGAGGAGAGGACCAGCATCAGGCCGCGGCGGTGGATGTCGCCGGGGCGCGCACTGTCGGAATCGGGGGTGTGGGACGTCTGCATGGGACCCGTCGTCATTCGATGTTCTGGACCTGCTCGCGGAACTGCTCGATCGTGGCCTTCAGGTCGAGGCCGATCCGGGTCAGGTCCACGTCGGCGGACTTGGAGCAAAGCGTGTTGGCCTCGCGGTTGAACTCCTGGCACAGGAAGTCCAGCCGGCGGCCGACGGCGGCACCCTCGGCCAGCAGCGCACGGGCCTGGGATATGTGGGCGCGCAGCCGGTCCAGCTCCTCGCGCACGTCGGCCTTGCCGATCAGCAGCGCCGCCTCCTGGGCCAGGCGCTCCTCCGACAGCATGGGAAAATTCTCCAGCAGCGCCCGCACCTGCTGGCGCAGCCGCTCGCGGATGGCGTCCGGCTGCAGCGAGGCCGTGGCACCGGCGGCATCCGTCAGCCTGACGATCTCGTCGAGATGCGCCGATAGGACCGCCTTCAGCGCGGCGCCCTCGTCCAGGCGCGCTTGGGCCAGCTTCTCGACCGCCTCCGTCACGGAGCGGGCGATGGCGGCCTCGACGGCGGCGCGGTCCTCCTCGGTCTCCGACTCCTCGACCGGCTCGATGATGCCGCGGATGGCGAGCAGCGCGTCGAGGCGCGGCGGGGCGGCACCGGCGCCCTCGATCTCGCGGGCGAGGCCCATCACCTCGGCCAGCAGCTCACGGTTCAGCCGCAGCGTGGTCGGCGCGCCGACGCGCGAGACGGTGAGGGTCAGGCTGACATTGCCGCGCTTCAGCAGCCGCGCCACCTCCTGCCGGGCCAGCGCCTCCATGGCGTCGAAGCCGTTCGGCACCCGCGCCCGCACGTCCAGCGCCTTGCCGTTGACACTCCGCACCTCGACCATCCAGGACACCGCGCCCAGGCCGCCCTCCGCCCGGGCGAAGCCGGTCATGCTCGCGACCAACCCAGAATTGGGGGGGGCTGTCTTGACGCCGGATGTCTTGGATTGAGCGGCCACGGGCTTCCTGGACGGGCTGGAGAGGGGTAATGCTTCGGATGGCGGGTTATAGCCCGCACCGGGCATTCCAGGGAAGGAAAGCATGCGCGATCCCCGACGCATCCTCATCACGGGCGCCTCCAGCGGCATCGGCGAGGCGCTGGCGCTGGACTACGCCGCCCCCGGCGTCTCGCTGCTGCTGACGGGCCGCGACTCGGCGCGCCTGGCCGACGTGGCCGCGCGCTGCCGGGCCAAGGGGGCGGAGGCCGAGGGCGCCGTCCTCGACGTCACCGAGCGCGAGCGGCTGGCCGAGTGGATAATGGCGCGCGATGCCGCCGGGCCGATCGACCTGGTCATCGCCAATGCCGGCATCTCCGCCGGGACCGGCGACGGCACCGAATCGGAGGAGCAGGCGCGGCGCATCTTCCAGGTGAATGTCGACGGCGTGCTGAACACGCTGCACCCGCTGGTCCCGGCCATGCGGGCGCGGCGGCACGGGCAGCTCGCCATCGTCAGCTCGGTCGCGGGCTTCCGGGGCTTTCCCGGAGCGCCGGCCTATTGCGGGTCGAAGGCGGCGGTGCGGGTCTATGGCGAGGCGCTGCGCGGCGATCTGGCGCCGTTCGGCATCGGCGTCTCGGTGATCTGCCCGGGCTTCGTCCGCTCCCGCATGACTGATGTGAACAAGTTCCGCATGCCGCTGCTGATGGACGCCGACCGCGCCGCGGGCATCATCCGCCGGGGCTTGGCGGCGAACCGGGCGCGCATCGCTTTCCCGTTCCCCACCTATGCCGCGACCTGGCTGCTGGGGCTGCTGCCGCCCTTCCTCACCGACCCGCTGCTGCGCCTGACCCCGCGGAAGGAATAGGGTCATGGTTACCATCCGTAACAAATCGGCGGTCGACTGAAACAGGGGAATGGAGAACACAGGCGCGCGGGGCACATCAGGGAGCAACGACATGAAGCGCCTTCTCCTCTTCTTTGCGGCTACTGTTCTTTTCATGCCCGCAACGGCATCGGCGCAGGCGGCGCCTTCCTGCGCCGGGCATCTGGTCAGCGTACGGCCCGACGGCGCCGTGTCCGCCGGGTCCAAGGACGCGCTGCGGCAGGCGGTGGAGGCCGGCCAGCCTATCCGCGTCGGCTATTCCATGGATTTCGAGAATGACGGGACGGTCGACCTGGTCCATTGGGCCGACGCGCTGTTCCTGACGATCTTCGAGAATGAGGTCTTCACCCAGATGCCGCAGATCCACCGGCAGAGCCCGGTGCGCGGCAAGGCCGAGATCAAGCTGGCGGCCGGCCCCGGCTACTGGAACGCCTCGCTGGGCACCAACGGGGTGCTGGAGGGACGTTGGAACTTCGACGAGGTGCGCAGCTTCAAGGTCGCCAGCACCTGGTGCGTCGATCCGCGCGCGCTGGGCCAGGGAGGGAAGCGGAAATGAGGATTTTCATCGCCGCGGCCGCGCTCGTCATGGCCGCCACGCCCGTCCTGGCGCAGTCCAAGGCCGAACTCTCCTGCGCCACCCCGGTCTGGCGCCCGCTCTACCACCACGACAAGGACGGCAAGGCCCTGTCCGGCTCCAAGGAGGCGCTGTTCGGCGCGATCCGGCGCGGCGACTCGGTGCGCCTCGTCTGGGGCGGCATCTTCCCGGACCAGACCGGCAAGGAGGTGTCGGTCGAGCATTACGCCGACCCGGTCTTCATCTCCATCCACAGCGGCAAGGAGGTGGTGGCGCAACTGCCGGAGCACATGCTGCAGGCCTCCTACTTCGATCCCGGGGTGGCGGACTTCCATGCCTCCGGCAAGCTGCTGTGGCGGGCCGTCATGTCCACCGACGGCACCTTCAGCGCCACGGTGATCGACGGGACCAAGGGCGAGGTCATGCGGCCGCTGCCGCAGCGGGCGAGCATCCACTGGTTGGCCTTCGCGCCCGACCCCGCCTGCGACACCCGCAAGCCCCTGACGCTGGCGGTCCGGGACGGGGTGGTGAAGGACGAGGCCAAGGCGGCCCAGAAGGCGGCGCAGCAGCCAGTCCAGCAGCCCGCCCAGCCGACGCCCGCGAAGCCGGCCGGTCAGTAGACCCGCTGAACGGTGCGCAAAGAGAAACCGCCGGGAAGTCTCCTTCCCGGCGGTTCCGATTCGATCGCGGACGGCGCGTGGCTCAGTCCGGCTTCTTGGTGTAGGCCCAGACCGAGGCCGGGGGCACGTTGGCGAAGGTGAAGCCGACGCGGCCGCCCTCGATGCCCAGCGGCTCCTTCTTCATCGGCGAGGCCAGCGAGTAGGTGTAGGCCAGGAAGCGGCGGCCGGCCGGCATGATCTTGAAGATCTCGTCCACGATCTTCCGCTGCGCGTCGACCGGGATCAGGATCATCGGGATGCCGCAGACGACCGTGCCGACCTTGCCGTGGAACTGTTCCGGCAGATAGTCGCGCACGCGGGTCACGTCGCCCAGGATCACGTTCACGTCCGGGAACTGCGCCGACAGGTAGCCGTGCAGCTCGGGGTCGATCTCGAAGACGTAGAGGCGCGACGGCGGGACGCCGGCCTCCAGCAGGGCGCGGGTGATGGGGCCGGTGCCGCCGCCATACTCCACGACGATCTCGTCCGGGTCGCGGCGGATGTTGCGGGCGATCAGGCGGGCCAGGGCCGGCGCCGACGGCGTGATGGAGGCCATCGACAGCGGATTCGCCAGCCAGCGCTTGAAGAACAGCCAGACGGGATTCTGGCTGCGGGACGGCTTGGCGTCGGCGGTGGCCTCAATGCGATCGAGGGGCATCGGCGAGCGACCCTTTCGGAAGTGGCAGACTCGGTTGGACAGATGGCATGCGCCGCCCGGCTTTGCAATCGTCTGACGGCACTAGGACACGCGGGTGCCAACGAACGAGATAGGGCCGGGGTTCCGACCGTCAGGGGGGCGCTGCCCGAAATCCCGACTTAAGCGGTTCGGAATCGACGCTCCCGCCGCCTCAGCCCGCCGTCAGGGCCGCCGTCGCCTCTTCCAGCGCCTCGGACGCCGCCAGCCACTCCTCCTCGGCCGCCGCCAGGTCCTTCTGCGCCGTGCCCAGCTCGATCTGCAGCTTGGTCACGGCCTCCTTCGGGCCGGTGTAGAGGGCGGGATCGGCCAGCTTCGCCTCGACCTTCGCCCTGGCCGCTTCCAGCTTCGCCATCCGCTTCTCCGCCTCCTCGACCTTGCGGCGCAGCGGGGCCAGCTGCTGGCGCAGCTCGGCAGCGGCGCGGCGCCCGTCCTTGCGCGAGGCGGCGGAACCGGTGTCCTCGGTGCGCTCGGAGCGCGATTCGGCCCGGCGCTGCTCGGCCAGCTGGCGGCGGTAATCGTCGATGTCGCCCTCATAGGGCCGGCAGGTGCCGTCGGCGACCAGCCACAGCCGGTCGGCCGTCAGCTCGATCAGGTGCGGGTCGTGGCTGATGATGATGACCGCGCCCTCGTAGCTGTTCAGCGCCTGCACCAGCGCCTCGCGGCTCTCGATGTCCAGATGGTTGGTCGGCTCGTCCAGCAGCAGGATGTGCGGCGCGTCGCGGGTCATCAGCGCGAACAGCAGCCGCGCCTTCTCGCCGCCCGACAGCTTGCCGATGACCGTGTCGGCCTTGGCTTGCGGGAAGCCGAAGCGGCCGAGATGCGCGCGCACCTTCTGCTCGGGGACGTCCTTCAGCACGGCCGCCATCTGGCGCACCGGGGTCCAGTCGAGGTTCAGCTCGTCCGTCTGGTGCTGGGCGAAGTAGCCGACCCGCATGCGCGGCGATTTGCGGAACTCGCCCGCCATGGGCTGGAGCTTGCCGGCCAGCAGCTTCACCAGGGTCGACTTGCCGTTGCCGTTGGCGCCCAGCAGGGCGATGCGGTCGTCCGGATCGATGCGCAGCCCCAGCTTGCGCAGCACCGGCCGGTCGCCATAGCCGATGACGACGTCGTCCATGTTGACCAGCGGCGGCGCCAGCTCGTCGGGGGAGGGGAAGTCGAAGCTGACGGGCGTGTCCTCGATCACCTGGATCGGCGGGCCCAGCTTCTCCAACGCCTTGATGCGGCTCTGCGCCTGGGTCGCCTTGCTGGCCTTGGCGCGGAAGCGGTCCACGAAGGACTGCATGTGCTTGCGTTGCGCCTCCTGCTTCGCCGCCGCCGCCTTCAGCAGGTCCAGCTGCATGGCGCGGGTCTGCACGAAGCGGTCGTAGCCGCCGCCGTAGCTGTTCAGCTTGCCGCGGTCCAGATGAACCGTGGTGGTGGGCACGCTGTTCAGCAGGCCGCGGTCGTGGCTGATCAGCAGGATCGTGTTCGGGTAGGACTTCAGATAGCCCTCCAGCCACATCGCCGCTTCCAGGTCGAGATGGTTCGTCGGCTCGTCCAGCAGCAGCAGGTCGGGGGAGGAGAACAGCACGCCGGCCAGCGCCACGCGCATGCGCCAGCCGCCGGAGAAGTCGGCGCAGGGGCGCTTCTGCTGCTCCGCGTCGAAGCCGAGGCCGGCCAGGATCTGCGCAGCACGCGCCTCGGCCGTGTGCGCCTGGATGTCGGCCAGCCGCGCATGGATCTCGCCGATGCGCATCGGGTCGGTGGCGGTCTCGGCCTCCGCCAGCAGCGCCGTACGCTCCTCGTCGGCGGCCATGACGGTCTCGACCAGGCTCATGGCGCCGGCCGGCACCTCCTGGCGCACCATGCCCATGCGGGCGCCGGCGGGCAGGGTGATGTCGCCGCCGTCCGGCTGCAGCTCGCCGGCGATCAGCTTGAACAGGGTGGTCTTGCCGGCGCCGTTGCGCCCGACCAGCGAGACCTTGTGGCCGCGCGGGATGGCGGCGCTCGCCTGGTCTAGGATGGTGCGGCCGCCGAAGCGGAAGGTGAGGTCCTGGATGTGCAGCATGATGGCGCTGCTCTTACCACGGTCGCGCGGTCCGCCGGAACCGTCATGCGCCCGAAGCATCCTGGGTGCGCGCAGCCTTACGCCGATGCCCTTGCTGCACCCGCGTAATCGCGGTTGCGGGGGACGGGCGGCGCGTATATAACGCCGCGACTTTTTTGCCCACCCCCAGGAGAAGAGACATGGCCGTCGAGCGGACGCTGTCCATCATCAAGCCGGATGCCACCCGCCGCAACCTGACCGGCAAGATCAATGCCCGGTTCGAGGACGCCGGCCTGCGCATCGTCGCGCAGAAGCGCGTGCAGCTGACCCGCGCCCAGGCCGAGAAGTTCTACGAGGTGCACGCCGAGCGCCCGTTCTTCAAGGACCTGGTCGAGTTCATGATCTCCGGCCCGGTGGTCGTGCAGGTCCTCGAGGGTGACAACGCCGTCTCGCGCAACCGCGAGATTATGGGCGCCACCAACCCGGCCAACGCCGCCCCCGGCACCATCCGCAAGGATTTCGCCGAGAGCATCGAGGCGAACTCGGTCCACGGCTCCGACAGCGCCGAGAACGCCGCCCGCGAGGTCGCCTACTTCTTCGCCGGCATCGAGATCGCCGCCTGATCCAGGCGCGACGTCGAGGTTTAGGGAAAGGCCGCCGGGCGACCCGGCGGCCTTTTTCTTTTGCTCGAACGCTTGCGTCGGGCTCCAAGCTGCCGTCGAATGCACTAGCATTCCGGAGGGCCGCCGGTGATTCGATTGACGAAGCACGCGATTGAAGCTGCCGAGCGGCGTGGGATCGCACAGCGTTGGATCGAGAACACGCTCCGTTCACCCACGAGAGTGATGCCGGACCCGACCGATCCCTCCCTGATGAGGTCCTTCGCTCCGGTGCCCGAGTGCGGCGGCCGCATCCTTCGTGTTGTTCATCGCATGGATAGCGATGATATCCTGATCATCACCGCCCACTTCGACCGTGGAGCACAACCATGATGACCACCAGCTACGATCCCGAAGCCGACGCCATGTTCATCCGGTTCGGGCCGGACGGGGCGAAGGCGGCGGACACGCGCGAGGTGGCGCCGGGCATTCTGCTGGACTACGACAAGGACGGAAACGTCATCGCCATCGAGCTGCTGCAGGTCAGCCGCCGGGCCAAAGCGGATCCCGCAGCCGCCGCCTGAGGGCCGCCCCAGACAGCAGAAAGCCCGCCGGATCGCTCCGACGGGCTTTGTCGTTCCGGCCCCGGAAGGGATCAGATCTTGCGGACCAGGACCATCAGGGTCAGGACCACGTAGGAGACGAACAGCAGGAACATCGCGAAGCCCCAGCCGGTCGCGAACTGCAGCGCGAAGGCGACCAGCAGCAGGACGACGGCGACGATGCCGATCGTCATGAAGCGGGTGAACTCCGCCCAGCCATGGGCGTGCTCGCGCACGACCTCCTCGCTGACGACCACGGGCGTGTGATTGCCGGCCATGTACCCTCTCCCCTCATGCGAAAAAGCGTCTCTTGCGCCCCGGTGTAAGCGCTCGGGCGCCGATTTGGCAAGGGGAATGGTGGGGGGATCAGCCCTGTGGATTCAATGCCGCAGCGGGCGCGCCCGCCGAGGTGATCCGAACCCGGTCGCCCTCGACCCGGGCACGGCCCTCGGCGATGAGGCGCAGCGCCAGCGGATAGGCCCGGTGCTCCTGTTCCAGCACCCGGGCGGCCAGGGCCTCCTCGGTGTCCCCGTCCAACACGGGGACGGCCGCCTGCACCAGGATCGGGCCGACATCCATCTCGTCGCGCACATAGTGGACGGTGCAGCCATGGAAGCGCACCCCCGTCTCCAGCGCGCGGCGGTGCGTGTCCAGCCCGGGGAAGGCGGGCAGCAGAGACGGGTGGATGTTGATGAGAGCGTCGCGCCAGCGCGCCACGAACCAGGGCGACAGCAGCCGCATGAAGCCGGCGAGGCAGACGAGCTCCACGCCCGCCCGCTCCAGCTCGGCCGTCATGGCCTGCTCGAAGGCGGGCTTGTCGGCGAAATCCTTGTGCGGGACCACGGCCGTCGCGATGCCGGCCGCACGGGCGCGCTCCAGCCCCTGGGCATCCGCCTTGTTGGAGAGCACCAGCGCGATCCCGGCCGGGAAGCCCGGCTCGGCCGCCGCGTCGATCAGCGCCTGGAGGTTGGAGCCGCGTCCCGAGATGAGGACGCCGACCCTCAGCCGCGCCATGCCTGCTCCATGCCCCTGATGGCGACGCGGTGCTCGCCCGAAGCCTCCACGACGGTGCCGATGCGGCGCACCGTCTCGCCGCCCTGGGCCAGCAGCCGCTCGGCCTCCTCGGCCCGGTCGGCGGGGCAGAGCGCCACCATGCCGATGCCGCAGTTGAAAGTGCGGGCCAGCTCGGCCGGCGCGATGTTGCCGACCTGGGCCAGCCACTTGAAGACCGGCGGCAGGGTCCAGGCGCCGGCGTCCAGCTCCACGCCCAGCCCCTTGGGCAGCACGCGCGGGATGTTCTCGGTCAGGCCGCCGCCGGTGATGTGGGCGAGGCCGCGTACCGCCTTGGCGCGCACCGCCGGCAGCACGCTCTTGACGTAGATGCGGGTCGGGGTGAGCAGCGCCTCGCCCAGGCTGGTGCCCGGCTGGAACGGGGCGTCGTCGTCGTAGGACAGGCCGGCGACGCCGACCAGCTTGCGCACCAGCGAGTAGCCATTGGAATGGACGCCGGAGGAGGCGAGGCCCAGCACCACATCGCCGGCCCGGGCTTCCACGCCCGTCAGCACGTCCTTGCGGTCCACCGCGCCGACGGCGAAGCCGGCGAGGTCGTAGTCGCCCTCGGCGTACATGCCCGGCATCTCCGCCGTCTCGCCGCCGACCAGCGCGCAGCCAGCCTGCCGGCAGCCCTCGGCGATGCCGGCGACGATGGCGCGGCCGGTCGCCACGTCGAGCTTTCCGGTGGCGTAATAATCCAGGAACAGCAGGGGCTCGGCGCCCTGCACCACGAGGTCGTTGACGCACATGGCGACGAGGTCGATGCCGACCGTGTCGTGGCGCTTCGCGTCGATCGCCACCTTCAGCTTGGTGCCGACGCCGTCGGTGGTGGAGACCAGCAGCGGGTCGGTGAAGCCGGCCGCCTTCAGGTCGAACAGCGCGCCGAAGCCGCCCAGGCCGGCGTCGGAGCCGGGCCGCGCGGTGGACTTCGCCAGCGGCTTGATCGCCTCGACCAGCGCGTTGCCCGCATCGATGTCGACACCGGCGTCCTTATATGAATAGCTGGTCACGGTGGCCTCGCGCGTTCCGGGCAGGGGTGGCGTTCATCAGGGGGCTGGGCTATTTAGGCCCGGCGCTCCGCACCCTCCGGGCGCCAACAGGCGCCGTCGGGCGTTGTTCGCCAGGGCGCCCCGTTTGCGGGCGCGACCATAGCAAGACTGGAAGGCATTGCAATGCTGGACCGCTGCATCCCCGCCCTGCGACAGGCCGCCTCCGTGCTGGGTCTGGCCGCCCTGCTGGCGCTGCTACCGATCCTCACCGCCGCGGCGCAGGATGCCGACATCTTCACGGTACGCGACGTCAAGGTGGACGTCTCCGCCGACAGCGCGGCGGCCGCGCGCGACCAAGCCATCGCGAAGGCCCAGCGCGACGCCTTCGCCAAGCTGCTGGCGCGCCTCACCCCGCGCGAGGACAACCGCCAGCCGCTGCCCGGCATGACGCTGGAGCCGCTGGTCGACAGCTTCGAGGTGCAGGAGGAGCGGGCGAGCGCCGTGCGCTACATGGGCACCATGACCGTCAGCTTCCGCCCGAACGTCGTCCGCCAGTTCCTGATCTCCCAGGGCTGGCGCTATGCCGAGGTGCGCTCCAAGCCGGTGCTGGTCGTGCCGGTGGCGATCGAGAACGGTCAGCCGGTGCTGTGGGAGCGCGAGACGGAGTGGCGCCAGGCCTGGAGCGAGGCGGCGTCGGCCGACGGGCTGCTGCCGGTCCTGGTGCCGGTGGGCGACGCGACCGACCTCGCGACGGTGGATGCCGCTGCGGCCGTCGGTGGACAGTCCGACGGGCTGCTGCGCCTGGCCGAGCGCTACGGCGCGGGCCAGCTGGTGGTGGCCGAGGTCGGGCAGGGGAACGGCGTGACGCTGACCCGCCACGCCCAGGGCAAGCCGCCCGCCGCCGAGACGCTGAACGTCGCCGTGGCCTCGCCCGACCAGTATCCGGCCGCCGCGGCCGCCGCCATCCAGCGCATGGAGGAGGACTGGAAGCGCCCGAACCTCGTGGCGTCCGGCACCGAGAACCGCTTCGTGGCGCTGGTGCCGATCCGGGGGCTGGAGGACTGGGCCGACACGCGCAAGCGGCTGGCCCAGATCCCGACCGTCACCCGCACCAAGGTGATCTCGCTGAACCGCAGCGAGGCGCTGCTGGAGGTCGCGCATGTCGGCGAGGTCGGCGCGCTGCGCGGCGCGCTCGCCCAGCGCGACCTGGCGCTCGGCCGCGTGCCCGCCGACCGTGCGCCGCCGGCCGTGGGCGAGGCGCCCGCCTGGGTGCTGTCCCGCCAGGGCGGCCAGTGAGGCCCCCGTGGCGACGCCGCCCCCGCAGATATTCACCATCCCCAACCTGATCACCATGGCGCGGCTGGCCTCGGTGCCGGTCGCGGTGTGGCTGATCGTCAACGGCCATCTGACCGCCGCCTTCTGGTGGTTCGTGGTGGCCGGCCTGTCCGACGCGGTGGACGGCATCATCGCCCGGTCCTTCAGCGCCCGCAGCAAGCTTGGCGGCTATCTGGATCCCATCGCCGACAAGATGCTGCTGGTCAGCACCTATGTGGCGCTGGCGGTGGAGGGGCTGCTGCCGGATTGGCTGGTCGCGCTGGTGGTGGTGCGGGACATCGTCATCGTCTCCGGCGTCACCACGCTGCACCTGATGAAGGAGCGGCTGGCGATGCAGCCGCTGGCCATCAGCAAGCTCAACACCGCCGCCCAGATCGCGCTGGCGGCGCTGGTCCTGGCGGTGCACGGGCCGGGGCTGGGGCTTGACTTCTGGATCCTGCCGCTGGAATGGCTTGTGGCGGTGACCACCGGCTGGTCGCTGCTCGCCTACGTCATGCGGGGCGTGCTGATCCTCCGCACGCGGGAGAAGCATTGAGATGAACCCCGCCCGCCAGCTGCGCTTCTGGCTGATCGGCTTCCTGGTCTTCGCCGCGCTGATCTGGCTGCTGCACGGCATGCTGCTGCCCTTCGTGGCGGGCATGGCGATCGCCTATCTGCTGGATCCGGCGGTGGACCGGCTGGAGCGGGGCGGGGCGCCGCGCTGGCTGGCGACCACGCTGGTGCTGCTGAGCTTCCTGCTGGTGGCGGCGCTGGGGCTGGTGCTGCTGGTGCCGCTGATCCAGGACCAGGTGGTCGATCTGGTGCAGCGGCTGCCGGGCTTCATCGCCTGGGTGAAGGCCGAGCTGATCCCGCAGCTGAACCGGCTGCTGCGCCGCCTGTCGCCCGACGATATGGAGCGATTGCGCACGGCAGCCGGCGAATATGCCGGCACGCTGGTCTCCTGGGGCGTGGATCTGGCGAAGGGGCTGTTCAGCGGCGCCGTGTCGCTGGTCGACATCCTCTCGGTCATCTTCATCACGCCCATCGTCGCCTTCTACCTGCTGCGCGACTGGGACAAGCTGGTGGCCGCCGTGGACGGCTGGCTGCCCCGCGCCCATGCCGAGACCATCCGCGAGCAGGTGCGCGAGGCCGACCGGACGCTGGCCGGCTTCGTCCGCGGCCAGGCGGCGGTCTGCCTGGTGCTGGGCCTGTTCTACGCGGTGGCGCTGACCATCGTCGGTCTGGATTTCGGGCTGATGGTGGGGCTGCTGGCGGGCTTCCTGTCCTTCATCCCCTTCGTGGGCTCGCTGGTGGGATTCGTGGCCTCGGTCGGCATCGCCTTCTTCCAATATGACGAGCTGTGGCGGGTCGGGCTGGTGGCCGGCATCTTCGTCTTCGGCCAGGCGGTCGAGGGCAATGTCCTGACGCCCAAGCTGGTCGGCGACCGCGTCGGGCTGCACCCGGTCTGGGTCATGTTCGCCCTGCTGGCGGCCGGCAGCCTGTTCGGCTTCACCGGCGTGCTGTTGGCGGTGCCGGTCGCCGCCGTCATCGGCGTGCTGGTGCGCTTCGGCCTTGGGCAGTACATGGCCAGCAGCTACTACACCGGCGTGAACCGCCCGCACGTCCCGGCCGGCGACTTCCCGCCCGACGCCTCGGCCGTGGGCCCGGCCATCCACCCGGCGGCGGAAGCGACGCCCGCGCGCACCATGGCGGACGCGCCCCCGCCTGTGCTTTAACTGGCGGCCGCACCGTTCCTCGGGTACCGCCCTCATCATGAGTTCGCAGCGACAGCTTCCCCTCGATCTCGGCCACCGCTCGGCCATGGGGGAGGCGGATTTCCTGGTGGCGCCGGGCAATGCCGACGCCGTCGCCTGGCTGGACAGCTGGCCCGACTGGCCGGCGCCGGCGCTGGTGATCTATGGGCCGCAGGGCTGCGGCAAGAGCCATCTCGCCAATGTCTGGCGCGCCCGCTCGCGTGCCCCGCTGCTGGGGCCGGAGGATCTCGACCTTGCCGAAGTGCCGCGCCTGCTAGGGCCCGGCCGCACCGCCGTGCTGGACCGGGCGCACGAGGTGGCGGGCGATCCGACGCTGGAACGCGCCTTGCTGCATCTCTACAACGTCGCCCGCGACGCCGGCGGCCAGATCCTGCTGCTGGCCGGCTACGCGCCGATCAACTGGGTGACGCGGCTGGCCGATTTGCGTTCGCGCCTGGTGGCGGCCCCCGCCGTGGCGATGGCGGCGCCGGACGACGCGCTGCTGATGGCGGTGCTGGTGAAGCTCTTCGTCGACCGCCAGGTGCGCGTCGGCGAGGACGTGATCCAATGGCTGATGACCCACACCGAGCGCAGCTTCGACAGCGCCCGCCGCGTGGTGGCGGAACTGGACCGCGAGGCGCTCGCCGCCAAGCGCCCGATCACCGTGCCCTTCTGCCGCCAGCTGCTGACGCCGAAACCCAAGCCCGAGCCGAAGGCGGAGGGTGGGGAGGGGGCGTAGGGCTTGTCGGAGAACCCTCTGCTGGTTCTCACCAGTAATCGCCACTCTCAACCGTCATCCCGGCTTTCGCCGGGATGACGGGCAGTGGGGGCGCACCCCTCCAGCCATGGTGTGGCAGGCTTTAATCCCGCTCCACCCGCGCCGCGTAGCATCCCCGGCGGGCGAAGTGGACGTGCAGGTAGGCGACTGCGGGCATGTCCAGGAGCTTCAGGAACAGCGGCTCCACTTGCCCGCCGTCCACCACTTCCGCTTCGACGATCAGATCGTCCTGGTCGTAGGCGCGGACCGACAACAGGCGGGTGGACAGGTAGGGCGGGATGCGGTCCTCGATCACCGCCGGACCTTCCGCCCCCTCGCGCACGAAGATGGGCCCCGAGGCGCGGTAGGGGCTGTCGGCCGGCTGGTGCTGGTGCGACAGCAGCAGGAGGGAGGATCCCACCGGCGCGTCCTCCAGCGTGACGCGGCAGGGGAAACCCTGCGGCGCGTCGGCGGTCACGCGCTTGATGCCGCGCGCGGCGAGGTCGGCGTCCGGCAAGAATGAGAGTGGCTGGAAGGGCTCGGGCGGCAGGCCGGTGATGCGGTAGGCCATGGGGGGTCTCCTCTGGTTGGGAGCCCGCAGGCTGCATCGGCCGGATCGCCGCGCCCACCCGGTTCCTGCGCTCAGTCCTCCCCCAGTTCCCGCGGCTTGGCGAGGTCCGTGAGTGTGCCCATGCCCCAGGTCAGGGTGGACCAGGGCGCGTCGCCCAACTCGATGCGGGCGAGCGCGCCGGTGGGGAACTTGGTCCTGACATCGGCCATCCATTCCGGCGGGCCCTTGCCGGCCAGCCCCAGCGTCAGCTGCTGCAGGTCGGGGTTGTGCGCCACCAGCAGGACCGTGCGCGCCGTCTCCGGCACCTTGCGCAAACGGTCCAGCAGCGCCTCCTCACCGCAGAGATAGAGGATGCGCTCATACTCCACCTTGGGCGCCGGCCCGCCCAGCCGGGCCAGCAGCGGCGCCAGCGTGGCGCGGGTGCGGGCGGCGCTGGAGCACAGGATCAGGTCCGGCGCCGGCTTGCGCTCGGCGATGTAGTCGGCCATGGTGCCCGCGTTGCGCTCTCCGCGCGGCGCGAGGGCCCGGTCATGGTCGTTCTGGCCGGGCATCCCGGGTTCCGCCTTGGCGTGGCGCAGCAGGAGGAGAGTCTTCATGGCACGTCGGCGGGGTTCGCATGTTGAGGGGCCGCAGGCGGATGCGCGAACCGTAACGGATTCGCGCTATGCTGGGGAGACGCGACAGGACAAGCCGGCAGAGGTAGACGTGACCACCCTTCAGGAGATCGAGGCGCCCGCGATCGAGCCCGGCAGCCCCGACCGTTTCATCAACCGGGAGCTTTCCTGGCTGGCCTTCAACCAGCGCGTCCTGGAGGAGGCGTACAACCGCTGCCATCCGCTGCTGGAGCGGCTGCGCTTCCTGTCCATCTCGGCGAGCAACCTGGACGAGTTCTACATGGTGCGCGTGGCCGGGCTGAAGGCGCAGGTCGCCGCCGGCGTCACGACGCCCAGCGACGACGCGCTGATCCCGGCGCAGCAGCTGGCCGCCATCAACGCCCGCGTCACCGACCTGATGCGCGACCAGCAGGCCTGCTGGCTGACCATGCGCGACGAGCTGCGCGCCAGCGGCATCGCCGTCGTCGATCCGGAGGAGCTAACCCCGGCCGAGTATGACTGGCTGGAATCCAAGTTCCTGGACGACATCTTCCCGGTGCTGACCCCCATCGCGGTCGACCCGGCGCACCCGTTCCCCTTCATCCCCAACGCCGGCTTCTCGCTGGCGCTGCAGCTGTTCGACCCGGTCAAGAACCAGAATCTGGACGCGCTGGTCATGCTGCCGTCGCAGCTGGAGCGCTTCATCCGGCTGCCGGGCTCGGAGGTGCGCTTCATCCTGCTGGAGCAGGTGGTCCGCACCTTCATCGAGCGGCTGTTCCCACCCTTCACCCTGAAGGGTCACGGCGTCTTCCGCGTGCTGCGCGACAGCGACATCGAGATCGAGGAGGAGTCGGAGGACCTGGTCCGCACCTTCGAGAGCGCGCTGAAGCGCCGCAAGCGCGGCAGCGTCATCCGCCTCGCCGTGAACAGCGGCATGTCGAAGGAGCTGCGGGACTTCCTGCGCCACCAGCTGCACGTCTCGCACGACGACGTGTTCGTGCTGGACGGGCTGATCGGCCTGCCCGACACCAGGCAGATCATCATCGACGAGCGGCCGGACCTGCTGTTCCCGCCCTACAACGCCCGCTTCCCCGAGCGCATCCGCGATTTCGGAGGCGATTGCTTCGCCGCCATCCGGCACAAGGACATCGTCGTCCACCATCCGTTCGAGAGCTTCGACGTGGTGGTGCAGTTCCTGCGCCAGGCGGCGCACGATTCGCAGGTGCTGGCGATCAAGCAGACGCTGTACCGCACCTCCAAGAACTCCCCGATCGTCGCCGCCCTGATCGAGGCGGCGGAGGCGGGCAAGAGCGTCACGGCGCTGGTGGAGCTGAAGGCCCGCTTCGACGAGGAGGCCAACATCCGCTGGGCGCGCGACCTGGAGCGCGCCGGCGTGCAGGTGGTCTACGGCTTCGTCGACCTGAAGACCCATTCCAAGGTGTCGCTGGTGGTCCGCCGCGAGGCGGAGGGCGTGCGCTCCTACGTCCATTTCGGGACCGGCAACTACCACCCGATCACGGCCAAGGTGTACACCGACCTCAGCTTCTTCACCTGCGACCCGGCGCTGGCCCACGACGCCGCCTACATGTTCAACTACATGACCGGCTATGCCACGCCCAAGGCGCTGGAGAAGATCTCCATCGCGCCGATCGGCCTGCGCCAGAAGCTGGTCGAGCTGATCGACGCCGAGATCGCCCACGCCCATGCCGGCCGGCCCGCCCAGATCTGGGTGAAGCTGAACTCGCTGGTCGACGCCAAGATCATCGACAAGCTGTACGAGGCCTCGCAGCGCGGCGTGCAGATCGACATGGTGATCCGCGGCATCTGCTGCCTGCGCCCGGGCGTGCGCGGCCTGTCGGAGAACATCCGGGTCAAGAGCATCGTCGGCCGCTTCCTGGAGCACAGCCGC
Organism: Azospirillaceae bacterium; assembly: GCA_035626475.1. GTDB lineage: Bacteria > Pseudomonadota > Alphaproteobacteria > Azospirillales > Azospirillaceae > DASPKT01. Next base: position 164,695 of record DASPNP010000021.1, read on the forward strand.
GTGGTCTGCTTCGGCAACGGCCACGGGCTGCCGAACCCGAAGGCCAAGATCTTCATCTCCTCGGCCGACTGGATGCCGCGCAACCTCGACCGCCGCATCGAGACGCTGGTGCCGATCGAGAACCCGACCGTGCACCAGCAGGTGCTGGACCAGATCATGGTCGCGAACCTGAAGGACGAAGCGCAGAGTTGGCTGTTGGCTCCTGACGGGACCTACCAGCGGGTGGAGGGGGGCATGGCCGCGTTCAGCGCGCACACCTACTTCATGACGAACCCGAGCCTGTCCGGCCGGGGCAGCGCGCTCGCCGAGCACCGGGTGCCGCCGCGCCTGGTGCTGACCAAGACCGGCCGCTGATCGGACACGCCCATGCCCCCCAGGACCACCGGCCTGCCCGCCCACGACCACCGCCATGCCGAGGACCGCATCGCCGTCATCGACATCGGCTCCAACTCGATCCGCGTCGTGGTCTATGACCGGGTCAGCCGCTCGCCGACGCCGATCTTCAACGAGAAGATCATGTGCGGGCTGGGCCGGGGGGTGGAGCGCACGGGCCGGCTGAACCCGGAGGGCGTGAAGCTGGCGCTGGAGAACGTCGCCCGCTTCCGCCGGCTGGTGGACGTGATGGGGGTGGGGCGCATCGACATACTGGCGACCGCCGCCGTGCGCGACGCCTCGGACGGGCCGGGCTTCGTCGCGGATCTCGAGCGGGTGGCGGGCACCAAGGTCTCCATCCTGCCGGGCGAGGAGGAGGCGCGGCTGTCGGCCCTGGGCGTCGTCTCGGGCACGCCGGGCGCCGACGGGCTGATGGGCGACCTGGGCGGCGGCAGCCTGGAGCTGGTCGGGCTCGACAAGGGCGACCTCGGTCCCCAGGTGACGCTGCCGCTGGGCCCGCTGCGCCTGATCGAGGCGACCGACGGCAAGCCGGGCGCCGCCGCCAAGCTGATCGACCAGCATCTCGACCGGCTGCCCTGGATCAAGGCCGCCCGGGGCCGCGATTTCTATCCGGTGGGCGGCGGCTGGCGCGCCTTCGCCAAGCTGCATATGGAGCAGGTGAACCACCCGCTGCACATCATCCACCATTACGAGGTCGACGGCCGCGCCTGCGCCGACTTCGCCGGGCTGGTGGCGCGGCAGAGCCGCTCCTCGCTGGAGAAGATGAAGGGCGTGTCCAAGCGCCGCGCCGACACGCTGCCGCTGGCCTCGCTGGTGCTGGAGCGGCTGCTGCTGGCGGTGCAGCCGTCGAAGGTGGTGTTCTCGGCCTACGGCCTGCGCGAGGGCCATTTGTTCGACCTGCTGCCGGAGGAGGAGCGGGCGCAGGACCCGCTGCTCTGCTCCTGCCGGCAGGTGGCGGAGTATCTCGGCCGCTTCGGCGCCGCCGAGACCATGATCCAGTGGACCGCCCCCATCTTCCCGCAGGAGAGCGAGGCCGAGGCGCGTCTGCGCCAGGCCGCCTGCCTGCTGTCCGACCTGGGCTGGGCCGAGCATCCCGACTACCGGGCGGAGCTGGCCTTCCTGCGCATCCTGCGCATGCCGGTCGCCGGCATCGACCATGCCGAGCGCGCCTATCTGGCGCTGGCGAGCTTCGTGCGCTACGCCGGCACCACCGACGGCCCGGCGCTGACGCCGACCCGCTGCCTGATGTCCGACGCCCAGTTCGCCCGCGCCAACATCCTGGGCCTGACGTTGCGCCTGGCGCACACCCTGACCGGCGGCGCCGTGTCGCTGCTGCAGCGCACCGCGCTCCGCCTGACGGCCGACAAGCTGGTCCTGAGCCTGCCCGACGACGCCGCCGTGCTGCGCGGCGACGTCGTCCAGCGCCGCCTGGACGCGCTGGCCAAGGCCATGGGCCGCAAGGGCGAGGTCACGCTGCAGAGCGGACCGAAGGCGGTGGGCTAGGTAAGGGCCTGGAGTCAGGCTGCCGCAGCGTCACCCTGACTGATGTGCTTCAGCGCCTCGGCGATGTGCTCGGGGTGGCGGCTGGCGTGCTCGATCTCCCAAAGCCAGGGTAGGCCGTCGCCGGCATAGTGGATCACGAGGTCCGTCCCCGCGTCGCGAACGCCGACATTCGCCGGGTCGCCGACATCACCCGGCCAGGGTCGCAGCTGGATCGCCATCGTGTCCGATTCTTTGTAGTAGCGGATGACGGGATCGCTCATGGGCGGTCTCCAGGGTTCACCAGGCTGTCGGTATGGAAGCATATCTCCTCCCGTCACCCCGGCGTTTGCGCAGCTGGCGCGCAGCGCCTAAGCCGGGGCCCAGGGGTTGCAGCGGGATGCGACGGATGCGGCGCACCTTGACGGGCAGCGTTTGAGTTGTGCGTCCTTCGACAAGCTCAGGATGAGGGTGATTTAGCTGCTCCCGGCCGAACTTGCACGTGATGGGACCAAAAGTGCCTGGCATTCACCTTTCCTCATCCTGAGCTTGTCGAAGGACGCACCACGCTCCAGCCTCTCTGCTTCATTGATCTCCCATTGCTGCAATCCCTGGGTCCCGGCTTAGGCGCTGCGCGCCAGCTGCGCAAACGCCGGGATGACGGGAGAGGGAGCAGGGCGGCCGATGAGAACTGCCCGACCGGTTGCCCGATGAGCCTTAGAATCCCCCCTCCAGCTCCACCAGCTCGTAATAGGTCTGCATGTACCCGCCGACGGCGGCCTTCAGCAGGGTGAAGTGGCCGTCGTCGGTGCACCAGACGTCGTAGGGCGGGTGCGCCTGGGGGAGGCCGGGGGCGGAGACGACCTGGAAATGCAGGGCGTCGAAGCTGCCGGCGCCCACATGCACGCGCTCGCGGCCGACATGTTTCATCGACATGCCGACCGAGAACAGCATCGGCCCGGTGGCGCCGCGATGATCGGGGGAGGAGAGCAGCACCGGGTCGACGGTCTGGATCTCGTCGGGCCGCGACAGGTCGAACAGGCGGAAGTGCCAGCTGTCGGCGGCGATGGCGTGGTGCTGGAAGCTGCGCAGCGGCGCCGCCAGCTCCATGCGCTGGCTGACCCGGCCCTCCAGCCGCGTATGGGTCTCGCACTCGGCGAAGGTCGGCGCGAAGCGGAACCAGCCCGAACCCATGAAGCGGTCGCCGACGGTCAGGCGGACATGGCAGTCCAGCGGCTTCCAGTCGGGATCGACGGCGTAGGTGATGTCGCGCATCACGCTCGGGCGGTCGTCGATCTCGCAATGGGCCTGCATGACGCGGCTGCCGTCGCCATGCAGGGTGATGTGGAACCACTCGCGCCCGCGCTCCTGGTCCAGCCGCTCGGGCTTCTTGGAGGTATAGAGGATCTTGCCGCGGATGACCTTGTGGTCGCGCTGCAGGATCGGGGCGGTGTCGGTGCCAGGGGCGGGGGACGCGGACATGGAACCTCCCGGATCAGACTTGTCCGGACAAATATTCCATCCCCGCGCGGCGTTGGAAAGGGCCCGCGGCTCAGCCCGGCCGTTTGGAGTAGATGTCCACCGCCTTGTTCCACTGGTCGCTGAGCGTCTTGTACTCGGCCTGGGCGTCGGCCTCGGCCTTGTCCAGGCACTTCAGGTAGGCATTCAGCTTGGTGGTGTAGTCGGTCAGCGCCTTCTGCGCCGCCTCCATCTCCGCCGTCTTGGCCTTCTTCGGGTCGGGGATGGCGACCTTCTCCGGCTTGGCGCAGGACAGGCCGGCGGCCTTGGCCGGAGCCGCCGCGGGCTTGGCGGCGGGCTTCGACTGGGCCAGGGCGGGGCCGGCGGCCAGCAGGCAGAGCGTCACGGCGGCGGAGAGGGCCTTCACGGGCGGCGATCCTTCGGAATGGGTAGGGGCGGCTAGAAAGATAGGGTTGCCGCCGTCTCTACCCAAGGCGCCCCGGACAGGCAAGTGACGAAGGTAGGTCTCAAGCCTTGCCCCGCCGCAGCGCCTCCAGCACCGGGCCATAGCCCGAGAGGTCGTAGCCGGCGCGGCCGGCGCGGACCTGGATCTCCTCGATCGGCATCTTGCCGTGGGCGGCCTCGGCCATGCCCCAGAGGATGGTGCAGCGGGTGCCGGAGCGGCAATGCGCGAGGATGGGCCCGGGATGGTCCTCCAGCACCTCGGCGAAGGCGCGGACATTGGCGGGGATCGTCGGCATGGTGACGGGCAGGTACACGTACTCGAGGCCCAGCTCGGTCGCGAGCTTCTCCGCCGTCAGGCTGTCCAGCTGCCCCGGCTCCTCGCCGTCGGGCCGGTTGTTGACGATGGTCCGGTAGCCGGCCGCCGCCGCCTCGCGGATGTCATCCTCGGTGATCTGCGGGGCGACGGAGAGGTTGTCGGTCAGGGGGCGGTGGAGCGTCACGGGGCGGTATCCTGCTGCGAACGGGTCGGGACGAACCCTAGCGCAGCCGATCCCCGCGTGACACCCCTCCGTTGGTGGCGCCCGGCGCGGATCAGCAGGCCTTGCGCAGGGCCGGCGGCTGGCGCAGCGGCTCGGTCGTGCGCGCCCGGTCGCGCAGCGACAGCAGCGTCTCCATCAGCTGGGTCCGCTGCTCCGGCGCCAGATGGGCCAGCAGCATGTCGTTGACCGCCTGGCGCAGCGGTTGCAGCCGGCGCAGCAATGCCAGGCCGGCGGGCGTCACGGTCAGCAGCTTGCGGCGGCGGTCGATCGGGTCGTCGGCCTGCTGCACCAGCCCCTTGCGCAGCAGCTCGGTCACGGTCGCGCTGATATGGGGGCGCGACAGGCCGCGGTTCTGCGCGATCTCCGAGGAATAGACCGCCGGCCCCTCGCGCCCGCCGTCGCGGAAATTCTCGTCGCCGGCGATGTTCAGCAGCACGGTCCATTGCGGCGCGGTCAGCCCGGCCTCCTCCAGCACGCCCTCGCTGTGGCGGGCCATGGCGTTGACGATGTCGGTGACCGCCAGGGCGATGGCGTCCTCGGGTCGGAAGCTGAAGGCGGAGTCGGTCATGGCGCGGTGTCCCGGTTGCTGCTCCAGCCACCATCCGCCGATCCGTCGGCCGAAACATTGATACGGATCAATAAACGTCGCCGCCGCGACCGTTCGGCGCGCGAACATTGCGGGCGGTACGGCGTTGAGTTCGGCGGCGTTGAGCAGGGCGGCGCCTGGTGCTCTACTGCCCGGCGGGAGGCACGACGATGTTCCAACTCACCTTCCTCGGCACCGGGGCCACCGTGCCCAGCGCGGCGCGCGGCCTGTCCTCGCTCATGGTCGAGCACGAGACGACCCGCATGCTGGTGGATTGCGGGGAGGGCACGCTGCGCCAGATCCGCACCGCCAATCTGGGCCTGCGCCGCCTCCGGCGGGTGCTGCTGACCCACGGCCATCTCGACCATGTGCTGGGGCTGGCGGGGATCGCCGGAACGCTGGAGCTGTGGGACGCGGCGGACCGGCTCGTCGTCCATGGCGGCGAGGATTCGCTGCGCGCCGCCCGCGCCCTGCTGGAACAGGTGGTCTGGCCGGAGGGCGAGCCGGGCCTGGACATCGCCTACGAGGCGCTGCATCCCGGCCGCTTCCTGCGCTGCGGCGACGTGACCCTGAGCGCCTTCCCGGTGCGCCACCACGGCACCGACAGCTTCGGCTTCCGCTTCGAGGAAGCGTCGCACCGGCCGGTCGACGGGGAGAAGCTGGACGCGCTCGGCGTGCCCACCGGGCCGGAGCGCTCCAGGCTGGCCCATGGCGAGGCGGTGACGCTGCCCGACGGCCGCCGGGTGGAACCGGAGGAGGTCCTCAGGGATTGCGAGCCCGGCGCCCGGCTGGCTGTGGTCGGCGACTGCCAGGACGCCGACGCGCTGGTGGAGCATGTCCGCGGCGTCGACACGCTGGTGATCGAGGCGACCTACCGCACGGCGGACGAGGAGGTGGCGCGCGGGCGGGGGCACCTGACGGTCGGCGATTCCTGCCGGCTGGCCCATGCGGCCGGGGTCCGCCGGCTGGTGCTGACCCACCAGTCCGACCGCTACGACCCCGCCGAGGTGCTGGCCGAGGCGCGGGCGGCCTTTCCCGAGGTCCACATCGCCCGGGACTTCGACCGTCTGACGGTCAGGCCGGCGCGCTGATGCCGCTGCGGAACCGCGTCACCCCCTGGGGCGAGATCGTCGCGGTGCCGGCGCGGGGCACGCTGATGGGGAACCGCGGCGGCTGCCTGCATGACGACGAGCGGCGACTGGGCCGGGTGCGGTGGCGGAGCGCCGCCTGGATCTGCTGCCTGCTGGAGTTCAAGGAGCGCCGTCGGCAGGTCATGCGGCCCGGCCACTACACCGAGCTGTTCTTCCTGGACGAGGCGACGGCGCTGGCGGCCGGCCACCGGCCCTGCGCCGAATGCCGGCGGGCCGAGTTCGAGGCCTTCCGCCGCGCCTGGGCCACCGCCCATGGCGGCGTGCCGCCGCGCGCCCCGGAGATGGACCGGATCCTCCATGGCGAGCGGGTGGGGGAGGGCGGGGCGAAGCGGCGCCACCTCCTTCCCGGTGAGGGGCGGGACGTCCTGGAGCTGCCCGACGGCGTCATGGTGGAGATCGGCGGCGCCGCTTGGCGGGTGGGGGCGGAAGGGCTGCGGCGCTGGAGCGCCGACGGCTACGGTCCGCCTCTGCCGCGCCCGGACGGCCCGGTCTTCATGCTCACGCCGCCCGCCATCGCGGCGGTGCTGGCGGCCGGTTACCGCCCTCGTTCCTGAGCGTCTGTCGGCGCCCGCAGGTACTTCGAAATTCAAACCAATATGCAGTGCTGTTTGAATGCATAGTAAAACTATGTCCGTATCAATGTACCGCCTATATCGCATCAAAGTAGAGATCGGTTCATATCAAAACAAACTGTGCACAAATGAAGACCAGAGCGCCAATTTTGTCTTGCGTGCATCTGATCGATTGGAGTATTTAATCCGGGCACCTAGCTGATGCCGTCCGATCCACCGAAAGGGCCGGCATCCAGAAACCGGAGGCTTCAATGCTCAAGATCACCCGCCGCCTGCTCGGCAACAAATCCGGCGCCACCGCCATCGAGTACGGCCTGATCGCCGCCCTGGTCTCCGTCGCCGCCATCGGCGCGCTGACCACCATGGGCAAGTCGCTGGAAGGGATGTTCGGCGATGTGTCCGCCGCTCTGGAGGGAGCGGTGAACCCGCCCACGACCGGCGGCACGGGCACCGGGACCGGCACCGGTACGGGCACCGGCACCGGCACCGGGACGGGCACGACGCCCTGATCACCCGGTGACGGGGAGTTGAGCGCGCGCCGCCGCCCCATGCGCGGGCGGCGGCGGCCTCGGCTCCGGCTTTCCCTTTCCTCCCGCCAAGGCAAGCGGCCATGGACGTCTCGCTCCACGCTCCGCTTCTCGGTCCGGCGGTCGCCGCAGGGCTCCTCCTCTGGGCCGCCATCGGCGACATCGCCCGGTACCTGATCCCGAACCGCATTCCCGCCGCCCTGGTCCTGGCCTTCCTCGTCCAGGCGGCCGTCGCCGGAACGGCGGGCTCGCTGGCGGCCCACCTGCTGACGGGCGCGGCGGTCCTCGCGGTCTGCATCCTTCTCTTCGCGATGAATGTCATCGGCGGCGGCGACGCCAAGCTGCTCGCGGCCACGGCGCTCTGGGCCGGTCCGGCCGCCACCCCGCTGCTGATCCTGGTGATGGGCGTCGCCGGCGGCCTGCTGGCCCTGGCGATGCTGCTCCACCACCGGCTGCGGGCGCCCGAGGGCGCCGAGCCGCCCCGGCGCATCCCCTACGGCGTCGCCATCGCCGCCGGCGGTGTCGCCGCCCTGTTCCTGGCCCCGGCGGCCTGAGCCCGGACGCCAAGGAGGCCCCCCATGCAGAAGCGCCGCCTCGCCCTCTTCGCCGCCGCCGCCATCGTGGCGCTCGCCACCTTCCAGCTGGCCAGCCGCGTCGGCACGCCGGCCCCCATCATCGTGCAGGCCCCCGCCGCAGCCCCCGCGGTCCCGGCGCCGAGGATGGCGCGCGTGCTGGTGGCCGCGGCCGACCTGCCCGCCGGCCTGCTGATCCAGCCGGAGAACCTGGCCTGGCGCACCTGGCCGGAGGAGGGCGTCGACGACGCCTATCTGACGGAGGGCGAGGCCAAGCCCCAGGATTTCGCCGGCGCCGTCGTCCGCACCGGCATCCGCGCCGGCGAGCCGGTCTTCGCCGGCCGGCTGGTCAGGCCGGGCGAGCGCGGCTTCCTGGCCGCCGTGCTGAACCCGGAGATGCGGGCGGTGACCGTGCCCATCAACGTGGTGACCGGCATCGCCGGCTTCGTCTTCCCCGGCGACCGGGTCGACGTGATCCTGACGCACGGCGTCGTCCGGCCCGACGATCCGTCGATGAAGGAGCGGCGCGCCAGCGAGACCGTGCTGACCGACGTGCGCGTCGTGGCGCTCGACCAGCGCACCAACGACCAGGAGGCGAAGCCCACCGTGTCGCAGACCGCGACGCTGGAGGTCACGCCGCGCCAGGCCGAATGGCTGCCGCTGGCGGTGGAACTCGGCCGCCTGTCGCTGTCTCTGCGCAGCCTGTCGCGCGACGATGCGAAGATGCCGCCGGCCGACGACGGGGCGCCGGCCCTGGTCCGGGCCGCGCTCGCCGCCCGGTCCGGCGCGCCCGTGCCGCAGAAGCCCGCCCCCCGTACCCACAGCTGGGACAGCGACGTCAGCGCCGTCCTTCCCGATCCGTCCCGCGTCAGGCGGGTGCAGGTGATCCGCGGCAGCAAGGCCGAGGACATCAGCTTCGCGCCGAGGAACTGAGCCATGCGCCCCTTCGCCGCCTTCGCGCTGTTCCTGCTGGCCGCCTTCGTCGGCGGCATACTGCTCGTCTCGCCTGTTCGCGCCGACGTGGCCATGCGCCAGGACGAGGCCGCCATGGCGGTCGAGCTGAACAAGGGCACGGTGCTGCGCCTGCGCACGCCGGCCGCCTCCGTCTTCGTCGCCAATCCCGAGGTCGCCGACGTGCAGGTCATGTCGCCGACCATGGTCACCGTCATCGGCAAGGGCGCCGGCGAGACCACGCTGGTGGCGGTGGACGGGCAGGACCAGGTGATCCTGAACCGTCGCGTCACCGTCATCCACAACCTCTCCGGCCTGAACCGCAGCCTGTCGGAGCTGCTGCCGGGCGAGCGCGTCTCGGCGCGGTCGGTGCAGGGCGGCATCGTGCTGACCGGCAGCGTCGCCTCGGCCGAGCAGGCGGAGGATGCGCGGCGGCTGGCCGCTCGCTTCGTGGCGGCGGAGACCGACGTCATCAACCGCATCGCCATCGAGGGGCCGACGCAGATCCATCTGCGCGTCCGCGTCGCCGAGGTGTCGCGCAAGGTCAGCAAGCAGTTCGGCATCAACTGGGAGGCGCTGGGCACCAGCGGCAACTTCCTGTTCGGCCTGGCGCGCGGCCCCGACATCCTGGACGCCGCCGGCATCATCGACCGCAACGGCACGCTGGAGAACCTGCTGCTGGGCTTCCGCACCGGCTCCACCGACATCAACGTGCTGATCGACGCGCTGGCGGAGGAGGGGCTGATCAGCGTGCTGGCCGAGCCCAGCCTGACCGCCATGGCCGGCGAGACGGCGAGCTTCCTGGCCGGCGGCGAGTTCCCCATCCCGGTGGCCGGCAAGGAAGGCGAGATCGACATCCAGTTCAAGCAGTTCGGCGTGAGCCTCGCCTTCACGCCGACCCTGTCCGGCGCCGGCCGCATCGGCCTGCGGGTGCGCCCCGAGGTGAGCCAGCTCTCCGCAGCCGGCGCCATCCGCATCAACTCGCTGGAGATCCCGGCGCTCACCACCCGCCGCGCCGACACGATGGTGGAGCTGGGCAGCGGCCAGTCCTTCGCCATCGCCGGACTGCTGCAGAACAACGCCAACCAGAGCGTCTCCAAGTTCCCCATCCTGGGCGACATGCCGGTGCTGGGCGCGCTGTTCCGCTCCACCCGCTTCCAGCGCGACGAGAGCGAGCTGGTCATCATCGTCACGCCCTACCTGGTGGAGCCCAGCTCCACCCGGCTGGCGCTGCCGACCGACGGGCTCCGCCACGCCGACGACGTGGAGCACCGGCTCGAGGGGCGGCTGGTCGACCGGTCCTCGACCGGCGTCCCGCCCTTCGCCAAGCCGGGCGCGGCACCGGCCCCGGTGCGGACCACCCCGGTGGCGGCCGCTCCGGCCGCCGGCTACATCGTGAAATGAGGCTGCCCATGCGCGCGCGCCGGTCCCTCCCGTCCGCCCTGGCCCTGCTGTTCCTGGCGGCCTGCGCCGGACCCCAGCCGACACCACCGCCCGCCATCTCACAGGGCTTGCCGGTGGGCGCGCCGGTCGAAGCGGTGCTGACCGTCAGCTTCGAGCCGGGCGCCCCGGCGCTGAACGGCAGCCAGGCGCAGCTGCTCGCCGCCTTCCTGGATGTCCAGCGCCTGCGGCAGGGTGACCGGGTGCAGATCGTGGCGCCGGCGTCGGAGGACTCCGCCCTGCTGGAGCGCCGCGTCCATCTGCTGGCCGAGACGATGAAGAACCGGGGGCTGCTGGTGGACCGCCGGACCGCGCCCGACGCGTCGCGGCCCGACCGGCTGGTCGTCTCCACCCGCGCCTACATCGCCGGCGCGCCCGGCTGTCCCGCCTGGAACGGCAATCCCTGGGCGGAATGGCGCAACGAGCCGTCGCCGCAGCAGGGCTGCGCCACCGCCGCCAACCTCGCCGCCATGCTGTACCGCCCGGCCGAGATCGAGCGCGGCACGCCGGCCGGCCCGAAGCTCGCGCCCGCCACCCCGGCGGAGGCGAAGGCGAAGGCCGCCGCCGCCGCCGCACCCCTGGCGGCCGCACCCTCCACCGCCGCGCCCGGCAAATGAGGGGAACCCGCCATGTCCGGTGCACTGAGCATGCTTGAAACCATCCCGCAGACCCTCCATCACGCCTTCCTGGCCGTCGCGGCCGACGAGGCGACGGCGCAGCAGCTGCGCGCCGCCGCCCGCGACCGCGGCTGGCCCTCGACGGCGGTGCTGCGCGGCGGTCCCGCCGACGTGGAGAGCCTGCCCCTGGGACCCGGGCGCCCGGCGCTGCTGGTGCTGGACCTGGATTCGGAGGAGGCGCCGGTCGCCGCCTTGTCGCGGCTGGCCGGCCGGGTCGGCGCCGGCACGCGCATCCTGGCACTGGGCACCGCCAACGACGTGACGCTCTACCGCGCGCTGATCCAGGCCGGCGCCGCCGACTACATGGTGAAGCCGGTCACCGCCGATGCGCTGCGCCAAGCCTTCGCCCAGGGCGCCCCCACCTCCGCCGCGCCGCGCCATGCCGCGCCCGCCCAGGGCAAGGTCTGCGCCGTGGTCGGCGTGCGCGGCGGCGTCGGCGCCAGCACCATCGCCACCAACACCGCCTGGCTGATGGCGCACGAACTGAACCTCAACACGGCGCTGCTCGACCTCGACCTGCAGTTCGGCACCTCGGCCCTCTCGCTGGACCTGGAGCCCGGCCGCGGCCTGCGCGAGGCGCTGGCGGCCCCGGACCGCTTGGACTCGCTGCTGCTGGCGAGCTCCATGGTGCAGGAGAGCGAGCGGCTCTCGGTCCTGGGCGCCGAGGAGCCGCTGGAGGAGAACGTCTTCTTCGACCAGCAGGCGCTGGCGACCCTGATGCGCGAGCTGCGGGCGCAGTTCGACTGCATCGTCGTGGACATGCCCCGCGCCCTGGTGCCGATCCATCGCCGCCTGCTGGCGGGGGCGGAAAGCGTGACGCTGGTCTCCGACCTGTCGCTGGCCGGCATCCGCGACACGGTGCGCCTGAGCCAGGCGGTGCAGGGCGCGGCGGGCACTGTGCGGGTGCTGCCCGTCGCCGCCCGCGTGGGCAAGGAGCGCAAGCCGCAGGTCGACCGCGCCACCTTCGAGCGCGGCATCCAGGGCCAGCTCGCCGCCATCGTCCCGGAGGACGCCCGCCACGTCACCGCCGCCGCCAACCAGGGCAAGTCGCTGGGCTCCGTCGCCAAGGCGGCGCCCGTCACGGCGGCCCTGCGCGGTCTGGCGGAGCGCATGGCGGGCGCCGCCCAGCCGCCCAAGCGCCGCTCCTTCGCCGCCTTCCTAGCGTCGCACCTGCCGTTGCCGGGCAAGGGGAGGCGGGCATGAGCATGGACCGCAACGGCGGGGTGCACTCGCCCTTCATCAAGGCGCTGACGGCCCGGCTGTTTCCCGCGATCGCCCGGGTCCTGCCGCCGGAGCGGGCGGGCGGGATGCAGCGCGGCGAGGTGGCGCGGGAGGTCAAGCAGGCCCTGGCCGACCTCGGCGATGCCGAGACGCGCGACCTGAACCTGCTGGACCAGCGCGACCTGGTGACGGCGCTGATCAACGCCCTGCTGGATGCCGCGCCCCGGCAGCCCGCGCCGGTCGAGCCGCCCCCCGCCCCGATGACGGCGCCGGAACCGCCGCGCCCCGCGGCGCCGCCGGTGCTGCGGCTGGTGGAACCGCCCGAGGGCGACCGGCTGCCGGTGGACCGCGCCAGCGTGGAGCAGGCAAAGGCGCGGCTGCAGGGGCTGCTGATCGACCGCATCGACACCAGCGCCGCCGCCCGCCTGCCGCGCGAGGAGCTGGCGAAGGAGGTCGGCGACCTGGTGGTGGAGCTGCTGGCCGAGGAGCGGCTGCAGCTGAACGCGCCGGAACGGGCCGAGCTGGTCGAGCGGCTGCTGGACGACATGCTGGGGCTGGGGCCGCTGGAGCCGCTGCTGGCGGACGAGACGGTCACCGACATCATGGTCAACGGCCCGCAGCGCGTCTTCGTCGAGAAGCGCGGCAAGCTGGAGCTGACCGACGTGGCGTTCCGCGACAATGCCCATGTCATGTCCATCGCCACCCGCATCGTCAGCGCCATCGGACGCCGCATCGACGAGAGCACGCCGCTGGTCGACGCGCGCCTGGCCGACGGCAGCCGCGTCAACATCATCATCCCGCCCCTGGCGATCGACGGACCCAGCATCTCCATCCGCAAGTTCGCCAAGAAGAAGATCACGCTGGACGTCATGCAGCGGCAGGAGAACCTGTCCCCGGCCATGGCGACGGTGCTGCGCATCGCCTCGCGCTGCCGGCTGAACATCCTGATCTCCGGCGGCACCGGCTCGGGCAAGACGACGCTGCTGAACGCGCTGTCGCAGATGATCGACCATGGCGAGCGCGTCGTGACCATCGAGGACGCGGCCGAGCTGCAGCTGCAGCAGCCGCACGTGGTGCGCCTGGAGACGCGCCCACCCAATCTCGAAGGGGCTGGCCAGATCACCATGCGCGACCTGGTGCGCAACTGCCTGCGCATGCGTCCCGAGCGAATCATCGTCGGCGAGGTGCGCGGGCCGGAGGCCTTCGACCTGCTGCAGGCCATGAATACCGGCCATGACGGCTCGATGGGCACGGTGCACGCCAACAACCCGCGCGAGGCGATCTCGCGCGTCGAAAACATGATCGCCATGGGCGGCTACAATCTCCCCGCCAAGGCGATGCGCGAGCAGATCGCGTCTGCCGTCAACATCATCGTCCAGGCCGCCCGCCTGCGCGACGGCTCGCGCAAGATCACCCACATCACCGAGGTGATCGGCATGGAGGGCGAGGTCGTCACCATGCAGGACCTGTTCGTGTTCGAGTTCACA